>NZ_DALZPW010000001.1:0-511098 GCF_032017425.1 Moraxella sp. CTOTU47618 | reverse complement strand
AGTTGCCTTATATCCACCGCCTGAAGTCGGTGGTTTTACGGCAACAGAGGATAAAAAGGTCAGCGCAAATAGTTGAATTTAAAGGTGCGATAGATGAAATCCAAGCCAGCATAAATTATTGAGCTACCTTGAGAACACTATTAAAATGTTATAATATAACATTTTTAATATTTTCAATACCTGATTTGGCGACCCAGCATGATAAACGCATTGATTAACAAATATGCTTTTTTTAGCCGACCTTTTTTGCTACTAAGGCTACTAAAAACCCCCACGATTGCAGGGGTAACATTGACGCTGAGCCTATTGGGGGGATTAACAGGCTGCCAAAAGCAAACTGACAATCAATCCACTTCAAATCAATCAGCCTCAAATCAATCCCCATCAAATAGCTCAGCTACAACAGTCTCATCAAACACCGTTATTGATAGCCAATTACCCACCGTGTATGCTACCACCAATGTGTGGGGTTCGGTGGCTAAAGCGGTCGGGGGGGATAAAGTCAATGTGATTGTGGGGGTCGATGATTTATCACAAGATCCGCATGATTATCAAGCCACAGCGACCGACAAGCTTAATATTACTAAGTCCGCTGTCATGCTGGTCAACGGTGGCGGGTATGATGATTGGGGTATGAGCTTAGCTCAGTCGGTAAGTCATAAACCTGTGCTGATTAATGCCGTAGCACTTTCAGGGCTGTCGCCTAACACGGACAATGCGGCAGATGAGCCTGCCAGTGAACAACACCAACACGACACCCAACACGAAATAAAAACCGCTGATCCGCAGCCATCTGATCATCCTCACGTGCTCAGTGAGGGGCCCAGTGAAGTGCACAGCGAAGTACATAGTCACTCGCACGGTGACTTCAATGAGCATGTGTTTTTCTCCCTCGATACAGCAAAAAAAGTGGCTGAAGCGGTCAACAAGCAATTGGCTGCAACATCGCCTGCCAATCAAGCAATTTATGCGAAAAATACCCAGCAATTCATCCAGCAAATTGATGCGCTTAAAGTCAAAGCCCAACAAATCGGACAGCGAAAAGCCATCACTGCCTTTGCTACTGAGCCCGTCATCGGGTATTTGCTAGCCGATATGGGCATCAAGGATGTGACGCCAAAAGCCTATGCTGTGCAATCAGAGACGGATGCGGGGGTATCGGTCAAAGTGCTCAACGACAGTAAAAGCCTGCTGAGCAATAAACAAGTGGGTTTGTTGGTGGTCAATGCCCAGACCGAAGATGCCACCTCAAAGCAACTAATCACATTGGCTAAGGCATCAGCAGTCCCAGTTGTGGCGGTCTATGAAACCTTCCCCGATGGCGTGACAAGCTACACACAATTTATTGAAAAAACTCTGGATGATTTTGCGGCAGCGACGCGCTAATTTTAACTAGCCTAAAAATTTTAGATTACCCATTAACGCATTTGGGGAAAAATTTGCGTTAATGGGTATAGTGTTGGCGGGTTATCGCTTATAATGCTTAATTTTTAGCCCAGATTTTTTGCAATGTGATATTGCCAATCAACCATCCTTGCCTTTAGGATCTTGTCGTTAGGATGAAGAAGTAGCCACCATGCCTATGTCAACCACCAAAATAGCCAATAGCGAGCGGCAGTTTGCGCAGGCCATTCATTGCCAATCGTTTGTCAAACTGCCCCATTCACAGCAAGTCGTTTTGCAAGTCAAAGATGGCAGTATGCACTTTGGACAACGTCTGCTATGGCAGGATGTCAATTTTTCGATTTTATCGGGTGAATTTGTGGTACTGCTCGGCGCCAACGGTACAGGAAAGACGACACTGTTGCGAAGTTTACTCAAACTTGTGCCACTATCCAGTGGTTCAATCACGCTTGGCAAAGATATTCGAGTGGGCTATGTGCCACAGATCAAAGACTTTGCGCCAAAACTACCGATTCGGGGTAGGGACTTGGTGCAGCTAGGGCTGGATGGGGAAAATTATTTGTTTGGTCTATTTAGCCCGAAAAAAACCTTGGGCGGTTTTTGGCAGACAGCAAAACAAAAAAAATACTTGGTGGATAAAGCCATTGCGGAAGTCGGCGGTGAGTCATTTTGTGATGCGCCGCTTACCATGCTCTCGGGTGGTGAGCAGCAGCGCATGCGTATCGCCCAAGCCTTGGTCGCTGAGCCTGATGTTTTGTTGATGGATGAGCCGCTGCTGAGTCTTGATGTGGCAAGTCAGTATGTGGTCAGTGATATTTTAGCCCATCGCAAACAGGCGCATCATACCGCGATTTTGATGATTAGCCATGAACTCGAACCGATTATACCTTTGGTAGATAAAGTGCTGCACCTTGAAAATGCGACTGCCAACCTCGGTGGTATCGACTTAATCAATCGATTTCGCTAATTTATTTGCTTCAATCAAACACAAGCCATCACATTCGATGGTTTTTTAACTTTTGGAATTTACATGCTGCTCACGACTTGGCTACATACCATCATCAATTTTGATAACTTTGCTGAGCTGTTGCCCTTGGTGTCGACATCCATCGTGGCCGCGGTATTGTTGGGTGTGATGGCGGGATTCATCGGACCGATGGTTCAGGCACGGGACATGGCGTTTGCCGTGCATGGGACAGCAGAGCTGTCGTTTGCAGGGGCGGCGTGTGCCTTATGGTTAGGGTCTTCAGTGACGCTAGGTGCCGTCATTGGGGCGGTGACGGCTGGCATGGTGCTAGGGGTCATGGGGATTGATGGCAAAAACCGCAACTCAGTGGTGGGTATTTTGTTGCCATTCGGGCTTGGGCTGGGGGTGTTGTTTTTATCCTTGTATCAAGGGCGCTCCTCCAATAAATTTGGCTTATTAACCGGGCAAATTGTTGCAATCACGCCCGCTGAATTGCAGTCGATGTTAGTGGTTGCGGTGATTGTGCTGTCAATCATCGCCATATTTGGTCAGCGCATGTTATTTGCCGCAGTTGACCCGCAAGTTGCCCAAGCGCAGCATCTGAATTTAACATTTTTATCTTTGCTGTTTATGTTTGCGCTGAGTCTTGTGGTGGCGGTAAGTGTGCAGTTTGTCGGTGCCTTGCTGCTATTATCGTTACTCATCACGCCTGCGGCGGCGGCGAGTCAAGTGACGGCTAGACCTATCTATGTCTATTTGTTGTCCATGCTGTTTGCCATCATCGCTGGGGTCGGCGGGATATTACTATCGTTAGGACCTGGACTGCCGATTTCACCTTATATTACCACCATTTCGTTTGTGATTTATTTAAGCTGCTGGGGAATTGGCTACCTACGAAAAAAAGCAGGGTGGAATAAACGCTTAGCCGCAAAAAACTTTTCTTAATCAACAGGGTATAAAAAAAGCGCAAATGGTATCAATTTGCGCTGTTTGTATCTTGATGGGTATTAAACTTTAAACTTCAGCTAGGCTAGTAGGAGCATCAATGGTCTGAATCACGCCACCACCTAGACAAATATCACCGTCATAAAACACACAAGACTGACCCGGTGTCACCGCGCGCTGTGGCTCGTCAAACACCACTTTTATGGTGTCACCCGTTTCATCAAGGGCAAAAACTGTACAGGCTTGATCGGGCTGACGATAGCGCGTTTTGGCGGTACAGCGATAACCTTGGGCAGTAAACAGTTGGATGGGTGCATCAACCACCCAGTCAAGCTTATAAGCAGTCAATTCAGTGGATTGTAACATCGGATGGTCATGCCCTTGACCGACAATCAGGCGATTATTATCCAAGTCTTTGTGCAACACAAACCAAGGCGCCTCATCTCTATCTTTGACCCCACCAATACCAATACCGCCACGTTGACCAAGTGTGTAATACATTAAGCCATCATGGGTACCGATTTTTTTGCCATCATCGGTATAGATATCGCCTTTTTGAGCGGGCAAATACTGCTGTAAAAAGTCTTTAAAGCGTCGCTCGCCGATAAAGCAAATACCGGTAGAGTCTTTTTTCTTCGCAGTTGCTAAATCGTATTGCTCGGCAATACGGCGTACTTCAGGTTTTTCTAACTCACCCACAGGGAACAGGGTTTTGGCGATTTTATCGCCTGCCACCGCATGCAGAAAATAGCTTTGGTCTTTATTGTTATCAAGTCCGCGCAGTAGTGGCGATTTGCCATTTTCATCGCTAAAACCGCGGCGTGCATAGTGACCGGTGGCAATGTAATCCGCGCCCAAGGTTAACGCATAATCCAAAAACGCTTTAAACTTGACTTCTTTGTTGCATAAAATATCAGGGTTTGGGGTGCGACCTGCGCTATATTCCGCCAAAAAATGCTCAAATACGTGATCCCAATATTCCATGGCAAAGTTGGCGGTATGCAGTTTAATACCGATTTTATCGGCGACCGCTTGCGCGTCGGCAAGGTCAGTCATGGCGGTACAATATTCGGTACCGTCATCTTCTTCCCAGTTTTTCATAAACAAGCCTTCAACGTCAAAGCCCGCTTGTTTGAGCAAAACGGCGGTGACAGAAGAATCAACGCCCCCCGACATCCCCACAATGACGCGGGTTTTGGCAGGGCTCGCAATATCAGATAAATTAACAGCAGTTGAATAAGTCATAATTTTTAGAAGTGCCAAAAGGGTTATTATAGCAAATTTATTGCTTGTTAAAAATCAATAAACCTGCCACAATACCATTATCGGATGAGCCGATATCGAAAAAACCCAACTTATTCTCGTAAGTTGGGTTTTTTAATGGGCAAATTATATTAATTGATTTTTTCAAATTCACTGATTGGCTTTAATAGATAAAGCGACATTGTAAATTCACAAACATTCTTTATATAACCTTTACTTATCAAAAATTTGGGGCTGGTATGCGTTGGATATTTCTGACCGTCATTGTATTGTTGTTTGAATTGTTTACTTATGGCGCGGGGCGGGGGCTGCAGTGGTGGGCAGGGTCTTGGTTATCCGATCGGTCTTCTCGCTATTTGATGATTAGTCTATTTGTGATGAGTAATGCGTTATTGGTATTTGGCATCGCACGATTGACGAGCTTTGGGCTTAAGCTGTCTATGACTTGGCTGACTATTTTGTGGTTTGTCATCATGTCAATGGTGGCGGTGGGCATTATCAATCTGGTGTTGATGAAAGTTGCCCCGCAATTTTTTAATTCCGTGAGTTATCAAACTTACGGGGAACGCATTTTATTGCCGGTCGTGTTTTTTGGCATGGTGTTGATGGGTATTTATAATGCTTATACACCCACCATTCGTCATATCAGCTTGACTGCCAACCAGCCGCTTGCCAAACCGATTCGTATTGGGATGGTTTCAGACTTGCATTTGGGTCTAATGGTCGGTGAGCGGCAAATTAACCGATTAACCGAGATGGTAAAAGCACAGAACGTGCAACTGCTGCTGATGCCTGGCGATATCATGGATGATAATGTTGACTACTATACCTCGCAAAATATGCAGCCAGCACTGCAGCAACTAGCAAATGCAGGGCCAATGGGCGCGTATGCCACGCTAGGCAATCATGATATGTATGGGCATGAAGGCGAGATTCGTGATGCGATCCAAAAAGCCAATATTACCTTATTGGCAGATGAGAACGTGTTGGTTGATAACCAGCTTTGGTTGGTAGGGCGACTGGATAATCATGCCAGTTATCGTAAAGCGACCAAGGACTTAATGCCGTCAAATACCGATAAGCCGATTATTTTACTTGACCATGAGCCCAATGAGATTGAAAAAAACGTACAATTACCGATTGATCTACAAGTGTCTGGACATACCCATAATGGGCAAATATTTCCTGCCAATTTCATTGTCAAATTCTTAAATCGTTTGGGTTACGGCTATGAGCGTATCAACAATACCGATGTGATTGTAAGCTCCGGTTATGGTTTTTGGGGTGTGCCGTTTCGGCTGGGCTCGCAAGCGGAACTTTGGGTGATTGATTTAGTCGGTAAAAAATCCTAAATTGGACTTTAGCGCGCTTTAACTAGACTCTAATGATGACATTGAGGTTATGGCAGATTATGGCACAGTAATCAGAGATTATTGCGATGAGAGATTACTGTATAGACACTGTCTGCATCATCAGTTGTATATTGCTACGAATATCCTCGAGTGGCATTTGGTGGTCTTGCTGCAGGCAGTAACTTAAATTGTTTAATATAATGCCTGCATACGTATGCCCTTGAAAATCCAAGTCGCCTGGGCGTTCGTGGCGCTTGGCGTGCTCAATATAATTTTGTTTGATTAACGCATACATGTCATCATATAAATGAATATTGGGGGTTTTGATTTGCCAAAAAGCCAGTATGCGTTGTTTTTGCGTGTGAATAAACGCCCAAAATTGTTCCAAACACATCAGTAAATTTTCTTGACTGGCGACACTAAAGCGTTCAGTTAAAAACTTCTCATACACTTGGCGAAAATTACTTACCATTTTCTCTGCCAGCGCCTCTTTACTGGCGTAATGACGATAAAAGGTTGAGCGATTAATCGCTGCAGTATCTAAAATATCTTGGACCGTGATGGCGCGGTAAGGTTTCTGCTGCAGTAATGCGAGGAAAGCTTGCTCGATATGTTGTTCAGTCTTAATGACCCGTAAATCATTTTCGTTCATCGCTTTTTGGTATCCTTACGCTCTTTATCATACGCTTTATGTCTTAGCCTTTAAATTTTAGCAATCGCACGAATTGCGCAAAATTTTTACAATAAACAACATTATCTACCTAACTGTATTCTTATGCAACATTTATGTTTTATTTGATGCTTGATGGCTGTTTAGGATAGTTTTATATTGCCACCCATTAAGCATATTAAATTACATAATCGAGCTATTTTCTAGCATAAATCCGTCTGCTAGCCGTCGGATTTTTTAGATTTTGCCACTCAAGTTTAGCGATAAGGACGAAAAAATGGCTGAAACCATGCCGACTGGGGTTGATGATAGCCCCGAACCAGTACCGACACTAGAACCTACGCATAACACAACCCAACGCCCCGCCAAATCCAAACGTAAAAAAAACCTATTGTTATTTACCTTGATTGTTTTAGCGATTGCTGCGGTGACGTTATGGTTATACGTTAACCAATGGCGCTATCAAGTCAGTACCGAAGACGCCTATGTGAGCGGCAACCAAGTACAAATCAACGCGCAAATATCGGGGACGGTGACAGCAATTGGGGTCAATGACACAGATATGGTCAAAGCTGGGCAAACCTTGGTAGCATTAGACCAAGCGGATAATGGCTTAGCCCTTGAAACCGCCAAAGCACAATTGCGCACAGCAATCAGACAGTATAAAACCCAAACCGCAACCATCCAACAAGCTGATGTCAATATCTCGCAAGCACAAACTGCGATGAATGAAGTGCAATCACAAATTGAATCTGCCAAGATTGCGCTGCTTGCCGCACAATCTGACTATCAACGCCGCGCCGCTTTGATGGCAAGTCAAGCAGTATCGCAAGAAGAAGTCCAGCATGCTGCCGACACTGTCAAAAAAGCCCAAGCCCAGCTCAATGCGGCAGTTGCCAAGCAAGCCACCGCTCGCTCTGCCGTTGTGACTGCCGAAGCGCAGCGCAATGTGACAATCGCCAATTTAGGTAAAAATGATGTGCTATCACAACCTGCGGTACAAACCGCGATAGCAAATATCCAAACCGCTTGGCTCAATCTCAACCGTACCCAGATTGTAGCACCCATCGATGGGCAAATTGCCAAACGCGGTGTGCAATTAGGTCAAAAAATCAGCGCAGGCACGCCTTTGATGGTGATTGTGCCGTTACATGATTTGTGGGTTGATGCCAATTTTAAAGAAAGCCAAATTAAAGACATTCACCTAGGTCAAGCGGTGAATTTAACATCAGATATCTATGGTAAAGAGGTTGTTTATCATGGCAAAGTGATTGGCTTATCAGCAGGAACAGGCAGTGCGTTCTCGGTTTTGCCTGCCCAAAACGCCACCGGTAACTGGATTAAAGTCACCCAGCGTCTACCTGTACGAATTGCACTCGATAGCAAAGAATTACAACAGCATCCGCTACGCGTGGGGCTAAGTATGCATGCCGAGCTTGATAGCCGAGACCAACAAGGCAAACCGCAGGTGGCTACCGCGACCGCTAGCAACAAACCTGTTGCGCAGCTGCAGCCGCAAGTCGATATGTCAGGCGCGACCAAAATTATCCAACAAATTATCCAGCAAAACCAATCGTGAGGTGAAAAATGGCGGAAGCAATTTCACCCACTATGGATGCCGAGCAGCCAGCGGCTGATAGCCGAGCCCGTAGTCAGCTAAATCAACCCCCGCCTTTATCAGGGATGCCGCTTGCGATTGTGACTTTTGCCCTATCGATGGCGGTGTTTATGATGGTGCTTGATTCGACCATTGCCAATGTGGCATTGCCGACCATTGCAGGGGATTTGGGTGCGGCGACCTCGCAAGGTACATGGGTGATTACCATGTTTGCCGTGTCCAACGCGATATCTATTCCCCTCACAGGGTGGTTGGCTCGTCAGTATGGCTCGGTCAAAGTGTTTTTGGTGTCGGCAAGTTTATTTGTATTTTGTTCATGGCTATGCGGGGTGTCCCATAGTTTGACGATGCTGATTATTGCCAGGGTGGCGCAAGGTGCAGTAGCAGGTCCGATGATTCCACTGGCACAAAGCCTATTATTACAGTCTTTTGCGCTTGAAAAACGGGCAATGGCGCTTGGATTATTTGCTATGGTGGTCGTCACCGCGCCGATATTAGGTCCGATTTTGGGCGGTTATATCTGCGACAATTATCACTGGGGCTGGATATTTTTTATCAATATTCCGATTGGCATTGTCGCCATCATTTTGGCATGGCAACAACTTAAAGACCGCGAAACGCCTGTCATCAAGACCGATATTGATAAAGTAGGCCTTGTTTTGATGATTGTTGGGGTGGGTGCACTGCAGTTTTTCTTGGATCGTGGGCGTGAGCTCGATTGGTTTGCTTCCCCTGAAATCATTGCTTTAGCCGTCATTAGCGTTTTATGTTTGAGTTATTTGATAATTTGGGAGCGCGGTGAGGAACATCCGATTATTGATTTGTCGATTTTTCAAGACCGCAATTTTACCATTGGCACATTGGTGATTAGCTTGGCATTTTTGCTATATATGGGCGCCATTGTGCTATTGCCCGTCATGCTGCAGCAGACCATGGGCTATACCGCGGTTTGGGCAGGGTTGGCAGCCGCACCGATTGGTATTTTCCCGGTGTTGTTGACGCCCTTAATCGGTAAATACGCGCGAAACATTGATATGCGCATCTTGGTGACGTTAAGTTTTTTAATCTATTGTGCGACCTTTGTATGGCGAAGTGATTTTAATCCGCAGATGACGTTTTGGGATGTGTTTTGGCCGCAGTTTATCCAAGGACTGGGTACTGCCATGTTTTTTATGCCCTTAACTACCATTGCACTCTCCAACATTTCGCATGATAAAATGGCGGCAGCGACAGGGATTTTCACCTTTGTGAGAACCTTGGCGGGCGGGATTGGCGCTTCAATGGTGATGACTGTTTGGGAAAGACGCAGCAATTATGCGCATACTTATTTGACCGAAAGTATCACCCAAAATTCCAATTTTGATGCGTGGTCAAAAAGCCTGCAAGCGTCTGGTATGAGTTATGAACAAACGCTGGCGCTCATCAACCAAAATATTAACCAACAGGCGCTGATTATTGGCTCGAATGAGGTTTTTTATGTGTTTGGCTTGGTGTTCTTATTATTGATTGGTATGATTTGGCTTGCCAAACCGCCATTTCACCATTAAAAATAAGGGGTTAGGTTGCTTCTTTCAAATTGACGCTGATAAAATGTTACTATCGTCAAGTACATAGATAACTTTGGTTACAAAATATAATTTAACCGCAATTTTATAATTCGACTTATAATAATCCATCTTATCAAATTGCGTCGTTAATTTATGAGTAAAGCACATGCTAAAACCTCGGTTCCTGCATTGACATTAGGGGCAATCGGGGTCGTTTATGGCGATATCGGTACCAGTGTACTGTATTCAGTAAAAGAAGTTTTTAATTCTGGTCATGTCGCCTTTAACGTTGCCAATATCTATGGGGTGCTGTCGTTATTTGTGTGGACTATCACCATTATCGTCAGTCTTAAGTACATCTCGTTGGTGCTACGCGCCGACAATAAAGGGGAAGGCGGTCTGATTGCGATGCTCGCTTTGGCATCAAGCGCGGTGAAACATCGCCCAAAATTGCACGCAATCATCATGACCATGGGGATATTTGGTACTTGCTTGTTTTATGGTGATGGGGTGATTACCCCATCCATCTCGGTGCTATCGGCAGTAGAGGGTTTGACGGTGGTATCGCCACGGCTGCATAGTGTGGTAATTCCTGCCACGCTGACCATTTTGTTCATACTGTTTTTTGTGCAAAAATTTGGTACCAAAGGTATTGGTAAGCTGTTTGGACCTGTGATGGTGCTATGGTTTTTGTTGATTGCTGGTATTGGGGTTTATCATATCCAGCACAATGTCGAAATCTTGCAAGCCATCAATCCCATCTATGCTTATCAGTTTGTGATCACCAATCCGACACTCGCCTTTATCATCTTGGGGGCAGTTGTGTTGTGTGTGACAGGCGGTGAAGCCTTGTATGCCGATATGGGGCATTTTGGCAAAAAACCGATTCGTATCGCCTGGTTTTCCATTGTCATGCCTGCCTTGCTGCTCAATTATTTTGGTCAAGGCGCATTTTTACTCGCCAATCCTGATGGCAAATCCAATCCCTTCTTTTTGATGATTCCAGATGCCATGCGTATCCCGATGGTGGTGATGGCAACTTTAGCGACGGTGATTGCATCACAAGCGCTGATTTCTGGAGCGTTTAGTATCACAAAACAAGCGGTGCAACTGGGCTTTTTACCGCGTATGCGTATTGTGTATACCAATGTCAAAGAAGTGGGTCAGGTGTATATTCCAGCGATTAACTGGGGCTTATTTATCGCCATTGCGTTTGCTGTGGTGATGTTCAAATCATCGGGTGCGTTAGCGGCCGCTTATGGTATTGCGGTTTGTACGGATATGCTGATTACCACGATATTGACCTTCTTTGTGATTCGCTATGCGTGGAAATACCCATTGCTACTGTGTATTGCCGCGACCTCATTGTTCTTTGTAGTGGATTTCTTGTTTTGGGCGTCAAATCTGCTCAAATTGTTCAAAGGCGGCTGGTTCCCATTGTTGTTAGGGGGCGTCATGTTTGTGCTCATGATGACTTGGCGAGATGGGCGTAACTTGGTGAGAATTGCCCATACCACAAGACAAATTAACTTAAAAAATTTCTTGGATGACTTGTTTGGTAGTTTTACCAATAAACGCTTACAAATAGCTTTGGAGTCGACGCAAGGCAAATTAGAAAAGCTGGCCCAAGATATTGAAAACGCGCCACTTGAGAATATCCAAGAGCTGCAAAATCAGCAAGCGGTACTGCAAGAGAAAATCTTAATCAACCAGCGCTGCCAAGTGCTGTTTGAAAATATCAAAAAAATCAAAGGCATTGCTGTATTTATGGTCTCTGAAGTCGATATCGTACCCGTGGCGTTGAAACAAAACTTAAAGCACAATAAATGCTTGCATGAGTACAATATCTTTGTCACTGTGAATACCTTAGAAACCCCTTGGGTGGGTCTTAGCAAACGTAGTGAAGTGACCTATTTGGGACACAATTGCTGGAAGGTGGTGCTCAATTTTGGCTTTAAAAATGACCCTGATGTGCCAGACTCACTCAAACACATTCAGCAATTTAACTTTGATTTCGATCCTGCCAAGGTCAGTTATTTCTTATCCCATGAAGCAGTGGTGGCATCTGAGAGTATTAAAGGTATGGCGTTATGGCGTGAAAAATTGTTTGCGCATATGCACCGTAATGCCGGCACCGCGGCTGAATTTCTAAAACTTCCTAGCAACAATGTGGTAGAAATGGGTGCCAAAGTAGAAATTTAAATGCCCAACATAAAAAAGCCATTATCCTTCGATAGTGGCTTTTTTTATTCTGCTTTTATGCTTGATTGAAACTTAGTCTGTTTCAAACGCTTGATTAAGCGAGGCTTCGACGGCATCAATCCGCGCTTGGCATACTTTATAGGCGTCAATGGACTGCGCTACAATGGTCATCAGCGCGTCGATGTTGGGTTCTTGGCTATTTTGCAAGCGCTGTGCATTTGTTTTTAACACCTCATAGGCGCTTTTAAAATCAGTTGGCTCGGTCATGGTTATTCCTGTTGATTGATAAGTCAGTTTTTTGATTGTTTGGCAGTGACGGTGGCTTGTAGATAGCCATCTTGTAGTTCAATGGTTATGGTTGAATTGGGTTCAGCTTGGGCAATCGAAGTCATCACCGTATTCGATACGAGGTCATTTGATGTTGAATCATGTGAGGCTAAGTCCTTTGAGGCAGGATGGGAGGTTCTGATAATCGCATAGCCACGGGTCAATACGGTCGACGGATGCTGTAACAATGTCATCTCACGCAGTTGGTTGGTGGATTGGCGAGCGGTGGTGATTTGCTGATAGGCAAGTTGGCGAATCTGTACAAATTGGTTGTCTATGGCAAGTTTAGCGGCAGATAATTGTCGCTGCGCTGCCGATTGTATCTTGGTAAGTTGTTGTTCGCTATCACGGCGTGCCTGCAAGATGCTGGATTTAGCAATTTGCTCGATGGTCAAAAAATGTTGTTTGGCACCTTGGGTAATAGTGAGCAGATGATTGCGAATGCCTGCGATAACCTTGGATGGGGTATCAAAACTTTGATGTGCCACTTCATCTAGCATGACGCGGTCGCGCTCATGACCAATGCCGACCCATACCGGTATCGGCTGCTCCGCCACCAGCGCGGCAAGTTCGTAATCATTGAGATAGGCCAAATCGCCCACCGCGCCACCACCCCGGATAATCACTATCAAATCTGCGGCAATATGCTGCTTGCTCAGATTTTTCATGCCTTTAATGATGGCTTGGCGGATGTCTTCAGGGGCGTGATTGCCTTGAAAAGTGGCGTGCTCATAATGAAAAATACAAGCCCCTGTGCTGGCGAGCCTATCGGCATCCGCGCGAAAATCGCCTAACCCTGCCGCTTTTTCAGGCGCGATGACGAGCACATGCTCAATATCAAACGGCATGGGGAGCGATTGATTGAGATCGAGCAGCCCTTCTTCATGCAGTCTGGTTAAAATCATTTGGTATTGCTTTGCCAAATCGCCCAGTGTGTAAGTGGGGTCGATATCGACGATGTTTAGCGAAAAGCCATATTGGGCATGGAACGTGGCTGATACTTTGAGCAATACATTCAAGCCTCGCTCAAGGCTCATGCCAGTGTTTTTTTCAAACTTTGACAGTACTTTGGCTGCTTGACCGCGCCATAGCGTGCCGCGGCAGCTGGCGGTGACTTTGCCCTCCATATCTTTATCCGCCAATTCAAAATAATAGTGACCGCCTTTGGCTGACAGACTACGGATTTCAGCTTTCACCCAAACGGTATGGGCAAACGTTTCACTAATCACCAACTGCACAGCGGATAGATAATCGCTCAGTGACAATACAGTATCGCTTAACGCCTGTTGTAGTTGGCTATCGCGATCTTGAATGGCTAATTGTTCGCTAAAGTCATAATCGTTTAAGTTATCAACGCTTAAGTTATCAACACTGCCACGCTTTGCAGTTGCTTTATTATTAGGCTCACCATCGACAAGCAGCGCCAAGAATACGTCATCAGCCTGATTTGATGGGATGGTTTGCAAATCCAGTCGTGCGAGCTGATCTTCAATTGATTTGATAACGGTTTTGGAAGCTTTTGCCATGGAGAATTCTTGTTAACTAAAAATAAAATTGTAGGGGAAAATGATAACGCTGACAACGTGACATTTGTGATTCAGGTGTGATTCAGCCTGTTAAGCTGTTAATTTTAAATATTACATTATATTTTATGATGTAATATTCAGAAGTGGAATATGAATAAAGAATAATATTGTTTTTTTTGTCGACGCTTTTTTTGTAAAATAGTATGAATTTAACATTATATATTGATTTTTATACATTGAGATGAGGGGTGACCATGATGACTGTTAATTTTCAAAAAAAAACTAAGGTTCAACACAAAACCGTAGCCGTGCTATCAAGTCTAGCGTTATTAGGCGTGAGTCTAGCGGGCTGTTCACGTGCGCCCACCCAGCAAGACCAACAAGCCGCTTCAGGTCAAGCCGCCACGCAATCAAATACAGACGCGAGCGATAAAGGCGGTATTAAACTCCTCAATGTCTCCTATGACGTTGCGCGTGACTTTTATAAAAGCTACAATCCCCTGTTTATCAAAGACTACGAAGCCAAAAATAGCGGCAAAACCATCGATATCCAGCAATCGCATGGCGGCTCTAGCAAACAAGCGCTCGCAGTTGCCAACGGTCTGCAAGCGGACGTAGTGAGTATGAACCAAGGCTCAGATGTAGAGCTGTTGGTGAAAAAAGGCTTGGTGGCGCAAGATTGGCAAAGCCAATTCCCAAACAAAGCAGTACCCTATACCAGTGCCATCGTGTTTTTGGTGCGTAAAGACAACCCAAAACAAATCAAAGACTGGTCTGATTTGGCAAAACCAGGCGTACAAATCGTACTTGCCAACCCAAAAACCACGGGTAATGGGCGTTATGCCTTCTTAGGCGCGTATGGCTACGGCTTACATAGTTTTAATAAAGATGAAAGTAAAACCAAAAGCTTTGTCAAAGCGTTGCTCAAAAACGTACCAGTGTATGAAAATGGTGGGCGTGCGGCAACGACCACGTTCTTACAACGTCAAATTGGCGATGTGTTAGTCACCTTTGAAAACGAAGCCAACCTAGCGGTCAAACAGTTTGGTAAAGGCGATGTGCAAATTGTCTATCCAAGCTACACCATATCAGCAGAAAACCCCGTGGCGATTGTCAAATCAGTGACCGATAAAAAAGGCACCAACGACGCAGCGAAAGCGTATCTTGATTATTTATGGAGCGAGCCTGCCCAGCAATTGGCGGCAGATTTATACCTGCGCCCAAGCGACGCGGCGGTACTGGCTAAAAATCAAGATAAATTACCCCCGCTTACCACCTTTAGTCCCAATGCCGAATTTGGTAGCTGGACGGATATCATGACCAAATACTTCAAAGATGGTGGTGTTTTTGATCAGCTAGCCAGCCCAACGAGTACCATAGCATCGGCACCTGCGGCAAAATAGTTCGCTGTTTTTACCTCACAAAACCAGAGTTCGGCTCTGGTTTTTTATTCTAGCTAAGAATATTTAAAGCGCATAAATATAGTTTGGAAAATTGAAGTGAGATGGTACTATAGCCGTGCTTAAGATTTTGGATACAGAGCTTTTTGTATCTTTATTTTTGAATTTTTATTTTTGTATGTTTATTAGTTTAAATTCTGACGTTGCCTACCGATTATTAGTAAAGGAAGCCCTGCATGGCAAGCATCAATGCTAACCATCAAGCCGATTTAACATCAAACAATCAGCCTAAAACACCCAATTCACCCTTAAAACGCAATAAAAAGCGCCATATCATGCCGTTTTTTAATTTGAGTTTGGGCATCAGTGTGTTGGCGTTGTCGATTATTGTGCTATTGCCATTTGTGGCAATGGTAATGACGGCCGCCGATATTGGCGTGGCAGGATTTATCAAAACCATTGCCGAACCGCGCGTCAAGGCAGCGATTGAACTGTCGCTAAAAATGTCATTACTAGCGACATTGACCAATTTGGTGTTTGGTACGCTGATTGCATGGGTATTGGTGCGCTATGAGTTTTGGGGAAAGTCGATTTTAAATGCACTGGTCGATTTGCCCTTTGCTTTGCCAACGGCGGTAATGGGGATTTCGCTAGCAACCTTATATGCACCCAATGGTTTAATCGGGCAGTTTTTTGCGCCATTTGGCATTAAAATTGCTTTTACCCCCATTGGTATTTGGTTGGCGTTGATTGTGGTGAGTTTGCCGTTTATTGTGCGTGCGGTGCAACCTGTGCTAGCTGAGCTGTCGCCAGAATATGAAGAGGCGGCATCGGTGCTGGGCGCTGGTAGATTGACAACTTTTAGACGGGTCATATTACCAGAATTGTATCCTGCGTTGCTAATGGGCTCAGGCATGATGTTTGCGCGGGCGACGGGGGAGTATGGTTCGGTGATTTTTATTGCGGGTAATTTGCCGATGAAATCTGAGATTTTACCGTTAATCATTATTGGTAAGCTTGAAAGCTTTGATGTACAAGGGGCTGCTGCGGTTGCTTTGTTTATGTTGATGATTTCGTTTGTGATTTTATTCGCCATTAATGCCTTGCAGTGGCTATTAACCAAACGTATGGGCGGGGCAAGTGTATGATAGATAGCAGCCAATATCCTTACCAAACCCAAGCCGCAACCCGTGAGCCAACATGGCTACGTTATACCTTAATTGGTATTGCGGTGGCGTTTATGACGCTGATGCTAGTGATTCCGCTGATATCGGTGTTTTACGAAGCCTTAAAATCTGGCTGGCAGTTGTATGTGGCTGCCTTGACCGATCACGAGGCGTTATCGGCTATCAAGCTTACCTTGATTACGGCGCTGATTGTGGTACCGATTAATACGGTGATTGGGATTGCATTAGCCTGGCTATTGACCCGATTTGATTTTAAAGGTAAGCAATTTCTCACCACGCTGCTAGATTTGCCATTTTCGGTGTCGCCGGTGGTCGCAGGCTTGATGTTTGTAGCGCTACTGGGCGCCAATACTTGGCTTGGCGGCTGGCTAGAATACTTTGGTTTTCAAGTGATTTTTGCCATTCCCGGTATCGTACTTGCCACCATGTTTGTGACTTTTCCATTCGTGGCGCGTGAAGTGATTCCGCTGATGCAGTCGCAGGGCAGCAGTGAAGAGCAAGCGGCATTAACACTCGGCGCGTCAGGCTGGCAAATGTTTTGGCGGGTGACGCTGCCCAATATCAAATGGGCATTGCTATACGGTATTATTTTGACCAATGCCCGGGCGATGGGTGAGTTTGGCGCGGTGAGTGTGGTCTCAGGTCATATTCGCGGTGAAACCAATACCATGCCGCTATTGGTTGAGATTGCCTACAATGAATACAACATGACGGCGGCGTTTGCGTTGTCGAGTTTGTTGGCGTTGTTGGCACTCGTTACCTTAATCGTGCAGCAGGCGTTGACTAAACGTCAGTCTGCCAATGATGAATAACATTGATGCAATTTAAAAAGTAAAAAAAGTTAAGAGAATACCATGAGTATCGAAATCCGTGATATCACCAAACAGTTTGGTCGCTTTACTGCACTACAACCGATTAATTTAACCGTACCGACGGGCAAATTAACCTCGCTCTTGGGACCTTCAGGCTGCGGTAAGACAACCTTACTGCGCATCATTGCAGGGCTTGAGCTTGCCGATACGGGGCGTATTTTGTTTGATGGTGAAGATGTGACCGATGTGCCTGTGCAGCAGCGCCATATCGGCTTTATGTTCCAGCATTACGCGTTATTTCGCCATATGACCGTGTTTGATAACGTGGCGTTTGGCTTGACCGTCATGCCAAAAAACAAACGCTTAAGCAACGCGGAAATCAGCAAAAAGGTCAATTATCTGCTGGAGCTCGTGCAACTATCCCAAACCGCAAAAAAATACCCGCATCAACTCTCAGGCGGTCAGCGTCAGCGTATCGCATTGGCGCGTGCGTTAGCGGTAGAGCCGAAGCTGTTGTTACTCGATGAGCCATTTGGCGCACTCGATGCCAAGGTGCGTAAAGAATTACGTGCTTGGCTGCGCTCAATTCATCATGAGCTCGGTGTCACCAGTATTTTAGTGACCCATGACCAAGAAGAAGCGGCAGAATTATCCGATGAAATTGTGGTGATGAACCAAGGTCAAATCGTGCAAATTGGGGATTATGAGACGCTGGTCAATCATCCCTCGAATCATTTTGTTGCCAATTTTCTACAAGATTCACACGTCGAATATGTGATTTAGCCTAGTTAAATTTAGCCTTAATTAAATTTAGCTCAGTTAAGCAATGTTAAGCAATAAAAAAGAGAAGCCCCGTGCTTCTTTTTCATTGCTAATTTTTTTGCTAAAGGCTGGATAAAAAAAAGGGTATTATCACATACCCTTTTTATCGATTGATAAGCGTTAAACCTCGCAATAATTATTTTGCAGAGTGACCTGTTAGCTCAACTTTATGTTTTTGATGATCTTCTAAGCCTTCATAGTAGTTACGAAGTACCGCTAACACTTCTGGACGGCTGAAGTTATCAGGCACGTCTTCCCCTTCAGATAGGGCTTTACGCAATTTGGTACCTGAGACTTTGACATGATGGCTGGCATCGTGTGGGCAAGTTTTGGTCGATGCCATCGAGTCACAAGCATCACACCAGAATGTCCAGTCAATTTTTAACGGTTGGGTGATTAAATCATTCGGTTGGAGCGTATCAAAAATATGCTGCGCATCAAACGCGCCATAGTAATCACCCACGCCTGCATGGTCACGACCGACAATCAAATGGCTACAACCATAGTTTTGACGGAACAAGGCATGTAATAACGCTTCACGCGGACCGGCGTAGCGCATATCCAGTGGATAGCCTGCTTGGATGACGGTGTCTTTACGGAAGTAATGGTCGATTAATGTACCAATAGCTTCTTGGCGTACATCTGCAGGAATATCCCCAGGTTTTAATGCGCCAAGCAAGGAATGAATGAGTACGCCATCACAGATTTCAATGGCGATTTTGGCAAGGTACTCATGTGAGCGGTGCATTGGGTTACGGGTTTGGAAGGCAGCGACGGTTTTCCAGCCATTTTGAGTAAAGATGTCACGGGTTTGTGCCGGGGTGAGGTAGATATCACCATATTTGCTAGGAAATTCGCCTTCACTTAACACCACCACATCGCCGGCGAGATTGACATCACCTTGTGCCATTACCATGGCAACGCCGGGATGCTCAAGTTCTGTAGTGCCAAAGACGGTTTGGCACTCGTGCGCTTTATCAATGCGGTATTTTTCGCTTAAGGTCAAAATCCCCATGATTTCGCCTTGGTATTCTAGCGCGATGTCATCGCCTAGGTTTAGCGTATCGGCAGTGGCAGCATCGGTCGATAGGGTAATAGGAATGGGCCAAAATACGCCCGCATTGTCACCGCTGGTTAAATGCATATTGTCACATACGCTTTGCCAGTCTGCTTGGTTCATAAAACCATCTAGCGGGGTAAAGCCGCCAATGCCGAGCATAATCAAATCACCGGCTTCACGGGAGCTGATTTGGATTTTTGGGAGATTTTTGGCTTTTTGCTGGGCGGCGGTTAGCGCATCGCCTTGGAGTAATTTTTCTTTTAATGTGTCACTGCCGTGCGGTGGTACCAGTTGGCTTAGAGAATGGAGAGTTGAAGTGGCGCTTTGGCTCATCGGATTTCCTATATTAGCGGGTCAAAATTAACGTGTCAAAAAAACAGACGGTTCAAAAAAATTAAGGTAGCGTATAATAGAATATTGCGGTTCGCAATAATAAATGCAGTAACTCGATATATTTATGTAAAAATGGAATTTACTAAATACCCCTTGGGCATTTATGATAGGCAGGTTAAAATTTCACCCAGTTGAAATGGCTGCAACAGCTAAAAGTTTTAAATTTAATTTGTAATTAGAATTTGTATTAGTGACATAGGAATCCGCATGTATAAATACAACGCAATTGACCAACAATTGGTAGACGATCGGGTCGAGCAGTTTCGCGACCAAACCCGACGTTTTTTGGCTGGCGAGCTCAGTGAAGAAGCATACTTGCCATTACGCCTGATGAATGGTCTATATATTCAGCGTCATGCGCCGATGCTTCGCGTGGCGATTCCTTATGGTTTGCTTGCGACGTATCAACTGCGTAAACTTGCCGACATCAGCGAAAAATACGATCGTGGCTATGGTCATATCACAACCCGTACCAATATGCAATTTAACTGGCCAAAATTAGAGGAAGTGCCCGATATTTTGGCAGAATTGGCATCGGTACAAATGCATGCGATTCAAACCTCAGGTAACTGTATCCGCAATACTACCACCGACCAGTTTGCCGGTGTGACGGCTGATGAAATCGCCGATCCGCGCCCGTATTGTGAAATCATCCGCCAATGGTCAACGTTTCACCCAGAATTTACCTATTTACCGCGTAAATTTAAAATTGCCGTTATCGGTACCCGGTCAGACCGTGCAGCGACCCAGCTGCATGACATTGGCCTGCATGTCGTCAAAAATGACGCAGGTGACATCGGCTTTGAAGTGATTGTGGGCGGTGGTCTAGGGCGCACCCCTGTGATTGGCAAAGTGATTCGTCCGTTTTTACCTGAACGCCATTTACTCTCTTATTTAGATGCCATCTTACGTGTCTACAACCAATACGGTCGCCGTGACAACAAATATAAAGCGCGTATCAAGATTTTGGTAGAAAGTATGGGCGCCGAAGCGTTTTCACGAATCGTGGAAGAAGATTGGGAAAAACACAATAAAGACGGTGCATTAACACTGACAGCTGAACAAATTGAACACGCCAAAACCTACTTTCCACCGCCAGCGTATCAAACATTCAGTCAACAACAATTACAAGCTAGCCAAGACAAACTGGCTGCCCAGTTTGAAGATAGCGAGTTTGTGCGTTGGTTTAATCAAAATACCCGCGAGCATAAAGTCAAAGGCTATCAGGTGGTGATTATCTCACTCAAACACTTTATGCAAGACACCGGCGATATCACCGCCACCCAAATGCGCGTGGTGGCTGATTTGGCGGATAAATACAGCTTCGGTGAAGTGCGCGGCACCCATCATCAAAACTTGGTGCTCACGGATGTCAAACTTGAAGAGGTGTATGAGGTCTATCAGGTGCTCAAACAATACGACCTTGCCCGCCCAAATATTGGCTTATTGACGGATATTATCTCATGTCCAGGCTTTGACTATTGCTCATTGGCCAATGCCAGCACCTTAAATATCGTTAACCAAGTCAATCAATATTTCCAAGACGCAGATTTTGTCCATGATATTGGTGAAATTCGCCTAAACATGTCAGGCTGTATGAATGCCTGTGCGCATCACCACGTCGCAGATATCGGTATTTTGGGCGTTGATAAAAAAGGCGAACATTGGTACCAAATCTCGCTCGGTGGTAGCTCGGGTCAAAACGCCAAATTAGGCGATATTTTGGGTAAAGCAGTGCCTGTCGATGCGGTTGCGGCGACGGTGGATGATATCCTGCAAGTCTATCTTAAATATCGCCAAGCGGCGGATACCGATTTTGGTAGTGAAACATTTGCCGAAGTGGTCGATCGTATCGGCATTGAGCCATTTAAAGAGTATGTATATCGTGACAAATCAGAACAGCCGGTGGAGGGATAAGCCATGGCACTCATTAACCAAAGCCAAGTGATTGACAATGTAAAGTCCGTGAGCGTGAGTATTCATGAGCAAAAAATCGAGCATATCGACCCATCCCAGTATGCCTCAGATATCACTGAAATTTTGGTGGACTATCGCCCTGTCCAATTTAGCGAGAAAAATCCGCCAAAACCACAGTTAGAAGCGGATGATTTGGTAGCATTATCCAATCGGTTGGGCGATAAAAAACTGGGTATTATTCTATCAGGTGCCAGTGATTATCAGTTTTTGCACCAGGACTTTGTCAAAGTGATGCCGCTATTGTCGGTGATTGTGATTGATTTTCATGGTTTTCGTGATGGACGCGGTTATAGTTTAGCGCAAAAAATCCAGCAACACCCCAGTTATAACGCCGCTATTGTGTTGCGCGCCAGCGGTGATATCTTGCCAGATACCTTGCAGCTACTTACCGAAGTAGGGTTTAGTGAGTTTGATATTGATGACAGCGATTTTAACCCCGGTTGGTTTGATTATTTTGTCGATATCAAACACCGTTATACAGGGCGCAGTGTGACGCAATTACCGATTTTTGCCAATTAATTGTTGAATGATGCTAAGATTGAGCGAATCTAAGGGTTCGCTTTTTTAATGTTAGCCAGTTGCTACGGTGTCGTTTCTAACTTCTTGTTTCTGCATTTCAAGTTAATTGGTTAATTCTAAATTTTCATAATAATATCATTAAAAATCATTTATTAAACATCGCATAATTGATTAGCATAGCGTATCCCAATTTTTCACCATAAAACATTAGGAAATCCAATGAGCAATAAATTAAATATCGACCTAGACAAAGCCAACGCAGAATTAAATGGCAAAACCCCAGAGGAAATCATTGCTTGGGCACTGGCACAAGGTAGTAATCCTATCATCACTACCAACTTTCGCCCTTACGAAGTGGTACTGTTAGAGATGGTTGCCAAACAACGTCCTGATATCAAAGTATTGTTTGTGGATTCTGGCTATAACACTGAAGCGACTTATCGCCATGCGCAAGATTTGATTAAACGCCTAAACTTAAACGTGATTACCTACTTGCCACAACAAACCGCAGCTTGGCGTGATGTCGAGTTCAATGGTGTACCTAGCGTCAATAACCCAGCGCACGCAAAATTCACTGAGCAAGTTAAACTTGAGCCATTTGGACGTGCGTTAAAAGAAATTGCCCCTGATGTGTGGATTAATGCGATTCGTAAAGACCAAACAGAATTTCGTCAATCGCTTGACGTGTTGTCAGAAAGCAAAGACGGCGTATTAAAAGTAGCGCCATTGTTCCATTGGTCAGAAGATGACCTAGAAGCTTACTTAAAAGAGCATGATTTGCCAAATGAACATGACTACTTTGACCCTACTAAAGTAGAAGAGAACCGTGAATGTGGTCTACACACACAATTATAATTTTTGATCGGCAGTATGTATGAAAATGTTAAGCTGAACTTCGGTTCAGCTTAATTGTTCTTGTCACTATTGTTCTTGTCACTATCTAATGTTGAGAATGTCTATGAATACCTTACCGCTATTTTTTAAATTAGAAAATCGCCCTGTACTCGTGGTTGGCGGTGGGGAAGTGGCACTGCGTAAAGCGGATTTGCTCGATAAGGCTGGGGCAACTATCACTTTTGTCGCACCTAGCTATGAGCCAAGGCTCACCGCGCAATTTAGCGATTCTCGTCATCAATTGATTAACGATGTTTATCAGCAAAAATATTTGGATAAACAAACCATCGTCATTGCTTGTACCGATGATGAAATGGTGAATGCGCAGATTTTTCATGACTGTGAAGCCCGTTTTATCCCAGTCAATGTCGTCGATAATCCACCGCTATGTACCTTTATCTTTCCTGCCATCGTTGACCGCAATCCGATTACCATTGCGGTATCCAGTGCAGGCAAAGCCCCTGTGCTGGCAAGACTGCTGCGCGCCAAAATCGAAACAGTCGTGCCACCGCAATATGGTGAATTGGCAGGATTGGCCGGTAAATTTCGCGATAAAGTGAAAGCTGCATTGCCCAATGTGACGGCTAGACGTAAGTTTTGGGAACAAGCCTTTGAAGGGCAAGTGGCGGAATCGGTATTCGAAGGCAATGAAAATAGCCTAAGCAAAGCTGAAAGCCAACTTGAAACTTTGCTACAGCAGCACGCCAACAACCAGCCGACAGATAAAGCCCAGCTTGGTAAGGTGTACATTGTGGGTGCAGGGGCAGGCGATCCTGATTTGCTAACTTTTAAAGCGCTACGATTGATGCAACAAGCGGATGTGGTATTTTATGATAATTTGGTTTCAGCGCAGATTCTCGATCTGTGCAGGCGTGATGCCACCAAAATCTACGTGGGTAAAAAAGCCAGTGATCATGCGGTAAGGCAAGAAAAAATCAATGAGCTACTCGTGGAACAGGCGCAGCAAGGAAAACGCGTGTTACGTCTCAAAGGCGGCGACCCGTATGTATTTGGGCGGGGCGGCGAAGAAGCCGAGCAATTGGTTGCAGCTGGGATTGCGTTTGAAGTCGTGCCCGGCATCACTGCAGCCACCGCGGCGGCAAGCTGTGCCGGTATTCCATTGACTCACCGTGCGTATGCGCACTCTGTCAAGTTCGTTACCGCCTCTCTTAAGACGGATACCATCAATGAAGACTTTGCCAGCTGGCTCGATGATAACCAAACCGTGGTTTTTTATATGGGATTAAAACAGCTTGATAAATTGACGAGTGGCTTGATTGACGCAGGAAAAAATCCCAGTACACCGATTGCGATTGTGTCAAATGCCAGCTTGCCGCATCAGCAAGTTTTGACAGGCACGCTTGAGACCATCGTGGCAAAACAACGTGAGGCAAACTTGCCCGCCCCAGCGATTTTAATTATGGGCAATGTGGTTAAGCTACATCACAGACTTAATAAACTATCTTAATAAACTATAGCAATCTTTAATTGAAGGGCTATGGCAGTTAAAAAAGCTTACAGATTGTGGTAAATACTTATAACTTAAATATCCGTTAGAAAAATTAACGAATTGGTCAGATAACAGAAATATTTTTGTCACAATTTAATATGACGTTTTTTGTGAAAGGATTTATGTATATTGTAGCAATACATATTATTTGTATCTGCTACGACATCAACTAGTAATTTAGAAGGATAGGGACATGCGACTAAAACCGAAACTGATTTTAACCAATCTGTCACTGGCTTTAATGTTGGTGATATCACCCATTGCCCAAAGCAAACTATTACCAAAACCCGCCACCAACGCTAGCCAGTTAGCGGCAAATCGCTACGATAGCAGCAATGATATCTTTCATCCCGTGTATGGTAAAAATGGTATGGTGGCTTCCGAGCAAGGGTTAGCAACGCAAGTTGGTTTGGATATATTAAAACAAGGCGGGAATGCTATCGATGCGGCGGTCGCGGTTGGATTTGCCTTAGCAGTCGTCTTGCCAAATGCAGGCAACATTGGTGGGGGCGGTTTTATGGTGTTGCATGATGATAAAACTGGCAAAGATGTTGCGATTGATTTTCGCGAAATTGCGCCAGCCAAAGCCAGCCGTGATATGTACCTGGATAATCAAGGTAATGTTATTGATGGAAAATCATTGTTCACGCATGACGCTTCAGGTGTGCCTGGTACAGTAGCTGGAATGGAATACGCGCTAAAAAAATGGGGTACCATGCCATTATCTAAAGTGCTTGAGCCTGCAATTAAGCTTGCAGACAAAGGATTTATTGTCAGTGATGTATTGGCACAGACGTTAAAAGAAGAAAAATCAACACTGGGTAAATGGTCAGCTAGCAAAGCGATTTTTTTCAAAAACGGTGAACCGCTGAAATCTGGTGATTTGTTGGTACAAAAAGATTTGGCGAAATCATTGCGTTTGATTGCCAAACAAGGGGCAAAAGCATTTTATCAAGGTGAAATCGCCACAAAAATTGCTAAAGAAATGCAATCACAGGGTGGCACAATGACAGTTGAAGATTTAAAAGCCTATAAAGTTGTTGAGCGTCAGCCAATTATTGGTGATTATCGAGGCTATAAAGTTGTTACCATGCCACCCCCAAGTTCGGGTGGTGTACACTTGATTGAGATATTAAATATGCTTGAGCATTACTCTATCAAAGAAGATGGGGTAAATAGTGCCAAAAATATTCACCACATGGCAGAGAGTATGAAATTAGCCTATGCTGACCGCTCAGAATATTTAGGCGACCCGGATTTTGTCAAAATCCCTGTCACAGGTTTAACATCGAAAGCATATGCTAACGAACGGGTCAAAACGATTGATGATAATAAAGCAAGACTTTCATCAAACATTAAACCTGGTAAACCACAACCTTATGAAAGTGACCAGACTACGCATTTTTCCGTCATGGATAAAGCGGGCAATGCCGTTGCTGTCACCTATACATTAAATCTTAACTTTGGTAGTGGCATTGTTGTAGAAGGCACAGGGATTTTACTCAATAATGAAATGGATGACTTCTCAGTGAAACCCGGTGTGCCAAATGCGTTTGGTCTAGTGGGTGGTACTGCCAATGCGATTGAAGCAAAAAAACGTCCACTTTCTTCAATGACACCAACGATTGTCATGAAGAATAATAAACCTTGGCTGGTTACAGGTAGTCCAGGTGGGGCTCGTATCATCACGACTGTATTACAAAGTGTGGTTAATACGATTGACCATGAAATGAATCCAGCAGAAGCGATAATTACACCACGCGTTCATCATCAATGGCTACCCGATGAGCTTAGAGTTGAAGCAGGCATTAGTCCTGATACGATAAAATTGTTGCAAGACAAAGGTCATAAAGTTGTTACTAAAGCACCAATGGGGCGTATTCAAATTATTCAAGCGGATGATTCTGGTTTTTATGGCTATTCTGACCCAAGAAATCCTGATAGCAAAACATTAGGTTTCTAAACTGTTGATTAAACAAAACGTGAGTGAGGTGACTCACGTTTTTTTTACTGACAAAATATATCAAGATTATTTTTTGCAATTAGTAGCCCAGTAAATCTTGAATAATTTTATCTGCTGTACCACCTCTTGCCAATCTCGCATTTTGCCCTGCCCACAGTGAGCTAAATTCATCACTTCCCATGCTTTCGGCTTTGACCTTAATGGGATTGCTGACAAACGATGCATGGGGAAATGGGGGTGCAGAGTCGCTAATATACCCCGCTTCTTGCATAAAACGATTGACAATTCCGCGTGCTAAGCCACCACTAAATAGATTGGTTAAAGCGGTGTGTTCGGCTCGCTCACTTTGTAGCGCCTTGCGGTGAAAGTCTTTGGTATCACACTCCTCTGCCAGTAAAAATGCCGTACCCACCTGTACCGCGCTAGCGCCCATAGCAAACGCTGATTGTGCGGTAGCGTTGTCGCTGATGCCGCCTGCCGCAATCACCGGCAAACTGACAGAGCGGATGATATTGGGCAGTAGGCTAAAAGTGCCCGCTTGCAGCGTGACATCTTGGCTTAAAAACATACCCCGATGCCCACCTGCTTCCAACCCTTGCGCGATAATCATATCCGCCCCATTGGCTTGCAACCAGCGCGCTTCCGCAGGCGTGGTGGCGGACGATATCACAATCGCCCCGGATTTTTTGACGATATTTAACAAAGCTTTGTCCGGTAGCCCAAAATGAAAACTCACCACAGGGACTTTTAAATCCGCCAATAGCGCTGCTTGTTCATGCGTAAATGGCTGACGTCCACCGGTCGTAGCTATCTCATCTTGGGTCAAACCAAATTCTTGATAATAAGGTTGTAGGGTATTAAACCATTTTTCTTGCATCGCTTGGGTATAGTCAGGTTGTTGATGCGCAAAAAAATTGACATTAAAGGGGGCGTCAGTCGCAGCACGAATAGCCTTAATTTCGCTTTCAATTTTTTGTAGGCTGAGCAGGGCGCCAGGCAGTGAGCCTAAGCCACCTGCTTGGGATACCGCAATCGTGAGTTTACTATCTTGGACACCTGCCATCGGCGCTTGGACGATGGGCAATTGAACTTTAACGTAGTCAAGAAAGCGGTTAATCGCCTTGGTATGATGGATCATTTTGTGTTCCTTGTTATTGTTTTAATATGTTTGTCTTAATGCTATTGATTTACAGGGCAAAAATCGAAAACCATTTTAGTGTATCGCCTAAAGATGATATTGAAAAGTACTATATGGAAAAGCGCTATATGCCCGTTATAAATCGGCTGAATATAAAAAAGCCCCAGTAACATCACTGGGGTTTATTTGACTCGTTAATTTAGGTTGAGAGTTTAGGTAAGTGGCTTATGTATTAAGCGCTTGGTATCGCCATTAACAGCGCTTGTCTTGCCTCGGTATTGTGTTTGAATTCGCCCAGTAGTGACATGCTGCGAGTATCGGATTTTTGTTTCATCACCCCGCGCATCATCATGCACATATGCGCGGCATCCATCACCACCGCTGCGCCTTTTGCCCCTGTCATATCCATCACCGCTTGCGCGATTTGGCGGGTTAGGTTTTCTTGAATTTGCAAACGCCGGGCGTACATATCCACGATACGTGCCATTTTTGACAGTCCAATCACTTTGCCATCAGGCAGATACGCCACATGGGCAACGCCATAAAAAGGCAACATGTGATGCTCACACATCGAATAAAACTCGATATTTTTTACCATGACCAATTCATTATTGTCAGTTGGAAAAATCGCGTTATTGGTAATTTCGACCAAATCTTGATGATAGCCTTGGGTCAAAAAACTAAAGGCTTTAGCGGCACGTTCTGGGGTATTATGCAGTCCTTCACGTGTTAAGTCTTCCCCTGTTGATGCAATGAGGGTGCGGTAGGCATCACTGTTTTGTTGGATAATCTCGTCAAAATTTGCAGGCATAGTCATGATAACATTTAAGTTTAAAAAAATAGGCATAGCTTAACGCTTTACCACTATTTGTAAAGAGATTTTTGTCACAAACGCCATGAAAATCACTAAATTTGCTTTGTTTGGGTTTTTTGCTAGAATTAACCCCTAATTTTGAGCTATTATAGTGCATATTCGTTCACTGAAAAATAAGGAAAAACCATGCTATTAACAGGGAAGCGTTTCGTTGTTACCGGTATCGCCAGTAAATTATCGATTGCTTGGGGTATCGCAGAAGCGTTACATCGTGAAGGCGCGAGTTTAATTTTGACCTATCCGAATGAAAAAATGAAAAAACGGGTGGATATGGCAGCCGAAACTTTTGGTGCAGAGAAGGTATTGGCGTGTGATGTGGCGTCAGATAGCGAAATCGAAGCGTGTTTTGCCCAAGTTGCTGCACACTGGCCAGAGGGCATTGATGGGGTCGTGCACGCCATTGGTTTTGCCCCTGCTGATCAGCTAGATGGTGATTTTACCCAAGTGACCACCCGTGAAGGCTTTGCCATTGCCCATGATATTAGTAGCTACAGCTTTGTGGCGCTTGCTAAAGCCAGCCGTGAGTTGCTGGCAAAACGCCAAGGCTCGCTGTTAACCTTGACGTACGAAGGCAGTATCCATGTGTTGCCAAACTACAATGTCATGGGTCTAGCCAAAGCGAGTCTGGAAGCGAGCATTCGCTACCTTGCGAGCTCAATGGGTAGCGATGGCATCCGTGTCAATGGGATTTCTGCCGGTCCAATTCGTACCTTGGCGGCAAGCGGTATCAAATCATTACGTAAAATGCTCGACACCAACGCCAAAATGTCACCACTACAGCGCAATGTCAATATTGAAGAAGTCGGCAATGCCGCGATGTTCTTGTTATCGCCTTGGGCATCTGGTATCACCGGCGAGATTTTATTTGTCGATGCTGGGTTTAATACCGTGGCACTCTCTGAACAAGTGATGATGCAAGTAGAAGACTAATTTTTAGGCAGGTAGTCGAAAAAAGAGCGACCATGGTTGCTCTTTTTTTTGCTTGCTGTTTTTTGCTTACTTTTTTTGATTGATGTTTGGATAGGGATTGCAATGCTGTCTGGTTAAGCTTACCATTTTTTGTCAGGCTTAACATGTTTGGCAAGTTAGCTAAAGACTGATAGATGGCGGTAGCTAATGATTAATAAATTACCTAAGTGGATTTTATGGGGTGGCTGCGTGCTGGCGTTTAATGCAGGGTGTATCAATAGCACCGCGTTAGTCGGCTTCACGCACTTATCTGCTTCGCATGTAACGGGCAATGTGACGCTATTTGCCACAGCATTGGCGGAACAGCATTACCAGCAGATGGCAATGGTTTGTATCGTGCTGTTATCGTTTTTATTTGGGGCAGTTATCAGTGGCTTTGTGGTGGGTAGTACGGCATTAAAAGAAGGTAAACGCTATGGCAAAGCTCTGTTAATTGAAGCAAGTTTATTAATCATCAGTCTAATTTTATTTAGCTATCAGTCGTTTTGGGGGCAGGTGTTTGCCGCGATGGCTTGCGGACTGCAAAATTCGATGGTCGCGACCTATAGCGGTGCGGTGATTCGAACCACCCATTTGACAGGATTGACCTCAGATATGGGCTCAGCCTTGGGTAATTGGCTGGCAGGCAGACCGATTAATAAGAAGATGTTCGTGTTTCAAGCGATGATATGGTACAGCTTTTGCGGGGGCGGGGTATTAGGTGCTTTGGGCTATATCCACTATAAATACATGACGCTGATGTTACCCATTGTGATTGTATTATCGTCAGCGCTGGCTTATCAAACGTATTTATTAACCCGTAAAAAAACGGCTAAGTAGCGACCTTAACCGTTTGATTTTATCTTATTCTTCATCTTCATCTTCATCTTCATCTTCATCTTCATCTTCGAATTTTTTCGCCTCATGTAACATATCAAGTAGCGATTCATCAGAGCCCTTAGAGGTAGGAGTGCTCGCATTATCTTGGTTGATGTCGGTACGATTGATGCCTTCCATCGCTTCATTGGCAACATCAGATTGGGCGTTGTCTAATTGAGATTTGTCGGTAGGGTTAGCGTTAGTATTGTCAGTCACGGTCGTCTCCTTATTGTTTTCTCTTATACAGTTGTTTTCTTTTATATGTGTTTTCTTTTATACGTTAGACCTAATAAGCTTAATATTATAAGTAAACCAAATGGCTTACAACACTTAAAAATGAAACGTAACGAAAAATATACTCATGAGTGACGTAGGGATAAGTTTATCACTTTGCTAGCTGTATATTACTTGCTTTGAATTGCATAAAAGCTAAGTGAGTTAGGGAGATTGACAGACTGTTGGCGACAATGGCTGTCGCGACTGTGGCAATTCGGGCGTTTTTTTCATTAAGCGGTGATGGTGAGGTGTTTTTTTTGCTGTATAATTTTTTGAGCGACCCACTCACTATCTATAAAAATTCTTGAGTATTTACTGCATGCTAACGATTATACAAAGCAATAAAGTCGATAAGCTATTTGACCATTTGTTAAAGGCTTACAAAAATCCCAGGTATCAAGGCTCAATTTTTGAGCCATTTCAGGTGATTGTGCCATCTAAAGTCATGGGGGAGTGGTTAAAAAAACAAGTCGCAGATAAGGCAGGCATCAGCACCTTAGTAACCACCGAATTTTGGGGTCGCTATTTTTTGGGACTGATGCAGCGGGTTTTAAGAACCTATGCGCGCATCTCGGAAGACGACGATATATTAGACGTGCCAGAAGTGGCAATGCTATCAAAAAACGTCATGCAGTGGCAAATATTTGGCTATTTAACCCAATACCAACAAGAGATTGTGGAGGAGCCGCAACATCCGCTTTATCCATTTTTATCGCCGTTGGTTGAAGATAAAGAAGCAGATAGCCCAAATGCGACTGGTTTTGCACCTGATACACCCGCCACCATTGACAGTTTGAGCTGGGCGAATAACCAATCGCTACTGTCTAATGACGTGATTAGCCAATCTGCTGAATTGCAAACCCAAGATCAACGCATCTGGCAGCTAGCCAGTGATATGGCAAATATGCTCAATCGTTATATGACTTATCGTCCGCAGTGGCTCAGTAATTGGGGGCAAGACAAGCCTGTCGCGGTGAGTGACATGATTGCCAAAAAAGATGCGCTGCATAACCGCTTAAACGGGCGGGATGCGTCCAACGCCATCGAGACACCTGACTGGCTCGTTGAGCACTACGAAAAGTTAGAAGCCGCGCAGCGATTTTTATGGCGGCAGCTGTTTGATGATGACTACCGGTTTCGCGAGCAGTTGCATCAGCAGTTTTGGCAGGCATTAAATCATTCAGAGACCCGTATCCGCAACATCAGCCGTAGCAAGTTACCAAAGCACGTGTTTTTATTTACTTTGCAGCAGTTACCGCCGACAGAGTTACTGGACTTACAACGCTTAGGGGTGCTCACCGACGTCACGATTTTACACTTTAACCCGTCAGAGCAATTTTGGGCAGATATCGTCGATAAAAATTGGCTCATGCAGATGCAAATGGAAGACGATGCCAGCAAGCATGACGCTTGGTATCTAAAGGATTATGGTCATACTTTGTTGTCACGGTTTGGTAAACAGTCGCGTGAAGTGTTTGCCATGCTGGCAAGCTTATCGGGTAATGAATATGAACATGTACTGTGGCAAGATGATTTTGATAACACACCGCCCAATACGTTACTTGAATTTATCCAACATGACATCTTAATGCTAGAAGAAGTCGCGACTACCGCCAAAATCAATGACATGCTTAAACTGGTGAAAGGCGATGAAACAAAAGCAGCAAAAGCAGCGAGTGAAGATAGCCGCCAAAACCTCCTGCAGCAAACCCAGCTTTTGCAGCAGCAGCTTGCCAATATTCAAAGTAATGGGCTGAAAGATATTGAATCCACGCTTGGTCTATACAAAGCCATCAAAGACAAACTCAAGCAAGAATCCAACAAGCAACTTGAAAACGTGGAAAAATGGCGACCCAAACCACTTGATACCAGTATTGCCATTCATGTCTGTCATAGCATGGTGCGCCAGCTTGAAGTGCTACGCAGTATGATTATCGGGTGGCTAAATTATAGCGATATGCAAGCCACACCCGCGCAGATTCCCGCCGATCCTTGGGATAGACGGGCATTGTCAGATATTTTGGTATTATTGCCTGATATCGAAACCCACCAAAACATCATCGAAGCCACGTTCCCCAAACACGTGGGCGGTGATGGCTATCAGTTGCCAGCCAAAGTGACAGGCGTGGTGGCAAAAGATATTAACCGACTTTGGCAAGCGATTACAGGGTACTACACGCTGCTCAATCGAGCAGGCGCTCGGTTTCAGCGTAGTGAAGTATTTGATTGGTTGATGCTAGCGCCACTATATGAAAGCTTTGGGCTTAATTTGGAGCAGATGACCCGTGCTTGTGATTTGCTGACTCAGGCGGGATTTATTCGCGGGTTTGACGAGCTGCATTTGCAGCAAACCTTAAGTGCTGCCGATGATGACTATCGATACACCTTTGCTTACGCGCTTGAGCGCTTGGTCGCTGGCGTGATGATGCCCAAAGCCACGGTGGTCAGTTTTGGGGAGTATACCAATAGCTTTGGCGTGGTAGAGAAGTTTGTACCACTGACTAACTTGACCATGGCAGATGCCGACATCGTCGCTGTGCTGTGTGATATTTATGAAACGTTGGATGACAATCGTCACCTAGGTAATGACGTTAAAACCTTGCCTGACTGGCTAACCCAAATAGAAAAACTCATTCAACAAAAATTTAGCCTATTTAATCAAACCAATGCGTGGCGCGCGATTTTTGCCGCACAAAATGACCTAAAAGAAAATATCGAAGCCAATAGCAAATACCTCGCTACGGTAACAAGCAAAACCGCAAAAAACTCCAACCCACCTACCGAGTCCGTGCAACAAATTGACACCGAGAATTTGCCACTTAAACTCACTTTTGTACTCGAAAATATCGCCCAATCGATTATCAATCAGCAAGTAAGTGCCGAGCCCTCAGGCGTGATTACCTTTGCCCGTATCGGCTCAGTGCGCAGCCTGCCGTATAAGTTGGTGGTGATGCTCAATTTAAATTTATCTGAGTTTCCAAAGCAAGAGCAGCAAAACCGTTATAACTTGATGCAGGCAGGATTGCCCATTCGCGGTGACAGATTTCGAGAAGATGACGATTTAGGCGCGTTTTTGGATGCGTTGCTGTGCGCCAAGCAAGCGTGCTGGATATTTTATAATGGTAAAAGTACCACAGATACCCACGAGCATTTACCTGCCAGTCCCGTACAGGAATTACTCGACTTTTTGCAAAACCGAATAGCGAGTGATGACGCTATTCTTAAACCCAATAACGACTCAAATAGCCTAAGCAACAATTCTCAAAATCCCCCAAATTCCCAGTCAGCCAATTTTGAACAATGGGTGAAAGCGTATTTGGTCACCCATCATGCCGCCTTGCCATTTGATAAAAGTTATTTTGAATTGCCGCAAGCTGAGCAAAAAAACGAGCAAAAAAGCGAGCATAAAGATAAAGGTATTCAAAGTCCCGAGCAAATTAATGACGATGGGTTATCTGCTGATTTACAACAAACCACAGCCACTCTAAACCAGCAAATCAAGCTGTCAAAAACCGCCCTGTACCCACCTGCCAAAATTTGGCACAATCTTTATACAGCGCTGCAAGATAAAAACGCTACTTCCACTCAGCCAATCGTGCAAGTCTGGGATACAAAGCAACTAACCGAATGGCTATCGCAGTGGCAACAACTAAAACAGCGTTTGTCCAACCTGCCTGAACAGTCGCAGCAGCATTATGTCAATTTAAGCAAAATCGTTGGCAACCTAGCCGATCCTGCCAAAGCCTTTGTGAAGGCACAAAACATTGCTATCCCTGCCCAGGGTGACAATGATAGCGGTGGCAATGATAGAAATGACAATGATAACGAGTTTGAATCGTTAACCTTGGATGCGTTAGATGGTTGGTTGTTGCGTAAATCTTTGTTAGATGCTTTTTTTGCCCAAGCCTTGTCCGATAAGGACGATAATAAACATCAAAACGAGATGAAACTGGCAGTAAACGCGCAAAAGCCAATCATTCAAGAATCAATCAACATCGCTATCAATGAGTTATTGCCAGCCGGGGTGAACCGTTACCAATCGTTGCAGCAAAATCAGCAACAACTCAAAAAAGATTTACAGGATTTTGTTCATCACTTAAAAACCATCAGTCAACAGCTTGATGCTACTGAGGCAAAGTTGTTAGGAAATTTTTATTCAGAAAAATTTGGGGCGTTAGATATACAAAACACCGATGAAGTCATCCAATGGGTGGCAACGGCGTTAACCCCCTGTGAAGAGCAGCGAATCGCTATTAGCGCCTTAGCGCTGGATAAACAAGCGGGACTGATGAGCAGTAAAGAAAGCTGGGTCATCACTGCCAACTTGCCATTATATAAACCGTATCAATCAATTGAAGATAAGGTTGCCGCAGCTGACAATCCCAGCTATTGGTTAAATTACTTGCCAACCTCTGGCAAAGAAAAATACCTGTTGCAGTTTTGGTTGCATCATTTATGTTGGCAAGTGCTTCGCCGCACCACGACTCAACAAGCACAGCTGAATGATGGCTTTTCACTGTGGCAGTTTAGCAATAAAAAAACCGTGTATCTACCTGCCATCCCTTGTGAGCAAGCCTGTGGTTATTTGCAGGATATTGTGATGGTGTATCAACTCATTGGTAGCGTTGTAACCATTTTACCGCCCGCTTTTTGCCTGTCATTTTTACAAAAACAACAAAAACAGCCAGAGACACCAGCCAGCCAGCATCTAGGTGATTGGCTAAAAGACAGTAATTTTAATTTTGTGGATGTGAACCAGTTTGACTATCCGATTTGGCAGCATTTAATCGGCGATTATAAACCATCGGTGATTATTGGGTTTGCCCAGACGTTGGGTACGCTGATTTATGAACCCATGTTATCTATGGTCAAAGAATTGCACCAACTCATTGAAGCATGACACGCATTTTTATCAAAGAAATCTTATGAAACACGATCTTCATACCCTAAGCATAAAAGTAAGTAGTGAAACAAATATCGAGGCAGACATCGAAACAAACACTCAAACAAACATCGACGAAGCACGCATTAAAGAAGACGCTGAATCTTTACTACCTCCTGCAGTCACTTTGCCATTGACGGGGCGTCATTTGATTGAAGCCTCAGCAGGCACAGGCAAAACATGGACGCTGACGGGCGTGATGTTGCGACTAATCGTGCAAGCGGGGCAGCCGTGTGAAAAAATTATCGCCACGACCTTTACGCGAAGTGCCGCTGCCGAAATGCGCCAGCGGATTCGTGAGCGCTTGCAAGATTTTTATCAATTGCTGCAAATGATTAATAATGCTACATTTACACCGTTAAACGACAGTGATTTGGATAGCAGCAAAGCTATCGCTGTGCAAAAATATGCACATTTTATTGCACAGGTAGAAGCGCTTGCGGCACAAAAAAATTTACTGGGTAAGTACCAAGATCCTATCAATCAACACTTAATCGAGTGGGTCGCCAAACAAATCTTTGGTTTGCCGGTAGATGTAACCGCTGTAGCAAGCACAAAAGTAAGCCCGAAAGCAAGCTTAAACACCCTAAAGCCAACCGCCGATGATAGTGAAAATAGCACCCATAAACCTGCCAAGAATACCGTCAATTTTCGTATCGCACTGCAGCGCACCACATTGGCGCTCAACCAACTTGATCGCTTATTTGTCAGCACCCTCGATAGTTTGTGTCAAAAGTGGCTAAGAGAATACAGTAGCGAAACTGGGTTTTCTGCAGAGGTGCAAATCAGTAATGATGTCAGCGGCATCATCAAGGGTATGATTCACGACCAACTTAGGGCATTTATGGCGCAGGTCAATGCCAATATGCCTGAATTGTACCCGATGATGTTTGACAATAACGTGTTTTTACCGGTTGATGATTACTATGAGGCGGTCAATCGCGCGCTAAATTTTTATACCGCTGACATCGATACTGTACCATTGACAGCGTTTGATACCACTACTATCAAGGCACTGATGCAGTCGATTGCAGATGATAATGATAGTGAGTTTGAGGCTTATTTTGATAGTGACTTTCGTAAAGCGCAAGGGTTTAGTGCTGGCAATAAACTTCATAAACACTTTAATGAAATTAAAAATCTGCAAAATTTACTCAGCACGGGTGACATTACCAATGTCTTTGCTATGTATAAAGTTGGCAATATAGTCAAGGTGCTAGAAGGCATTGAAGATTTATACGCCAACGATAAAGGCTTTAATAGCAAAAAAGAACAGCAAAGCGCCGCATTTAAATCCTTTGATATCGTGGACAACATTTGGCAGCTCATCCAACAAACGCAAGCCTTGCAAGACTACTTTAAACAAGTAAATTTTTACTTTACCCAGTTTATCAGCCGTTATGTGCGTACCCGCTTACCAAAACGACTAGAATCACAGCGGCTAACTACCTTTGCGTTACAATTGGCGCGGTTAAACGATGCGTTATCCGGCAAAAAAGGTCAATCGTTAGCGCGTTATATTCGCCATCAGTATCCCATCGCCTTAATTGATGAATCGCAGGATATCAACACCGAACAAGCGTTACTCATTCAAAGGGTTTATTTACAAGACTTTGAGTCAGATACAGTAGATAAAGCAGAAAAATCAAATAGGGGAAAATATCACACCCCGTCGCAATTTTTGCTGTTAGTAGGCGATCCCAAACAGGCAATTTATGGATTTCGCGGCGGGGACGTACAAAACTACACCACACTAAAAAAATTATTTCCAGAACAACCCAAGTCACTGAGCCAAAACCATCGTTCATCAGCCGCGCTGATTGATAGCCTCAATCACTGGTATGGCGTTGGCGAGCAGGATATTGACCCAGATCAAGCCGACCAGCTGCCCAATATCAGCCAACAGCCGTATTTTATGGGGCGTGAAATTTATTATCGTAAAATCTCTGCGACGCGCGAAACCGCTGAGCTGGTTATCGGTAATGCGGTAGACAATGAAGCTGCCAGCTTACCTGCGTTTAATCATATTGCTATCGAATATAAAGCGCCTTATAGTCAGCAAGTGGTGGCAGTAGCCGAGAATGACAGCACATCAAATGATACTAACTCCTCAAATGAAACCATCTCACCAAGTGATGAAAGAACGGTGGATTATGCCGATGCCATTGCCGCGCAAATTTTTGACTTATTTGATGATGGCAAGCCATTAAGCTACCAAACTCGTGGCTTGACGCTGAGCGATATTTGTGTGTTGGCAGTCAAAAACAGTGAGCTTCATACTATCGAGAAACGCTTACATCATCACGGGATTGCGACGGTCAGAGGTGGTAGTCAAAGTGTCTTTGGCGATAGCATGAGTGTTGATTTGATGACCTTACAAAGCGTGCTGTTGACACCATTTAGCGAATCAAAATTAAAATCCTTGATGTTGTCTAGTTTTTTTCAGCTGACTCTTGAACAAATCAACCAGTTGTATGATGCGCTTAATCAAACTAACACCCAAGAGGCGCAAGGACAAGCTCATCCTCATCGTCAAGCTCATCAAGCGTCAACAAACACCAGTTTGGCTGAGATTCAGCAGTTGGTATTGACCGCCAGCGAATTGTGGCAAAAACACAGTTTTTTGGTCGCGATACAGTGGCTACTCAATCAGCCCCTTACTTTACCCAACCAAATCACCCTCAATTTTTGGCAGCGCCTCGCCAAACATCCAAATGGCGAGCGATTGCTTATCGATTTGCGCCAGTTGTTAGATATTATTAGCGACCAGTTCAATGGACAGGTGGGCGAGCATCAACTGTTTGAATGGTTCTGCGCCCAAGTGCAACAGCAGCCTAAAGAAGATTGGTCAACGCAGCAGCGCTTGCCATCTGATGAAGGCGTGCAACTGATGACGGTTCACGCGTCTAAAGGCTTGGAGTTTCCGATAGTATTTGTGGTTGGGTTTACAGGGGAGAGTAAAGCCAAGTTTCATGGTGCGCCGTTATATCTGTATGGCATACAAACCACCCATCAAGCAACGCCCCAATTCACTCAAAAATTGACTCAAAACAATGATAACCCGCTGTTAAGCCGCCGATTAACCGCGTTGCCCAGCCAAATAACCGATAATAACTCAATTGATCCAATCAATTATGTCGCTATTGAAGACCAATCTGCCTACGAGGAACGACTGCGATTATTGTACGTTGCCCTTACCCGTGCAAAAGAACAAGTGTATCTTGTGACTGTCGCCAAAAAATCTGCAGTGAAAAATTCTGCTTTGGCGCCTTTTATGGACGATTTGGCAAAATTTGCTGTCAAAGAAAGCTTGACTGAAACAACCCATACCATAGATTCAAATAGCCTAAGCAAATACTATGACTCAAAACTAAAATTCACAGCCAAAACAAATGAGCAAAACGCTACGGTCGCTAAGATTGATTACGATGAAATCATCAAGGTCATCACCATCGATACCTTTAAGGGATGGGCGAATACCAGTTTTACCGCATTGTCTCGTTATATTGACCATGCCAGCGTTGACACAGTGGTCAATGCCGAAGACAGGCAAGATGATGATATTTTGTCAGCGGCGCAAACTAACGTATTGACTATCGCCAATAACAGGCTATCGGGGGAGCCAAGTAACGAGGTCAACTCAATTAGATTTAACTTTGAAAAAGGCACAAACCCAGGGACTTTTTTACATAGTATCTTAGAAGACATCGCCAATAACTACAATGAAACCCCTGAGTTGGCGGTGCCACAGCAAGATGCCAGAGCAGACAAGTTAAAACGCTGGTCAGTCATGGTGGATCGCACGTTAAGACGCTACCAAATGCCGAGCAATTATTTTTCTACAAAAGCCAGTAGTGCAGGGCAGTATGGCAACTGGCATGATATCAACATTGATGCTTTGCAGCCTGATTATATCGCGTTGGTGGATTGGCTAGATGACATCATCCATACACCGTTAGCCGCTTCGGCAGTCCCACTGGTCAATATCAAATACAACCAAAAAGTTGCTGAATTAGGGTTTAATCTACGCTTAAATCAGCATTTGTCATTTAGCGACTTAAACAGGTTGTTTCATCAATTTGATATCCCACTGCAATTGCAGAGCCAAGAAGTCAACACCATGGTTTGGCAGTATCTCAAAGGGGAAATTGACTTGGTGTATCAGCACGGCACACAGTTTTTTATCGTCGATTATAAAAGCAATTATCTCGGCAGTGATTTCGACAGTTATAACCCAGCGGCATTATATGACGCGATGACCACGCATAGTTATTGGTTGCAAGCAAGCATCTACCAAGTGGCATTGCATCGCTATTTAAAGCTGCGACTACCCAATTATGACATCAATACCCATTTGGGTGCGGTCGAATATGCCTTTTTACGCGGTATGTCAGCCAAACACGCTACCTGTGGGAAGCTAGTAAAGCAGTTTGATAGTGACTTTATCTTGGCACTCGATGATATGTTCGGCTATCCCAATGACAATTAAAATTTAACAATGACGCATAAAGAATTTATTATGAAAACAAACACGACTGAGCCAACCGCTACAATTGAAGAAACCGCTAAATTAACCCAATTAGCCAATTTTATTCAATACCGCAAGCAGCAAAAATCACAGCTAACTAATACAGAAACCAATAAAAATAGCCTAAGCAAAGGAAATCAAAACAACGGCCAAAAAACAAAAGAAGAACCGAAAATCCTACAAATTTTTGACCAAATCAATGAACAACTGTCAGAAGGTCATACTATGTATGAAATGACGGTCAATGATGAATATGAAAAATCACTCATTGCAGAGTTAACTGACAATAACTGGGCAAGCGTGATAGGGGTGAAGGAGGATGAATTATGCCACCATGACACCAATACACCTATCATTCTTCAAAAGCTTACCCAAGCAGTTGATGGAGTTGGTGAAACGCAAGTTAGCTACATTGTTTGGCTGCATCGGCAATGGTATGAAGAACAATCATTAGCCAAACAGTTGATGAAAATTGCCCATAGAAAAGTGGCGGCGTTTAATGGTATATCTTCATCAAGAGAAGTGGATAACGGTGTGGCGCCCAAACCCAATGAGATGCAGCAGCTCGCCATCGAAAAATCAAGCCAACACGCACTGAGTATTATTATCGGTGGCCCTGGTACCGGCAAAACTTTTACCGTGGCGAAGCTGGTAACCAGTTTGCAAAAGGCGCACGAGCACAAAAGAAAACAAGACCCTAATTTACCGCCTTTATCTATCACCTTGACTGCACCCACAGGGAAGGCGGCGCAGCGTATGCAAGAGTCATTACGTATAAGCTTGCAAAAAAGCTTGCAAGATGAAGAAATCACTTTGGACAATGCAAAAACATTACATCGGCTTTTGGGTATTGGTAGTGATGGGATACCACGCTATCACGCCAAAAATCCATTACCTGATGATTTGATTATCGTAGATGAAGCGTCCATGCTAGGGCTTGAGCTCGCCAGTCAGTTGGTTGATGCTATCAAACCCACGGGTCGGCTGATTTTGTTGGGTGATGCAAACCAGCTGGCGGCAGTAGACGCAGGGTCGGTTCTATCAGATTTGTGCGCGGTGACGCGTTTGCAGCCTTATATTACGGAATTGACCGAGTCAAAACGCTTTGATTCAAATTCAGTTGTCGGTCAGTTTGCTCTCGCCATTCAGCAAAATTTGCCTGCACCTAAAAAAATAAAGTTAATCCAGCGATTATTACAACCCATTGATTTACAATCAATCAAGCTATCTCAAAGTGAAAATCCATCAGATTTGGCTGGTAAAAAACAGCAAATAGCCAATATTCCTTTTTACCCAATTGATGCGTCTTCGAGTTTGCCTGCTGTTTTCAGCCAATTAGCGAAACCTTATCATCCATTTTTTGCGCTTATGCAGCAATGGTACAGCCAGCCTGTCAATATTTTTGAAGCGGATAATCGAAAAGGGTTATTTGAAGTATTTGATAGGTATCGCATTCTGTGTGCAGGTCATCAAGGACAATTGGGCACCCAATCAATCAACCAAAAGATGAGCCTAGCTTTTACCGAGTTTTCCAAAATCACTCGAACCAAAGCCTACTTTTATCACGGTTTACCGATTATCATCCAAAACAATGATTATCAGTTGGGGTTATTCAATGGCGATATTGCGATTTGTTTGTTGTACCAAGGGCAGTTATACGCGTGTTTTGCAGAAAAAGTGATACCTATTCAGCGATTAAGCCGTGAAAGTTGTGACTATGCGTATGCGATGACCATTCATAAGTCACAAGGCTCAGAATTTCACACGGTCGCCATTTGTATTGATAAAGCGCATACAAGGCTACTAAGCCAAGCGCTGATTTATACAGCGGTGACGCGCAGTAAATCCGCTTTATCCATATATAGCGCTAAAGAAAATTTTGAGTTAGCTGTGACACAAAAAGCCGTGCGACAAACTGGTTTGCAATTACAATTTGATCATCTCAACAACACGCCATAAAAGATAGGTCATAGAAAGAGACATCATAAAAAGATATATTCTAAAAAAATACGCCATAAAAAAAGGTATCCAACGATACCTTTTTATTTATGACAAGCAGTTTTACACATTTTTTAACGCATAAATTCCTGGCATATGGCGTAGATACCCGTGATAGTCCATACCGCAGCCATACACATAGCGATCCGCCACATCTAGACCCACAAAATCAACTTTAAACTCTTGCACTTTTCGGTCATGGAGTTTATTGAGTAGCACACAGGTGCGGATAGATTTTGGATTTTCTTTTGCCAGCTCGTCCACCACCGCTTTTAGGGTAATGCCTTCATCAAAAATATCATCAATCAATAAAATATCTTCACCCGCCAAATCAATTTCAGGTTTGAATTTCCATTCAAGTTCATTGGTGCCTTGGTTGTTGCGATAGCGGGTAGCATGAATATAATACATACGATGATAAAAGGTAAACTGGGTAAGCAGTTGACCTGCTGGAATCAACCCGCCATTCATCACAACCATCACAATGGGATTTTGACCTGCATAGTGCAGGTTGACACTGGCTGCCAAACGCTCGTAAGCACTACTCACTTCAAAACTACTGATGAGACATTCAGAATTGCGTAGCGCTTCTTCGATTTGCTGATTGCTAAGTTGATTCATGGTGGACCTATTAATTTAAAAAAATAAGTGGGCTATTGTAACGCAGTTTTAGCTAATTGAATAATAACGGTTAGCAATACCTAATCGTTAAATATTAACGCTTGGTAATGTTTAGTAAAACGCTCAAGCGATTCTTGCGGCATTTGTGGGATTAAACGGTGTAGCGCGATATCAATTACTTTGACGATGATGCCGTCGGTCACTGGAATTGCCGCGCGTTTCAGCATATTTAAATTGAGCGTTTTGGTAAAATCGACCAAAAAATGTTGCAAACAGGCTTTGGTTAACTCGCTAAATAACCGAATCAAATTTTGCTGCTCTTCAAGCCCTTTACCTGCTTGGACATTTTCTATGGTAGCCAGTAAACTCTTTGCTAGCTCGTCAGTGAGTGGCACTGAGATACGACGTTCACCCGATTGGGTGTTTTTTAATACTTTTTGGTCAAAAAAATCAAAGCTAGGTAACACATCTTCATTTTTGGTAGGGCTTAACAGTGTGTTAATCAGTTTATCGCTAGTTGCTTCAATAGTTTCTGCGGTTTTAATCAAATGCGCTTTTCGTTCTGAATCATCGGGTAGCGATTCGATTAATTTAATCAGTAGCGCATCCATCAGCTCTCTACTGGTCAACTGGGTGATTTTATCGCGATAAACGTCATAACGTTCGCTACTTTTGCTAGCAATCAGCTCATACGCCTTATCAATGGTGGCGCTCAATTCTACGGAAGGGGTAAACCCAAAATAATAGCTCATAATATTTTTTCGTTATCCAATGATTTCTTCAGGGTAATCAATCACTACCCAGCCATTTTCTATCCAGTCACAAATTATATCAGTTTCGACATCAGCTGCTTGCAAAATTTGCTCATCGACGGATTCACCATTGGCAAGCCGAATGAGGAGTGATTGCGCGTTAGCGGGTATATCGTCCGCATCAATGGCACAGCCATTGACATAAATTTTTATCGGGATTTTTGAATCCGCTTGGTTTTGGGTAAAGATAATACGGCTAGACATATCCTGCCTGATGACTGCACCCGCTGCCAAGGCGCTTTGTATCTCATCAATATCGGCATACGTGTCAGGGAGCATCAGCTCATATTGACGCTTGCTTACCGTTTCGCTAATCGCTTGAGTGATTATTTCATCGCCAAGTTCAGAGTTTAGCAGCGCAATCAGCTGCGCTTTGATATCGTGAACGCTGGCTATCGACAGCTCGCCTGCAACGGCGGCGGGTTGGTTGATTTTGAGGGGGATGGCTAAATCATCAAAATGGGTAGCGACATCTGCCAAACTATCGAGCAGCTGTAATGGGGTAGGTCGCCTAAATCCAAACGAAAAAGTCAAACAATCCTCAACGGCGACCCCGTAATGGGAGAGATTGGTCGGTACATACAGCACATCGCCCGGCTCAAGCACCTCATCAAATATCAGCTTGCCCATCTCATTCATCAAACGAATCGGTTGACCTGCTTCAAATTGGGTTGTTTGGTCGCAATACTTGCCCAATTGCCAATGGCGTTTGCCGTACCCTTGCGCCAAAAAGACATCGTAATTGTCATAATGCTTGCCAACGCTGCCACCTAAGGGCGCATACGACACCATAATGTCATCACGTTGCCACTGCGGAATAAAATCAAACGCATGCCATAGGTTGCCAAGCGCTGGCGACCATTGTTCCATATTTTGCACCAGCACCGTCCAATGTTTTGGCAGTTTTTGAAAGTCTTTGGCGGTAAGAGGGCTGGTTTTAAGTGACCATTGCTGGTTATTTTCGCTGATGAGTCGGGCAGTGGCGTCTTCATCTTGGGCAAGCCCGATGATATCGTCTGGCTCAAACATACCAACCAATTGCGGCAAGCCCTGCTTGATTAGCAGTGGTTTTTTTTGCCAGTACTCGATCAAAAATTGTTCGGGGCTGATATCGCTAGGCAAACAAAAGTGCTGGGTCATATTTTTTCGTTCAGTGGGATAGGTAACGCGCATTATAGCAAAGGCAGTATACCAAAATCCTATAATAAAATTTTTTTCATCAAAGTGTAAAACAAGCGTAAAAATATGAAACATATTGAACTGGAAAGTTTCATATTTTTTGTTGTATTGGTTATAACGCTCGTATATAGTCAATACTCACAAGGAAGTACTCACAGGAAAGTTAGACGAGCAATATTTGATTGACTCGTTGTTTATACAACAACAGTTATACCACAACAAAGGAATGTTCTATGACAGCTATTTTAAATCAGCACGAAAACTACCTACAAGCCGACCAAGCTTATGGTTTTCCCTTGCTTATCAAAAATTTATTGTCTCGCGCCAAAGTGGTCTCTGGCGACAAAAAAATCCATTACGCTGACAAAACCAGTTACACCTATCAAGAGTTTTTCAAACGTGTCAATCGCTTAGCCAATGTCTTAAAAGGCTTAAATCTACAAAAAGGCGATGTGGTTGCAGTCATGGATTGGGATACACACCGTTATTTGGAATGTTATTTTGCCATTCCGATGTGTGGCTATATCTTGCAAACCGTCAATGTGCGTTTGTCAGAAGACAAAGTGCTATATACCATCAATCATGCCAAACCAAAAGCACTACTGCTAAATTCAGAATTTTCACCGATGATCAAAAGCCATACCCAAGATGCGCCATCGGTCGAGCATGTGATTTGGTTGGATGATAACAACACGCCAATGGCCCCATACGCCCAAGGCGAATACGAAACCATGCTAGCGCAAGCCAGCGATGAGTACGAGTTTGAAGATTTTGATGAAAACACCATTGCCACAACCTTCTATACCAGCGGCACAACAGGCAACCCCAAAGGCGTATTTTTTAGCCATCGTCAAATCGTCATGCATACGCTCGTCGTCGCAATTGCCAATGCACTTAATATCGAAGGTCAAGGGCTGCGCTACTCAGATGTCTATATGCCAATGACGCCTATGTTCCATGTCCATGCTTGGGGTTTCCCTTTTGTCGCAACCATGCTAGGACTGGAGCAAATCTATCCGGGTCGCTATGTGCCTTCTACTATGGTTGACTTGGTAAAAAAACACAATGTTACCATCACCCATGGGGTGCCAACGATTTTGCAAATGCTACTGGGTGAAATCAACAGCCGCCAAGAAAAATTCAACGGCTTAAAAATGGTCGTCGGTGGCTCTAAACTCAATCAAGGGCTTGCCAAAATGGCTGTAGCCAGCGGCATCGAAGTGTCTACGGGTTATGGCATGTCAGAGACTTGTCCTATTATCAGCATTGTCAAATTTGATGAAACATTCCAACACATGAGTGAAGAACAACAAATTGAGCATCGCTGCTTGTCTGGCTCACCAGTGCCATTGGTCGATTTGCAAATCTGGCATAATGGCAAACGTATGCCAAACGATGGCACATCCACAGGCGAAATCGTGGTGCGTTCACCTTGGTTGACGCAGAGTTATTACAAAAACCAAGACGCAGGCAACGAGCTGTGGGAAGGTGGTTATCTGCATACCCAAGATATCGGTTGGATGGACGCAAAAGGCAATGTCAAAATCACCGACCGGCTAAAAGATGTCATCAAATCGGGGGGCGAATGGATCTCTTCGCTTGAAGTAGAAACCATTATGTCATTACACCCAAGCGTTGCCGACATTGCTGTGATTGCGATTCCTGATGCGCGCTGGGGTGAGCGTCCGATGGCGTTGATTGTGCTCAAACCCGATTATCAAGACACCAAAGCTGAAGACATCATCGCGATTGCGCAACAAGCGTATGAGCGCGGTCATTTGCCAAAATACGGTATTCCGCAGGATGTGAAATTTATCACGGAATTACCAAAAACCAGCGTGGGTAAAATTGACAAAAAAGTCATCCGCGATCAATATGCCCAAGGGTTATTTGCTTAGACTGTTACTTAATCACGATAAAGTAAAAAAGAAAGTAAAAAAGGTAGAATTTTCTCTACCTTTTTTATTATCCGAGCAATCAAATAATCAAGCAATTCATCAAGCCAGTAAGCGCTGATTTACTTTTGCCATCGGTAACGGGTAATGTCGGGCTTTGGCAATATCGCGCGCGACTATATTGACCTCATTGACATCAATTTTGTACCAGTTAGGACGCTTGCAAGCAGATTTTTCTATCAAATTGGCGTCAACTAGCGCATTCATGACTTTATCCGCCACATCTAGGGTAGAATTGGCTTTCACATTTTCTGCCACTGCATAACGCAGCTTGGTAAACACCTGCAAATCTGCGACGCGCACGGTAATATCATCACTCGGTACTTGCTGCCCACCATATAACGCATTATCTCCCGCTTGCGCAGTTCGAAAACTTGGCACAAATTCACTGACATAATCTATGGCGTTTTGGGTGCGCTGTTTTAGTGCGTTTGGCTCCCAGCCGTTTTCAATATAACTTAGATATTGTGGATTAATGGGCGGTTGGCTGCTTTCTTGTGTGGCTTTGGTCAAACCATCATTAAATAAGGTAATGTTTTCGGTCATGCCGTGTAGCTGAAAAAAACCATCAGGATAAGGGGTGAACTGCGCCATGCCATTGGGCGTGCCACGCTCACCATGAAAAATAATCTCAGGCAAACGCCCCTTATAATCACGCCATTCACTGATATAGGAAGCTTTAAATTCAACCATGCGCTTAATATGCACGCCTGCTTTGTCATCAATAATACCGGTTCTAAACCCGCAAGCATTGACCACAAAATCGGCATAGATATGCTGCAGCTCGCCATGTTCATCGGTAAATGACACTTGCCAGCCATCCATGTGACGTTTTAAATCATCCACTTGGGCATTTAGATGTACCTTCGCGCGTTGCAAGCGCTGCAATTGTAAAAAAGCACTGGCAGAGAGTCTAAAAATATTCCAGCCGAATTCTTGCACCGCAATGATGGGATATTGCAGTTTTTCCAAATCCATCACTTTAAGAGCCGCCACAACCCACTCATCAGTGGTGCTCGGAATATCTTTAGCTGCTAATTGAATTAGCTGTTGAATTTGCTGCTTGTCATATACTCGGTAATAATCTTGAACTTTGCCCAACACTTGGTTGCTAGGGTCAGCATCAACCAATGATTGATAGTAAGCCGTTAACATATCAAGACGTGGCAGTAAGTCAGTGGCGGTATTGTTATCGCGTTTTGGCACCGTGATGAGGGTGGGGCGCACATCGATACTCTCTGGATACAACTTGGCAATATCAATACATTGGCGCATCAACATGCGGCAATCTTCATCACTGATTTCGCGGTACAGATTGCCACCTGCATGCAGATGACACATGGGCGGGGCGTTGATAAGGCTGGCATTTTTTTCAATCAAATGCACATGGATGCCCGCCATTGCCAGCCGTATAGCAATCGTAGAACCTGCTGAACCACCACCAATCACTGCTACAGTCGGTGATTGCGTACTTGAATTAACGTACATAATTTTGCCCTTATGAGTTACCCAAAATGAAGAAATAAATTGTAGCGGAAAATAACCTAGTTACTGTGACATTTATGCAGTCATTGTCGCTTTTGTTGTTAATGAATTTTACCCAATAGTATATATTAAAATAAGTAGTATTTTTTATACTTTTTAGTATAAAAATATATTGAAAATTCTAATATTATCAGTTAAAGTTAATTTAGCTTAAAAAGCTGACCTGTATTTTATCTAACAATCATAATTAAATAAGGAAAATAAATATGTTAAAACAAGCCTTCTTAGCAGCGGCGATTTCTACCACGTTATTAGCCGGTTGTGCAACGACGCCAACCCATACCGCTCATGCACCGATGCACACGGCTAATATTGTTGATGTGGCAAAATCAAATCCAGATTTTTCAATATTAGTTGAAGCGGTGGTAGCCGCAGGTTTAGCCGACACCGTCGCGACTACTAAAAACATCACCGTATTTGCGCCGACCAACGCTGCGTTTGCCAATCTACTTGCTGAGCTCGGTATGACCAAAGCGCAATTGTTTGCAAACAAACCACTATTACAATCTGTGTTAACTTATCATGTGTTGCCAGCCACAGTAATGGCAAAAGATGTCAAGCCAGGTATGGTTAAAACCTTACAAGGTCAAAACGTCATGGTGACTTCAACTGGTAAATTACAAGACGCCAATGGACGTGTTGCCAACATTGTCACCACAGATATCAAAGCGAGCAATGGTGTAGTACATGTGATTGACCGTGTCATTTTGCCAAAAAGATAAGTTATCATGCATTTATCATGGATAAAGTTATCGACCATAAATTGTTGTCCCTATGCATAGTTATCTTTAGTAATAGTAGCCAACAATTTATTGGTCTGATGGCATAGCGGTGATATGAGTCATCGCTATTTTTTTAACTTTCAAAAATCGTTATAGAGCGGGTAAAACTATGAAACGGATTGCCATTATCGGTGCAGGATTGGCAGGGTTAACTTGTGGTAAAGCGTTGCAACAAGCAGGGCACGACGTAGTGATTTTTGAAAAATCCCGTGGCATCGGTGGGCGACTAGCAACGCGCCGTGCCGAACCATTTTATTTTGATCATGGTGTTGCCGCGTTTACTGCCAGTGACGACGATTTTCAAAGTTTTGTCAATCAATTACTCACTGAAGAGGTGGTTGCAGTGTGGGCAGTTGACCAAGCTACCCCCGATAATTCCTTCATATCTACTGTATCTACCAAACCACACTCCGTGCCCAGAGTGTCTGACTGTTATTCTGACTACTATGTCGGCATACCCGCCATGAATGCCATTGGTAAACATCTCGCCCGTGGCTTAACTGTGCAGCGCAATACTAGAGTAGCCTCTATCATTGACCATCATCCGATTTTTAATAGTTGGGAGTTGTTAAGTGACAAGGGTGAAACGTTGGGTCAGTTTGATTGGATTATTTCGGCGATGCCTGTGGAACAAGCAAAAAGCTTTGCTCAGACATCGCTACATACCAAAGTGTTGAATAAATATGCGCTCATGCCCTCTAGTGTGCTGATGCTAGGATTTGATACGCCGCTAGCTTTAGACTATGAGTATGCCAAAATCGAGAGTGAGGATATCGGTAAAATTATCGTCAATAGTGCAAAACCCCATCGCGAAGGCGGTTATAGCCTTGTGATTCATAGTACCCCAGCATGGACGAATAGACATATTGAGGAAGATAAAACTGCCTGTATCAACCATTTGACACAAGCGGCGAGTCAACTATTGGGTATCGATTTATCGACTGCAGCACACAAAGACATACACCACTGGCGCTATGCCACAGGCGAAGCGGTTAACCTCCCATCAGGTGACCACCAGTTAGGCTATCTACTAGATAGCGAGCAAAACATCGGTGTTTGTGGGGACTGGCTACTTAAGGGTGATGTCGAGTCTGCCTACTTAAGTGGTAAAAAACTGGCAAAAGCGATGATTGAATTACTAAAAAGCGAGTAGCATATGCAACATATCGCCATATTTGGTGCTTCTGGCGCGATTGGAAAGGCATTTTGTGATTGTTTGACTATCGCCTATCCAAATGCCACCATTCATGCCATTGCCAGAAAAACCTCGGCATTTAGCCACCCTCATATCCTCCCTCATCAGCTTGATTTTGATGATGAACTGGCTATCGCCGCACTTATCAAAAAGATAAGTAGCATTCAAGCGTTAGACAGTGTCATTGTGACGATTGGGTTATTACATGACTCTAAACTCGGGGCTCAACACATTGCGCCTGAGAAATCGCTGCGTGATATCACAGCCGACCAGCTGCATCAATATTTCCATGTCAATGCGGTATTACCAATGATGATTGCCAAATACGCCTTGCCCGCCTTAAACAAATCCTCGCAATCCCTATTTGCCGTATTGTCGGCACGGGTAGGGAGTATTTCAGATAATCGCTTGGGCGGGTGGTATGGTTATCGGATGGCAAAAGCAAGTTTACATATGGGCATTAAAAATTTAAGCATCGAACTGCAACGAAAAAACCCCAACGCGATTATTGTTGCTTTGCACCCCGGCACGGTAGACAGTAAGTTATCCAAACCATTTCAAAAAAATGTAGCAGAAGGCAAGTTATTTACCGCAGCGTTTTCCGCGCAAAGTTTACTTAAGGTTTTGCATCAGCTCACACCCAAAGATTCGGGGAAAATTTGGGCTTGGGACGGCAAAGAAGTTTTGCCTTAAATCAGCCTTAAAATTGTGCCTTAGCCTTGTATTAGGGTTGTAGCTGCGTACCTAGCTTAAGGCTAATCCATCAACCAGTTTTTGTAGATGACGCCCACAATCACGCAAGTTAATCCTGTAACCAAACCGCCCCAAATAAAATCAACCAGTGCCGCAGTTTTATCATAACCTTTAAGTAATGCTAAGCTTGTAAAATCATACGTTCCATATGCCATTAGCCCAATGACCACCCCATATCCTGCCAATACTGCCAATGACGCGTGAGATTTTAGCTGCGGGTAAATGACCACCACACAAAGCGCAAAAACATAAAATAGATAAAACACGCCTGCTGCGGTCATATTGGGTGATTCACTGAGTAAATGTCCAATGCGCGGTGCATAAAAGCGTTGGGTCATGGTTTTAAGCCATACGGCATCAATACCCAAAAATACCATGACGGCGATCAGATATACCCACAGATAGTTTAATGGTGCCATTGCTAAATCCTTGTGTCCTGTTATTAATTATCATGAACCCCTTGCCGCGCGAATTGGGTTAACGGTACTGGGCTTTTTCAAGGCGTACTTGCACCACGCCAATGGTTTTTTCCAAAAATCCTGCTTCACAGTACGCAAAATAAAAATGCCACAAACGCATAAACGCATCGTCATAGCCAAGTGCCTTGAGCTGCGGTAGCGCCTGCATAAAATTATAGCGCCAATCAATCAAGGTACGGGCATAGTCATAGCCATAATCAACCAATGACGTTACTTGCATATCGGTATGGTCGCGCGCTTGGCTAAGAATTTCACTGTTAGACAATAAACACCCGCCTGGGAAAACATGGGTTTGGATAAAATCCACACTATGCAAATATTTTTGATAACCCCGATCATTAAAGGTAATCGCTTGTAATACCATCAGCCCATTATCTTTGAGCAGTCGATTACATTGGGCAAAAAAATCTGGCAGATATTCATGACCCACCGCTTCAATCATCTCAATACTGACCAGCTTGTCATACTTGCCGGTAAGCTCACGATAGTCTTGTTTTAGCAGGGTGATTTTGTCGGTTAGATTGGCAGCGGCAATGCGCCGTTTCGCTTCTTCATACTGCGCGTCTGAGATAGTTGTGGTGGTGACACGGCAGCCATATTGGGTCGCGGCATAAATAGCAAACCCACCCCAGCCCGTGCCGATTTCAATAATATGGTCGTCAGCTGTTAACTCAGCTAATTCACAAATTTTTGCCAACTTGTGGGTTTGGGCTACCGCCAAGCTTGATGAGGGTGTCGGATAAATTGCCGATGAATACATCATACGCTCATCCAAAAATAATGCATACATCGCATTGCCAATATCATAATGGGCTAAAATATTGGATTTGGCATTGCGTTTATCATTATGCCGATTGCGGTGTTGGCGGTGTTCCCAGCGTTTGGTCACATTGGCAAATTTGGCTTCGATGGTATTGATGAGGGTCAAATTGCGGGCAATCAAGCGTAAAAATGCTGTTAAATCATCGGCTTGCCACAAACCATCAATATAATCATCAGCAAAAGCAATCGAACCGCCTGTTAATAGGTGTTGATACACCTGCGGTGAATGGATGGTGAGTGTCACTGCCAAAGGATGATTGCCAATTTGTTCCCCTAGCGTTCGTTGTGTATCGCTCACTGGCGACTGTGTTACAGGCTTAGTATTCATCACGCTAACACCGAAGGTTTTGTGAGTCGCTGCCTTAGTCGCCACCTTAGTTGCTACAGGGTCAGACTGATGAAAGGTTTCAATCACGGTTAGATGACCCTGTTTGAGCTTTGATAGCAATAAAAATATTATTTGCCGCGCCGCTTTTGCCGCACTTTGTTGAACGGGCGTGAGCAGATGATCAACAATTGGGTAGGGTAGGAAATCGGTAAACGAGCGCCGCTTGGCTAAATCGGATTGACGGCGTTTAACCAAGGTCTCCTTACCTTTTGATAGGTGATTTGACGGGTGAGAGGTTGCAGTGTTTTTAGCCTCTAAAGAAGACGGTGTCATAGTCAGTTCCCATAAAAAATTTCAGTAAATTATTGGGGTAAACGTTGGTTATAAGCTTGATAAGGGACACGTTTTAGCACGTATAATTTAAAAGCCTGCCAGTAAATTCGCAGTAATGATGTGGCACTCATCCAAGGTCGGCGCTTAATCGCCGTTATCACCGAAGCCTCATCTAATTGAACGCCTGTTAGACTCACGCCTGCATTAAACACTTTGCCGCGGCTATCTGTCAGTCCAATATCAATCACAACATCAAAGCCATTTTGCTCGGGATTGTCATTTGCCGATGCATAGCGTTTAGGGTGAATCTCAACACGCCAATGATATTGCTGATTGATGGGATTAAAAGGCGATACATGAAAACCTTTGTCATGTTGGTACAAGGTCTTTTCACCTGTGAGTAAAAAACCATAGTAATGGCGTTTGTTCCAAGGGGTGTTAGAGACTTCTGCCAAAAAATGGCTTGGTTGGTGGTTCTCATCAAAGCCAATATAAAAATTGACAGGGCTAAAATACCAACCGATATTACGTAACACGACCAAAGCCACCACCTCGCCAGTCGGCTGACTGCCAGTCAATTGCTGCCAAATTTGTTGGGCTTTGACCAATAAACTAGCCGATGGCGCAGGTTGTCCTACTGAAGCGGTTAGGCGGTTATCCAAAGAGGGGTCTAATCGATTGACAGCAAAATAATCTGCTTGATGGAATTGATAAAGCGCCCAATGGTGCTGCGATAGCAGAGGAATCGTCAATGATTGTTGTAGCGATTTTTTCAGCCATTTGGGCAACCATGTTGGCACATCACTAGCGCCTATATTGACCTTAGGTAATGGATTGTCCGCTAGCTGGGTTAAATTGACTGCCCAAAACCGATAGGGGTAATGAAATTCATGATTGGTAGGGATTTGTCTGGCATGCCAAGTCACACCTTGCAGGATTTGATGGGCAAATGTCATGATGATTTACCTTTGATGGGTGTTGCACAAACCATCATGCGCTAGGTTTTGGCAAAACGCATGGTTGGTCTTGGCGGTTACTTGCCGTCGCTGCGGCACCGAGCGTTTTTTATCAGCGTGGCTCGGTAACTTTGATACGGTAAATTTTGCCGACGGTTTGCTGGGCTTAGACAGCCGTTTTATTTGAGGAGCGGTTGAGGCAGCTGTGGTATTGGTAGTGACCAAAATGTCGATATCCAACCCCAAACTTTGGCATACCCGTAAGCCACTTTTTACCCCATCTTCATGAAACCCATTAAACCAATAAGCACCACAAAAATGGGTATGCCGCTTCGCTGAAATTTCATGCCAGCGTTTTTGGGCCTCGGTCATTTTGTTGTCATATACAGGGTGGCGATAATCCACACGTTTGATAACATGCGCCTCATTAATCGGCGTGTTAAGCGTCACCAAATAGTTATGTTTTGCCGTCAATCGCTCAAGGATATTCATGTGATACGTCAATATGGGTTTTTGGTCAGCCACGCGCGCGGTGGGTTTATCTATCGCGTAATTCCAACTTGCCCAAGCCAGCGGTTTTTTGGGTAGAACTTGGGTGTCAGTATGCAAAACCGCTTCGTTATCTGTATACTCAAAAGCCCCTAAAATAGCCGATTCTGTCTCAGTGATATCAGCTAGTAGACGTCTTGCTACATCGGCATGGCAAGCAAATACAACGTCATCAAACACTTGGGTTTGACGCTTACCTTGATGAATAAATTCAATGCTAACGCCATCCTTGCCACGCGTGACCGATTGCACTGGGGTATTGATATACAGGGTTGTACCTGCTGCAACAAGCCGAGTGATTAAGGCATTGACGTATTGCTTTGAGCCGCCCACTAAGGTAAACCACTGTGGGCGATTGACCACATCTAGCAGACCATGATTATCAAAAAACTGGGCAAAAAAGAGTAGGGGAAAACGCTTGGCGTCATTCATTCCCATCGACCATATCGCAGATACCATCGGCACCAAGTAGTTGGTTTTAAACAACTCGCCATAGTCATGACTGTCTAAATAATCCCCGAGTGTTTGCTGGCTTAAAGCCGCTTGCTGCATTTTATCGGCTTGGCGAAAATTCGCTAATAGTGATTTGGTCTCGCGATTAAAGCGTAAAATCTGCTGAACAAATTGCCAAAATCGAGGGCTTAGCACATGGCGACGCTGAGAAAAAAGACTGTTTAAAGTGTGACCATTGTATTCAAAATTAATATAAGTATTTTTAACCGAAAAACTCATCTCAGCTTTTTGAAACGGCACATTGAGTTCATCAAGCAGGCGAATAAAATTGGGGTAAGTACGCGCATTAAATACAATAAACCCTGTATCGATGGCGACTTTTTCGATTGATGATCTAAACGGGTTTTTAAAAGCTGAGCGCTCGGTAACAGTGACATCCAGCGTGTTGACATGCCCGCCCAGATAATCATTGCTTTCAAACATCGTCACTGCATGACTGTCTTTGAGATAATACGCACACGTTAGCCCTGATACCCCACTGCCAATAATGGCAATCTTTGGTGGGGTGCTATTTGGCTTAGTAGGCTTGGCTGCTATAGGATTAGCCACCACAGTCTTGGGGACTGTATGAGTAGAGTGCGGGGATTTTTTTGTAAACACTGCCATGTGCGGATATACCTTTAAAGCCAAGTCAAATGATTAACAAGTCAAATGATTAAGTCGTATGAGAAAGTTTTGAACCCACAAAATGCCATACGGCATCAGGTAACTGCGCCAACAGCTTGAGGGGCTGTACCAATGTCTGCGGAAATTCAATGACATTATCATCATTGGCAATCCCTTGTTGAATAGCTTGGCTGGCTTGCTGTACGGTTTGCAAAAAAGGCATTGGAAAGTCGTTCTGCAGCGTCATCGGTGTTTTAACAAAGCCCGGTACTACCAAAACCACTTTCACCCCATAAGGGTGCAGGCTCATTTGCAAGGTTTTGCTCAGATAATGGATTGCCGCTTTTGAGCTACCATACCCCTCTGCACGCACAAAGGGCACCAAAGCAGAAGCAGAGCCGACGGTGACAATTTTGCCTTTAGTTGCCTTGAGGGCGGGTAGTAGCGCTTCGATGGCATGCACTAACGAGCCGTAATTTGCGTTCATCACCCTCATGATAGACCGCGAATCAAAGTTTGGCATGTCAATGTATTCGCAAACACCTGCTGCCGCGATGAATAAATCCAGCGTTTTAATGTCGCTAAATGCTTGCATCACGGCATCATACTCGGTTAAGTCAAGCTGAATCGTTTTTGCCCCCATCGCTGCCAACGTGTGCAAAACATCGCTGTTTCGACCCACGGTATAAACCTCATGCCCTTGGCTTAGATAATCCATCGCCAACTGTAAACCGATGCCTGAGGTTGCACCTGTAATCACGATGGATAAAGGCTTTGAGGAATTGGGGGTTGACATCATAGCGACTCAATATAGTAACTCAATACAAAATTTTGAAAACGGCTTAGCGCATACTATAAAAGAGTAGCGGATGGTTGGCAATAGTTTTTATACTATTTAGTATAAAAATATAATTATTGGTATATAATTAAATAATAAGTATCATAAAAACATTTGTAGTATAATATTAGCTAATTTTTAACCTCATAAATATTAGAAACCTGAAGAACATTAGAAACTTGTGATGAAAAAGTTAACGTTTAAACAGCGAATGATGCTAGAGCGTGAGTCGCTGATTATTGAAACGGTCAACCATTTGTTAGCCACCAAAGGCTATGACGCGATGACCGTCGATGAGATTGCTGATACAGTGGGTATTGCCAAGGCGTCATTGTATCGACATTTTCCCAGTAAAGAAGCGCTAGGCATGGCTGCGCTGGTTGATATCATGCACAAGGCGCTTGAGGTCATCAATCAGCTAAACGCGACCGACCGAATCGCCATTGATAAGCTAAAAGCGCTGACACAGTGGGCGATGCGACTAAAACTGGCGCAAAAAATGCCAAATCTGCCGAGTGAAAACTCCCAGCTGCGCGAGCTGCTAATTGCCAATGACGATTACACCAACAACTTGGTCATGTTGTCAGATAGCATCGGTGAATGGATTGAGCAAGCGCAAGCAGAGGGGAAGTTGCAAAGCAACATACCAGGACTGGCAATTTTATACACCTTATATGCCAGAGCTTGTGACCCTGTACTGGGGTTTTTACGCTCATCGCAGCTGTATGACGATGATGAGATTATCGCTATCGTGACCCGCACGTGTTTTGAAGGGCTAACCTAAATTCAGCAAACGCAGACCACTAAAAATAGACAGCTAAAACCCAAGATAGCGTAGAAAAAAGTAGAAAAGTATGAGTAATTTTGTGATTCATCGTGAGCATGGCATCAGTAAAGCGCAAGCCTTTGAGATAACCGAAGACTGGATTGTCTCAGCAGAAAAAGACTATAAAATGCATTGCGATGTAGTGCGCAGTGATGAGCAAATACGTGTCAACTTTTCTCGTGCCGGTGTGACAGGTACGTTAACAGTGGATGATAAAGTATTTGATATGCAAGCAAAGCTTGGGTTTTTATTCAAAAGTTTTTTGCCGCTGATAGAAAAGACGGTGAATCAAAATCTTGATAACGCATTGCAAGCTGTAAAAGACCGTTAGCAGACACGGTGAGCTTTGAGTGACAGTTAGCGTTTAGCTTGAATTATTTTATTTAACATAATATACATTATGCGAAATAAAAGCTATCGGCGTCAAAAATGGTATATATGGCACAGTGATTAATTTAATGATGAAATGACAATTAGCAGCAAAACCATTTGCATTTATCAATCAATAATGAGTAGTATGCTCACTCAATTATTTATTTATCGTTTGTTTGTTTATCATTAAAATCGCCAAGGATTTATCATGATTGGATTTATTGCCCGTCACAGTACGATTTTTATGCCATTGTTTGGTGTGATTGGATTTATATTTCCTGACTTGTCGCATTTTGTCCTTGGGCTTCTGCCGCAGATTTTATTTTTCTTGATGTTTTTTACCTTGTTGGGCATTGACCAAACCCAGTTAATTAGACGCATGACGACCCAATATGTTTGGGGATTTGCCATCTTCCAAAGTGCGCTGATGAGCTTGGCGATGACCTTGATTGCTTATTTACTAGGTGTCCGTGGTGATTTGTTGTTGGCTATCGCGGGTCTGTCAGCCACCGCACCGCTATTTGGTACGGGCGCTATTGTGAATGCAGTTGGTTTTGATGCGCTGCTGGCCATGGCAAAGACCATCACAGCCACGTTGGTCATGCCTGTTAGCTTACTGGTGATATTGTGGTTACTTGGCAGCAAGGACGCCCATTTAGACTTTGTCCTGTATATTAAGCGGTTATTAATTTACATTATCGCTCCCATGATTTTGGCGGTCGCAGCACGCCAATACATTCCCCGTGATACGCTCAATACTTATTATCCAAAAATTGCCAAGTTTAACATTATTCTACTGATGATGTTTCCGCTTGGATTGATGTCGGGCTTTAGACATACCTTTGACACCAATCCCATGCAGGCGTTAAGCTTATTTGGTTTGGGCACTGCCTTGTCGTTAGTATTTTACTTTTCTGCCTATTTTTTATACCGCCGCTTTGGCTATGAAAACGCCATTATCTCTGCGCTGGCTTGCGGTGGCCGCAATGTGTTATTGGCGTATACCATCACCACGCCGTTTATGGGTGCGATGTTTTTACCGCTGATTGGGGCATACCAATTGCCTTCGTTTTGCTTGCCGTTATTGGGTAAAAAAATGGTCAAATGGCATACTATCGACAGCCAAGCCAGCCTGAAATAATACTGATGTTTAATCCGTTTGATTTATTCGTATGCTAACGTTTCAACTCAATCTACTGCCACAGTTATCATCACAAGCCTTATATGGCATTTTTAAGGCGCGCTGTGAGGTATTTGTTGTAGAGCAACACTGCGCCTATCCAGAAATTGATGATACCGACTTGGTGTGTTGGCATTTACAGGGTTTTATTAATAATAATCTGGTGTGTTATGCGCGGATTATCCCAGCTGATTATCATTATTTGGGTTATGTCGCGATTGGTCGCGTGTTAACGGTTGGCGATTTTCGGGGTCACCATTATGGGCGTGATTTGATGCAAAAAGCCATTGAAATTTGCCAGCAATACTACCCTAGCCAGCCGATTTTTATCGCTGCTCAAACTTATCTGATACACTTTTATCAAGCGCTCGGCTTTTGTATACAAGGTGACTGTTACCTTGAAGACGGCATTGAGCATGTCAATATGATATTGGAAGTCAAACATGATGCATAACCGTGCTGATTATCGGCTGTATTTGGTCACAGATCGCAATTGCCTGCAACAGCAAACGCTTGAACAAGCCGTTGAACAAGCGATATTGGGCGGCGTGACATTGGTGCAGCTTCGAGAAAAAGCGATTGCTAGCAAAGAGTTCTATGAGCGCGCGCTGCGTATCAAAGCGATTTGCCACCACTATAACGTGCCATTACTGATTAATGACCGCGTCGATATCGCCCTAGCAGTTGAGGCAGATGGGGTGCATATCGGTCAAAGTGATTTGCCTTGTGGCGTGGTTCGGCAAATTTTAGGTAAAGATAAAATCATTGGGGTTTCCGCGCGCACTGCCCAGCAAGCCATCCAAGCGCAAGCAGACGGCGCAGATTATTTGGGCGTTGGCGCGATGTTTGCCACATCCACCAAACAAGATGCACAAACAGTTACCATAGCGAGCTTAACCCATATACGACAAGCGGTAACGATTCCAATTGTCGCCATTGGTGGTATCAATCACACCACCCTGCCCGCCTTACAACAATCGCTGCAAGCTGCCGAAACGTCCACTAGTGGTGTGATTGACGGCGTGGCAGTCGTTTCTGCAATTTTGGGGCAAAAAGATGTCAAACTTGCCAGTCAGCAGCTTAAAGAAATGATAAAAATTAAATAAATCAATCAGTTAGAATTTTTTTATCAGATGTAACTGGCTATCAAAACGCCTTGCTTGCTGAGTGATAGGGTCAATAAACGCAATGGATTTTGCCAGCAATTTTAACGGTTTTGCAAAATCGCTACTGCCTTGGGGCTTGACAGTGGGATAAAAATTGTCATTTAACAGCGGCATACTTAAACTTGCCATATGTACCCGCAATTGGTGTTTCTTGCCTGTCACAGGGGTTAATCGGTATAAGCTAAACGCCCCGTTATTTTCAATCAATTCAATTGTGGTATGCGCATTCGGCTCACCTTGGGTCATCTTGGTCAAAAAAAACGGCTCGCCACGCTCAAGTCTGGAATGAATGTGAAAGGGATAACATAAATCGCTGCGAGTCGGCGCTATGGCGTGGTAAGTTTTGTGTATGTGTCTATCGGCAAACAGCGCATGATAGCAAGCTCGGCTACTTGGATTAACCGATAATAACATCACGCCTGCCGTATCCTTATCCAACCGATGCAAAGGTGAAATATCATTCACGGCTAACTGCTGTAAGTCTGGATGATTTCTTAATTTGGCTAGCAGGGTTTGGCTGACATAGCGACCTGACGGTGTAACGGGTAAAAAATGCGGTTTATCGACCACCAGCAAATGTCCATCCAAATGAAGAATATTGGGCTCAAATGGAATGATAGGCTCATTCTCAACCTGCCTATAGTACAAGATGGTTTGCCCTGCCAAATAGGGCGAATCTTGTTTAAGTGGCTCACCACGCTCAAGGCTAATTAAACCGCTGTCAAATCGTCGTTGCCAGCTTGCTAAACTAATATGAGAAAAATGCGCTGCCAAATAATCGATAAGCCGCCCACCCATATACGACTTATCATGGGGTAAATATAACTTACTGTGTTTTATGCCGCGCTCTATCATGTTAAATCTATCATCTTAAAAAATCACTTTATCGATATTGTTTTAGTTTACGCCCATTTAATTTAATGGGCTAACAACAACTGCACAGTTATCGCATGATTAATGCTTAGCACATCATTGGGCAGCAAAACATCATGTTGTTTGATAGGTTGACCGTTTCGGGTAATGCTGATGTTGGGATCAATCTCATCAATCAGCAGCTGCCCTTGAGATTCGACAATCGCAAAATACACGCCACTGGCAGGCTTTAGGTCATTGGCGGCAAATAGACGTAAGGCATGCGCGATTTGCGCCTCACGACTGGCAAATACAATCGGAAACTCGTGTAATTTTTGTTGGCGCTCCCCTAGCCCATCCACAGATTTTATGGTCAAAACAATCTGCTGTAGATTTTGGTTCAACTGCGGCAGTTTGCTTTGCGCTTGGCGTGGCGCAGTACTAGCAGTACTAAAAGCGGGCGGGCTTGCTGCGATATGATGACTTGAGTTTGGCTGATTCTGATTCTGAGTCATGAATTTAACACCCAGTTTAATCTCATTGCTAAATACCTCACCTTTTTGCAAACGTGCGATATCCGTTGGCTTGGCTTGCACTTTGGCTTTTAACCCAAATTGCGCTTCGTCGGACAAGGTTACCCCAATTGTGGCAAGCTTGGGTTTTAATACTTCATAACCGTAAGATACCAAATCAATGGCATCATGCGGGGTATGGGTGGATTCGTGGGCGTGATTAAAACTGCTAAATAACTGCTCTACCATCGCAGTTGTCAGTCCATCATTGGATTTTAAGGTGATTTGAGTAATCACTTGGGATTTATCCACCCATTGTTTCGCCGCTGCCATAATCGCATCGGTCAATAAATCTTGGTACGGCTTGGCGGATTTTTGGATGTTTGGTAACACAGTTACCATCGGTTTGGGCGCAGCTGTTGGCGTTTGAACTGGCGGTTGTACCCTCGTAGGTTGTGGCTTATGTGACATAGACTCGGTATTGACCAGCGGCGACTGCATCGGCGCAACTGCAGGCACTGGATTGGGGTTTGAAGGCGGTGTTGTTGGTTGCACAGGTATTTGATAAGCTTGATCAGGCTGCGGTTGTGGCGAAACAGGCTGGGTTGGGTACTGCGGCGATACAGGTATCGGGGCTGAAGGCGCTGGTTGCCCGATAGGCTCAGGCAAGGTGATTGGGGCGCGCTCAGGGTAGAATCCCACCTCGGATTTTTCTTCAGCAAAACGTGGAATCAGTCGCCCTAACACACTTCTATACAGACTGGGGTTCTCGTCTTCGTCATCTAGCGCATAGCCGTCAAGCCGTTGAATCAGCAAAATGACCGAATTATCTGCTTCGCTGGCTATGTCGTCGTCATCCGCTGTTTGGGCGGCATGGGTTTTAATCGGCAAAATATGAATATCAGGCATGGTGTATTTGAGCGATTGGGTAAATTGTCGATAGCTTTCTGCCATTTTCTTATTGGCAGTGATATCAAAACTCGTCGGCACGGAGAGCTGAACACTCACACGTTGTAAGTCATCAATGGCGGTGGTGTATAGGCTAAAGAAATTTTCCATTTCATCAAACACATCGCTTGGGTGTTTGTCGTCAATGATAAAACGGTGATTGGTGGTGATGTAAGCCATAATTTACTCTTAATGGTGAAATTTTTTATTGATGTTGTATTTTTTTAACAGCTTGCGTAGTATCAGTCACTGGACTAGCCACTGAATCCGCCAGTGGGTTGGCGTTTGCAGGACGGCTAATCGCTGAGATTTGATACATCTGTTTGGCCAATATCATGCCGGCTTGTACCGCTCGATTAATGCCATCGCGGGGGTCATCGACCAAGCCATTTTTAGTCCAGTTACGCTCAACCAATACTGCTACCGCTTTATCCCATTTGCCATTTTTATCTTTTAACCCATAGACAAACCATTTATACGGACGAGCATAACACGCCACCGACGGTTGAGCTTTGCCTGCGCGAATGTCCGCATTGTTACACAGATTTGCCACCATACTGACGGTGACATTGGGGGTATAAAAGCTGCGACCGTTTTGGCGGGTGGGATAGTTAAAGCCGGGTGTGCCTGTTTTGCCCACCATCACGCCCTGTGTCCATGCACAGCTACCAATCGCTTGGTTACAGGCAGCAAAAGCTGTGCCGTTGCCGCCGCCCAAGCCTGTGCCTGCTAGCAGCGTACCTGATAATAAATTGAGCGCACCGCGGGCGTCAGATTGGTTGATGCCCAGAGGCATGGCGCCGAGTTGGCTAGTAGCTGTGGTCAATATCTCTTGGCTTTGGGCATCGCCTCGCCAGGCTTTAGGGCGCAGCGGAATTTGATTGACGCCCCACAAATCCTCAATCAAATGCACGCCGCGACGTTGGGTCGCGCCATTATCGGCAATCAGCAGATTGGCAAACATATCCGACACACCCAGTACCGAGGTTTTGGCATTACCTGCGCCAAACACTTGGTTCATGCTGGCATTGAGCATATCGCCCCCTTGACGACACGCCCCATTCATACGTCCGCCATTGGCTTTGACACAGCTTGCCACTTGGCTTTCGGTAAATTGTAATTGCTTGGTGGTGTAATCTTGCTTGCCATCGGTGAGCAGCACGCCTGAGAAATAGCGGCTTTGTAGCATCGGGTCGCTATTATAGGCTTTACCAAACAGTAAATCTTTAAATCCGCAATTCACTCCCCCTTTATCGGCACAATTTACACTCCAGCCCATGTCATCACTGGCTTTTTTAAAGGCGGGCATACCTGGGCAAACGCCTTGTCGGTCACGTTGCAATGACATCGCACTGGTCGTGCGTTGACAATATAAAAAATTCGCCACTTTTTCGGTAGATGAGCTTGCCATCACTTGTTTGAGATATTGCGCTTCAGGGGTTTGCATATTTTTAAAACGCGGATTGGCGCGTACCAGTGCCAATGCTTGTACGGTTTTAACGGTCGAACCTGGGTACACGGTTTGGTATAACGCATGGTTCATGAGGTTTTGCTTGCTCCAGTCTTTTTTCCACAGTATCGGGCAACCTGTGGGCTTAATCGTGGTATCGCCATTATCGGCACGGTAGCAGTTGGAGTCAGCGCTAGCAAGGGCAAGCACGCCTTGGGTTTTAACATCAATCACCGCGATACCGATACTGCGTACCAAGGCGTTCTCATACATACCATTGGCGACGTTTTGCAACGCAGGCGACAGCACGCTATCACAGTCCGTGCCATTGGGGTTATTGGTGACACAATCCGCTACTTGCTGGGCGGTGGTCTGTACAGCGGGATCCAGGGTTAACGCCATGTTGTAGCCGATTTTGATATCCGAGCCATCGATATTGATACTATTGATTGGCGGTGCCGTGAGTTTTTGCCACCAGCTGCGTTGATCATTTTTTTGTTGGTAGCTTTGATAAGCGTCCAATAACTGACGGTCAAAATGGCTGGCGTGAATGTTGGACAATTCGCTATACATCAACCCTAGATTGGTCGGTAAAGCAACCTCAGTTTTGCTGGTGGAGGCAATCCGTTTTTTCGGGTCTTGCGTGGGTTTGTCTTGTAGGGTTTGCAGCACGCCATTGGCTTGGTTTTGAACATCGTTTTTGGTTTTAGTAAAAGCATTGTTGGGGTCAGATGCTGGCGCATTGGGTAAAGTCGCCGCCCCTGTCAATGGTTTAACCGCCAAGGATTTGACCGACATCGGAATCAATCTAGGGTTATTACAAAGCTGGGTTAATGGGTCAACGTCACCTGTGTCAGTCATGGTATTGCCACGACTATCAACGTACAGATAGCCTGTTTGATTGTCTGCCGTTTTGGCGGTTTTGATGTACACACAGCCCGGTAGCCCATACCAAGGGTTGGTTTGGGTGAGCCAATTGGTTGGCATATGGGCGACATTGGGGTCGTTTTGATTGCGGCGATTGGGCTGTTGTTCTCGCCATTGTAGCTGCAACAATCGCTCAGGGCTGGCAAGCGTTTTTAAGGCAAAGGCTAACGCGTCTTCGTTGATATGTTGCTCACAGGCTTGTTGCCAAAGGCTGGCAGTTTGCAATTGATAATGATTGGCTAGACGTTTTTGCTGGTACAAGCTGAGCAGACTTTGATTGACTCGGTTGATACTGTCGGTAAAACGGGCTTGGTTTTTGGGCTGAGTTAAATCGCACGTTTTGGCAGGCGTGGCGTTGACCGAAGTTGATAAATTAGCGTTTGCACTTTGGGTATTAGTATTTTGGCTGTTGGCTTGGTTGACCACATCTGCCATACCTAGGTTATCGACGACAAGTGACACGGCGTTTTCATTCGCCTCTGCATTGTACGTAGTATTTGAGGCGGTTAAGGGCGAGAGATACCACGCCAGCCAGCCGATAAGACCGACAACAAACACCACCAAAATCACTTGTAAGTTGGTCAAAATGGTTTTGTAAAGCGCTTGAGAAACCCGAAAACTGGCAACTTTACCGTCGTTTTTGATTTTTTTGTTACTATTTTTTGTTTCACTTGCTTGCGTATTGTCGGAGGCATTGGCAGGCGTGGCTGTTTCTTCAACCTCTGTGGTTGAATCAGTGACATTATTATCTTGTGGTAAGATGTTAGAATCTATTTTTTGAACAGTTTCTAACTTGCCACTGTTCATAGTTTCTTGACTGTTTTCGTCTTTCGGGGTTTGGTTTTCGGTCATTTTGAACCTTTAATTTTTGCAAGCCTTACTAAAATTTGACGTTTCTACAATTGGATAAGTTATTGAGCATACGGTTTATGGTTTATTGCCGTCCAACATCAGCTTTGGCTGAAACAGCGCCAAACTGAGCATAATACTATTGAGCCATAAATTACTGGTGCCATAACTTAAAAACGGCAAGGTCACCCCCGTGAGCGGTAAAATTCCTAAATTCCCTGAAATGGTGACAAGTGCCTGAAACACCGTAATCACCACCCACAGCAAAATCACCCACGCCAGCAAAAAATAACCGCCCGATAACAGCCGTGATTTCATCTGCTCACTGGCAAACGCCATCTGCTGACGGGCAATGAGCGCAAGCCAAGCAAAATACACCATCATCAGCCCCACACTGGCCCCGATACCCACCACTGCCATCACCGAAGTGATGGTATAGTCACTTTGCATCTGTAGCGGTACGCCTTGACAGCCCGATAAATGATACCCGCACCACGGAATATCGCCAAATCCATAGCCAATCATCGGCACACTATCGCGAAACCAATGCAAAATCGCCATCTGATCGTTGCTCGCCACAAACGGATTGACCCACGCATTGACCCGCTCGGCAGTACGCGCATCAAACCCGCTTAAATTCACCAATACCATCATCAGCAAAAGCAAAATCGCGGTACTCGACAACACGCCCAAAATATAACCCCGTCCGCCCATTTGGAAAATTTTGTTGGATAGCGCCACGCCTACCAAAAAGGTAAACAAAAACAAAAATACCAGCATGGTGCCTTTTTCATTGGCAATACCCAGTGCGATAAACGGCAACACCACCGCAAAAGCAAGCAGTAGAGTCATTTTCTTGGAGCGAAAGAACAGATGATTAATCAAACCGCGTTGGTTAATCGCCAAAAACACGCCCAAAAACACCATCAGCCAAATTTTTGACAGTTCAGCGACTTTCGCGCTTTCACTGTGAATCAAGACTGCCAAACCCAAATAGCCCACCGCAAAGGCAAGTAGCCACACACGCGCTTTAGTCATCGCCGATTTGACATTGCCCCAACTGCTGTGTAGTAAGTTATTGGCAATGAGGGTTTTAAGCCCCCAACTAACCAAACTGCTAATCGGACGAGCCAGGCTAATAAACACAAAACACCAAAACAAATCTTTGAAATGATTGAGAAAAATATAACGCAGTGACAAATAACTACGGGTGCTTAAATCAAATAAAATCATCAAGCCAAAGGTGGCAAAGCCGACAAAGAGCGGATAAATCCACGCGGATGACAGCATGGCACGGTTATCAGGGAATTTTTCCATCAACCGACGCATGGGTGAAAAAATCGTCAATACACTCAGTAACACGCCGACGCAAAACATCACACCCCCCACCATCATCGGCAATATCACTGTATGGCTAACACCTGCAATGACCAGTCCCCACACAGTGATGGCTATCGGTAACACTTCCAGCCAGTGCTTACGCCGAGACAGCCACAGTAACCCCCACGTCACCCATGACCAAATACACACCTGCGTGAGCATTCCCAAATGCATGGGCGTGCCAATTAACGGCAGTAAATTGTTCGCTTGCAAGGCTTTTTGTTGGTTGTTATTGGCGTCATAGATACTGGCGACATCGTTTGCCGATTGATTTAACAGTTTGGCAATAGCAGGCTGATTGCTAAACAGGCGATTGTAGGCAAAACGTCGATTGCCATCGGCGACCGCAAGCATTGACACCGCAAAATTAGCTTGGTCGGCAGGGGATAATTTATCGGTTTTTACCGCCATTAGGTTGTTTAAACTATCGAGTTGCCCACTAGCGTTAAGGTGTAGCCAATCTTGGCGATTGCTGAGTTTATCGCCACCCAAATTCACTTCGGTTTCATTTTCAACCAGCTCGGTTTGGCGTTGCTGTTTGCCTTGGGCTTGCCATGCGGCCGCTAAGGCTTGTTGGGTTTTGGTAAAATGTTGCTTTGCCTCACTCATTAATTGTGCGGGCTGACTGGCTTGGGCACAGGCTTGAGTCATGCCATAATTGGGGTCATTACGGTTGTCATACAGATTAGTAATGACATTGTCGCCACAATATTTGCTGAGCAGTTGCGGTTTGGCGATGCCTTCAGTATAGCTGGTGAGTTCGAGTTGATAACGCTGCAGTTTGGGTGAATGGGCGTAATCTGCCAGTAAAAATGCGCCAATTAACAGGAGCCATACCACCGCTAAAATTATGATTTCGCTCAACGTTTGCGCTTTGGCGTTAGGTTTTTTGCTGGCTTTTGTACGACTCACTATGTTTAGCATGGGGTTTTCCAAATTGATTAACTTTTTTTATTGCTATCCATGTTTAAAAATTAATTGGGGTCATACAACACCACCGTGCGTGCGATTAAATCATGCAGCGTTTGTTTACGGGCGGTAAACCACATCAAAAAACCAAATGGCAATAAGATAAGCTTTAAGGTTTCGCGGATTAACGCATGGAAAAAATTAACCCGTTGACCCTGCATACCAAACACCCACATACCCATAATCACCTTGCCCACCGTTGCTTGTCGTCCCAAACAGGTCAATAACGTCATATAGAACAAATAAAATCCATACGCTATCAAGGCAAGCGTTTGATCGGTAAACCCACGAATGCCAAGCTGCGGTAAAATCTGCGGCAACAATAATTGATAAGCCAATCCCAATAATAAACTGACTAACGCTAAATCAAATAGATAAGCCAATGCGCGGCGCACAAAACCTGCATACAGCATGGTATAAGCAGGCTTGCGAGTCTGCAGAGCGGTCGAAGGCAGCTGATTAGCGGGCGTTGGGTATTGGCTAGGTTGCTGTGGCTGTACTGCAGGAGCGACATAAGGAGTCGCATAGTCAGTGGGTTGTGCGGGTGGATTTGACGCCTGAGCAATATCAGGCTGTTCATAGTTAGGCTGGGCATAGATTGGTTGAGCAGGTTGCTGCATGGGTTGACTAGCCTGAATAGCTGGCATATCGGTCGGTTGATAATTGCCTGCAGATGGATTTGGCGTATGACTTTGCCAAGTGGAATGTTCGGGCTGGGTCGCGTCATAGGTATTATAGCCACTTGACTGTACAAACGAATTTGCTTGCTGCGGCTGAGTATGATTATCAAATTGTTGCGCAAACTGACGACTGCCACAATTTGGGCACATAACCGCAGTTTTTGGTAATTTTTGACCACATTGTTGGCAGACAATAATCATAGATGTTTACTACCCTATTTTCATATTTTCAATTTGATAAACTAATTTGACGATCCAACGACCCAGTTGTATGGCGGCAAGCACTCAGCAGGTACAGGATTGGCGCCGCTGCTGTTTTGCTGGTCGATAATGGCTAATACTTTCTCGGCGATGGGTACCAGTTCTGGATAGGTTTGCGGATAATTTAACATGTTTTGGCAACGTTTTTGTTGATCGTCCGTGGTATAAAACTGTGCCAATAACGACCCCACTGCGCCTTTGTCATCACCCACTTGCAGTGCCATTGCCGCTGCCAATTCAATCATATAAGTATTGGGGTATTTGCTGCTATCACGCGGCGTTTGTAGCGCATAAAGCAAAAAAGATTTGCTATAAGGATAGTTATTTTTAAATAAATAATAAGCGAAATTAGCGACATATTCGCCTTGGTTGGGATTGTATTTCACTGCTTGCGCTTGAAGATAAGCGGCGGCTTTTGGGTCTTTTTTGCGCCAGTAATAGTTTTTTGCCGCTTCATTGAGTTGTTTGGCGAGCGTTTTATTTATCGGCTGCTGTTTAAAATAGCCCATATCCGCGTTGCGAAAGGCTTCAAGCGAGTATTGCTTTGTCGCATTGATATCTTGACTGTAACCCAGCTCTTGCAATTGTTTGAGCGATGGCTCGGCAAACTCACCCACCTTGACTACGTTATCAAAAAACTCCGGGCTAATACCGAGCGTATCTTGATACAGCTTGGCTACGCTAGTTTGCGACGAAGAAGAAAAAAAGCCATTTTGCTCTTTAAGCGCTTGCGTCATAGTGGCTTTTGCTGTTGGCAGCGATTTGATGATGGTAGTGTAACTATTTTGGCTTTTTGGTTTTTTTTGTGGATTGTCATCGGTACTTGCCGCTTTGGTATTATCGGACTGATTGTTAGTGGCGGATTGTGATGTTATGGGTGTTGAGGCGGATTTTAACCTTGATACGCCATAGCCACCGATTGCCACTAGGGCAGCAATCATCGCTATCAACCACCCTTTAGAGGGATTTTTGACAGATACCTCACCGGTGGCATTGGTATGCGGTGGCGTAGTGGGTGTCGCCTCTGTAATATCAGTGTGATGCGCGGGTGCTGTTATCGCATCTGCCATTGTATCTAGCATCGTATCTATCATCGCCATTGAATGAGTCGCCGGTGTTAGGGTCGCGTCATCGACTGCATTTCCTGCATTGACTACATTTGCATTGACTATATTGATGGGTTGGCTCGGTGTGCCCCTTTGACTGTTAGCCTGAGTATTGAGCGATTGCTCAAGCCGACGATTAGTTGCCAATGTTTCATCATCCATCAAACCGGTCAAAGCCGTGCTTGGCTGCTGATTTGGGTGATTTGCAGCAGTAGAAGCTACAGAAGCATGGGTGGGCGTGGTCTGCCAGACGCTGGTTGTCGCTACAGCGCTGATTGCGGGTACAGGTGTGACGGGCGTGGTTAACGGGTTATTGGGTACGGTTAAAAACAGACAGCGATGACAAGGTTTACCAACAAAATGAATGTGACTGGCGTCATTGGGATAATTTTCACACACTTTAAACTGGCGGTGTTGAACCAATCCGCGTAGATGGTTTTCCCACTCGGCGGCGCTTGGGCGATCAGTTGGATTGGTCGATAAAAACGCTTTATCAAACATTGCACGGGTTTGGTCATCCCAACACACATGAATGCTATTTTTTAGCGGTGCAATCTCTGGCTGTGGCTGCAAGCCATAAGCATATAGCCGCTCTTTGATGAATTGGTCGGTATTGCGATGGGCAGCATTTTTTAATCGGTCTGACACAGGGATAAAATAAAAAGGATGAATACCATTGTTTAAAATTTTAAACAGCTCAATCGCCAGTACAAAACGGTCGTGTTTTTCATCCAACAAACCAATATCTTTGTGTTCATGGTATTCAGGACTGGTCATTTCAGGTGAGATTACAGGACTTGGATAAACGCTGCCATCACTGCCAGTAATACGATAGCTATCACAGTCGATAAACCCAACGATAAAGCCTTTATAATCATCATCCATGCCCGTGCTTGGCTCTGGCATCAGACGTATATTGGCTTCTTTAAAATCAATAAAGGCATGCCCATGACCATGCAAGTCCGCCATCAAGGCGCTAATATTGGCACACAGCTGCACACGATAATTGAGACTCTGCTGATACGCGGTCAGTTTTGCTGCCTCTCTTGGGTACATAAAAGGATTGAGCGATAACGACCTATCAAAGTCCAGCTCTGGCATGGCATAGCCAATGAGCTCATCATGTTCGCCGACAATCAGATGTCTCACCCAAGCAAACTGGGTATACCCTACCCCATTAATCACTTCATAAATATGCTCAGGCGGGCGCGCCATCATGGCTTGTAGTTTGGCAAGGCTGGGGTTTTTGGGATCGGTGGGATTTTTAAAGATTTTTGCCACCAAATTGCCCGTGCCAAACAGATTACCAAGACGGTAGACAATGCCCATACCGCCCGAGCCGATCTCATGAGAGATAGGCAAATCAATGGTGATACGCTGATTGTTTGCAATTAAATACGGCATGGACTATCTCTTCAGATGGGCAGATGAGGTGGGTAAAGCGGCTAACTCAGTGCTAGCAGTAGCACTCATATGATTTACTGGCTCAGTAATACCCAAATAGTATAGCTGTATTTGCTGATTGCCGCTAGAATCGCTGACCGTGCTAGCAGGCAAACCCGTAGAGGCGGTAGCTGCTGTATGGCTGGTAGAGCTAGTTAAAATTTCTGCTAACCCTTTATCGAGCGTCAGACTATCCAAGATTTCCGTATTTTTGCTTAACCCCGCTATTTGGCTTATCATCGATTTGATAGGCAAGCTAATTTGGCAGTTGTAGTAATTCATGGTGGGCTGGATGGTGACCCCTAAATTTGTCAAATCATGGGTATCGGTAACTGGCAAGCAGCTTGCTTTAGCGGCAAGTTTGACAGCATGATTGTTAAATTGTGAGTCGCTCAAAGTAGCCGCCAAAGCAGCATCGGTATGTTGGTTTTGCAACGCTGTACTCGCTGCGCCACTGGCAACCGTTGCAGCCGATGGGTTTTTATTAGCGACCACCGTGGTAATAGTGGCGGATAACAATGGCTGATTCACACCATTTTTGTTTTCGTTTTTAGTGTCGTTTTTAGTTTTAGCGCTGCTTGTTCGTTTGGAGTTTTGCTCGATGACATCGATAGACTGACCTTGCGGACTGGCTACTATCACCTTTAGGATGGGATCATCGCTCGGATTGCCACTATCGGTAACCGCTGCGACTTTGCTCAAATCAATGACATAAGAATCATCCAGTGTGTGCGCGGTCAGTGGGGGCGTTATAGCCGAGGTGGGCGTTGTGCTCGCCACCGATGCCGCAGTATTGGCATTGTTGACAGTTTGCGTGGGCAGCAAGCGATCTTTATTTATCCAGCCCAATACACCTGTGCCAATGAGCATCGCGGCGCCAGCCATCATAGCAGTATTACGCCGCTGTTTAGTTGCGTCACTGACGGACTGCGAAGGGGGCAACACCTGTGATGCTGTAGCCGCTAGAGTTGCAGGAAAAGCATGTACACCACTGTCAGAATGCGGATTTGGGTTAGGCGCTACGTTATTGATGTTATTAAAGGCTATATCATCAGGCGTGCTAGTGGCGTGGGGATTTTTATGATTGACAGCATCGGCATGCCAGACCGTGGGGTTGTTTGGTGCGGTCGCTATGATTTCAGTCACTATAGTGTCATTCGCTAGGGCTTCATTTTGTACCTCAACCATCGGTTCAAGATTTTGATAATGCTGTTGATTTTTTAATAACACCACCAAGGATTTATCATCACCGGTTAATCGATAGGTCGCAGGGTTGCCAAGCGCCTGTTCAATAATCGCGCTGCCCTGCTGTGAGCTTTGACTTTGGGTTAAATTAAACAGCAAGTTGCCAAAAAAAGGGCGGTAAATTTTGGGCGTAACACTTGCGCCTTCAAATACCAAGTCCGCACAGCCATCCGACATCAGTGCAAGGCAATCCACTTGCGATAAATCAATGGGCTCAACCCTTAAAAAGGGTTGCCAATTGTCTTGGGTGATAAAATGTGTCTCATTGACGTATTCATTCTTGCTATCATCCCCGTACACTTGCAAGTTGGTGAAATAATCAATGTGAGGATGGCGGACAACAAATTGGCTAGTAATGAGAGGACTATCGCCGATTTGCACCAATAGTGCTTGATGATTAGCATCAATTAATACCCCGGTAAAGGTGGTGTGATAATCTTTTAGGCTTGATTCGGCGGTCAGCTGTGACTGCAGGTCAAGGCGTATTTGTGATAATTGCTCGATAATTTGCTGTTTGACTTGCACCAAATCAAACGCAATGCCGCTGCTACTGACACTGTGACTAATACCGAGACTGAGCAGCATTTTTCCAATTGATTGACTAAAAAACGCTGCCCCCGCTTGGCTAAATTTTGCCGAGCCTGCCCCATCACATACCACAGCCGCTATACCGTGTTCGGTTTTTTGCAAATAGATACTGTCTTGATTGGGCAGGTTGCTGTCGATATGGGATTTACCAATACTGGATGCGCCATACACCTCCCAAGATGATTGGACTGATGATTGCGATGTTTGCGCGAACAAATCCGTGGTTTGGTTCATCATTATCCCCAATTTTTTTTAGGTTTTTTATTATCATGAGCGTTGCAGGTGATTGTCTTTACCATCAACTTTGAATGGTCGCCCACGGTGAGATGCTCCCTAATTGCACGGTTTCTCCAGGCGCAGATTGTGACACGGTTTTAAGACTCGCGGACAACCACACAAAAAATTCGACAAATTTAACGGAGTTGAGATGCACGGGCGGGGTTAAAATCGATAGTTGCTTGAGCATCTTAACTTCTTGCACGACCGCATCAATGGCAATCGGATAAATAATACATTGATTATTTTGCTCGGCTTGGTGACATTGATTGATAGCCGCCTGCCACACATCTTGGCTGTCGGTGGGCAGACCATCCGTCATGGCAATGACCCAAGGACGGGTATAATTGATACCGTTGTCGCGTAGATTGATACGCTCTTGCTCAATCAAATTGAGCGCAAGTAACATACCTTGCCCGAGCGGCGTCATGCCATTTTCACGAAATTTAATGGGGAAAAAATCAATCGCATCGGTCCAATCCATCATCAGCTCTGCGGTATCATTGACCCCGCCCACAATGACAATGGCTAAACGCACACGGTTGCGGGCTGTTTCATCTTTCATCAAATCATGATAAAACGCCTCAATCCCTTCATTAAGCATATCGATACGGCGTTTGTCACCATTGCCTGAGCGTATCGCCATTGAGCCTGACAAATCCAACACCAAAACGCACAAGGTACGCTGGGCAACGTTATTGCCGTAGTCGATTTCTCGAAACTGCGGGGTGAGGGCTTGCGGGATGGATGGCGGCGTAGAATCAGTTGCGGTTTGAAAATTGGGTATGGGGTTGTGGGCGACCATAAAAGATATCCTATTTTTATAAAAATTATTGTAATCGGTATCTCAGCAAAAGCCGATACGAAAAGCAAGGTTTTTTGTGGCGATTTAATTAACAACAGTCAAAAATATTTCTACAATCTTACCAAAACGGGCTTAAATACTCCCCCACCCCGTTAATCATAAGTCATAAACCATCACTTATAAATCGTAAGCCATAAGTCATAAAAAACCCCTAACACGCGGTTAAGGGTTTTGATTGTTTAAGTATCTTAGTTTTTTAACAGGCTTATTTAATAAGCGCATTTAAAAAGCTTAGTCTTTTAACACTTCTGCCATGGCATTGGCTACATAGTCGATATTGCTAGCGTTTAGACCAGCAACTGAGATACGCCCATTAGCGACCATATAGATACCAAAATCTTTGATAATGCGCGCTACTTGCTCAGGGGTGAGACCGGTATAGCTAAACATACCGTTTTGCTTGGTGATATATTCAAAACTGCGACCCGGTAATTTGGCCTCTAAGCTGTCACGCAGTTTTTGGCGCATCTCTTTGATACGATCGCGCATCACATACACTTCTTGTACCCATTCATTGAATAACGCTTCGTCATTCATCACGATATCAACCACGTGACCGCCATGCGAAGGTGGGCTTGAGTAAATGCGGCGAATATTGAACTGCAATTGACCTTGTACCGCTTTGGCTTGTGCTTCGTCTTTACACACCACAGATAAACCGCCAACACGCTCACCATACAGCGATAGATTTTTTGAGAATGAGTTACTGACAAAGAACAACAAGCCCATGTCCACTGCTTTGCGAATCGCATAGACATCTGCATCCATGTCTTCACCAAAGCCTTGATAGGCAATATCCATAAAGGCAAGCAAGTTTTTCGCTTTGACCACTTCAAGGACTTGATCCCATTGCGCTTGGGTCAAATCAACGCCCGTTGGGTTATGACAACAAGGATGCAGCAACACCACATCATGGGCTTGCAAGGTGTTTAAAAAAGCAATCAGTTCATCAAATTTGATGCCATTGGTCGCTGCATCATAGTAGGGATATTTGCCCACCGCAAAACCAGAACCTTCAAAAATACCGATATGGTTCGCCCACGTTGGGTCAGACACATAGCATTTGGCTTGTGGAAACCAAGCATGAATAAAATCAGCCCCGACTTTGAGCGCGCCTGAACCACCGATGGTCGCTGTGGTTGCCACACGCTTATCTTTTAATACTTGTGCATCTTTACCAAACAATAGGTTTTGGCAAGCAGCGCGATAACCTGGCAGACCGTCCATTGGCAGGTAGGGACGTGGTTTTGGTGGATTAGCGATTTGTGCTTCAGCTTTTTGCACACAGTTGAGGACGGGTAATTTACCGTCATTATCAAAATATACACCCACACCCAAATTAACTTTGTCGGCACGTGGGTCTTGTTTATGCTTGTCCATCAACCCCAAAATCGGGTCACCTGCATACGGTTCTACATGTGAAAACATGAATAGCTCCTACATTTAATTGATAAGTTTGACTGCTAAAAAATTTACGCTAACGTGGCATTGCCCAAATATTCAATGTCAACGGATAAGGATAAACCTTGTAACCCAATAAAACAACCGTCACGCCTATTTTTTTGCTGGTCTAAGCGCTTTAATTAGCAAAAATTCAAGCCTATCAAAGTGTCCTGTTCAATGGGTTAATTGACCCATGTAGTTACATTTTTTCACAGCAGCTATCGCATAAATTGCAAATTTTGCGTGTTATTTACATTTATAACTTATATTTCTATCAACAATATGCGCATAATAATTTCATCAATTCGGTGTGTATTTTTGACCCCTATTTATTTTTTACCACTGTGTATTTTTGAGGAAACACAACATGATGATGACTGCTATAAAAAAATCCCAAATCGTTGCCGCGACTGTTGTGGTGATTGCCATGAGTGCTGTGGCAACACCGAGTCATGCGCGTACCGTTAAAGCCGCCGCCAAAAAAACAACAACAGTAACCACGACCCGCGTGGCGCCAAAAACCACAACGATTGTCAATCAACATAGCGATGGCACTAGTGATACAGTGATGGTTCGCCCCAATGGATTTACCATCGTTGACGGTATGCCATTTTACCCGACACAAATTGTCACCACGCCGACCTATCGCACTGTCTCTACCTCTACCTCTACGCCTGTCGTCACTACCACAGCACCTGTGGTAACAACAGCCCCTATTACAACACTACCTAGTACCACTGTAGTATCAACATCGAATGTCAATACCACCACCCCAGTGACGTTACAAACAGGCTCAGGCGCAACAGTAACCCTGTCAAAACCTGCCACGGTTGTTTCTACTACCACGACAACCCCGGTATTGCTACCGGCATCAACGCCTGCGGTAGCGACAATGACCACTGTGCCTGTCACGACTGCACCGGCTATTATCGTTAATCCGTAATCCGTAATTCGTAATTCGTAATTCATAGTCACTAAATAGCCACTAATTCGTTAATCTACCAAAAGCAAGACGTCACATGTTGTCGTCTTGCTTTTTTTTAACCGTATTTTTAGCGGCTTATAAGGTAAAATAGTCATCTTAAGTTTAATTTTGCAACCTATTTTTTATGTTTTTATCCGCTGATATATGAGATATGCAAGGTTTACGCGATGAATTATGAAAGATTGCAAGACAAATTATCCATCTTAGCCGATGCTGCCAAATATGATGTTTCCTGTTCATCGAGTGGCAGCAAACGTGACAATCATAACAAAGGACTCGGCACGGCTAACTCGGGTATTTGTCATAGCTATACCGAAGATGGCCGCTGTGTTTCCCTATTAAAAATATTATTCACCAATCATTGTATCTACGACTGCGCGTATTGTACCTCAAGGCGCAGTCACGATACGCCGCGCGCAGCATTTACTGTTGAAGAAGTGATTGATTTGACCATGCAGTTTTATCGGCGCAACTATATTGAAGGCTTGTTTTTAAGTTCAGGGATTTTTAAATCGCCCGACTATACCATGGAGCGATTGGTTCGTGTCGCCAAAACCCTGCGCCTTGCGCACAAATTCAATGGCTATATTCATCTAAAAACCATTCCGGGTGCGTCTGCTGAGTTGATGCAGGAAGCAGGGTTGTATGCCGATCGCTTAAGCGTCAATATGGAAATCCCCACCAAATCTGGCTTGGCATTGCTCGCCCCTGAAAAAAACCATGACGATATGAAAGCGCCAATGAAAGTGGTGCAAGAACAAATCGTGGTGTTTAAAGACAGTAAAAAGCAACACAAACATACCCCAAAATTTACCCCAGCGGGTCAAAGTACCCAGCTGATTGTGGGCGCAGCGCAAGAGACCGATTTACAAATCATCCGTTTATCGAGCCATTTTTATCAAGAATACGATCTAAAACGGGTGTACTATTCAGGGTATGTGCCTATGCTCAGTGACAATCGCTTGCCCGCCATGGGTACCCCTGTGCCGATGGTGCGAGAAAATCGCTTGTACCAAGCGGATTGGCTCATGCGTTTTTATGGATTTGAAGCAGAAGAAATTCTACCCGATGACCACCCGTTCTTGGATTTGGACTGTGACCCCAAATTGGCTTGGGCGATTCGTAATAAGTCACATTTTCCCGTCAATATCCAAACCGCGCCCTACAAAATGATTGTGCGTATTCCTGGTATTGGCACCCGAACCGCCAAAAAAATTGTTCAGGCACGAAAATTTTCGACTTTGACGCTTGATCATCTCAAGCAAATGGGCGCTGCCGTAAACCGTGCCAAATACTTTATCGCGCTCAAAGGTCGCAATGAGCATTTAAGTCATTTAACGCAGGATAATTTTCGCGATTATGTGCTGGCGCAGACCCAAACCAAATTCAAGGCCGAACGGCATGGTCAATTGGCGTTGTTTTAGCATTATTATTTTAGAATTAATTTTTTAAAATCAATCTTTTAAAATTAAGGTTTTAAAGTCCACTGTGCAAAAGGTCAATCATTTATGGATTTAGTGACGGCTGAGACCCCCATTTTAATCTTTGATGGCAGCTTTGAAGGGTGGCTCACGTGTGTGTTCACCATCTATGAGAACGGTTGGCAGCACACCCCGATTGTGACCATTCAAGCTGAGCATGAAGTGGTGCCCAATTTTTGGCAAGCCACTGTCACCGTTGCGACCGATGAAGCCAAAACCTTACGGGTGAGTGATAAATTAGCGCGCGTCTTTGGCAAATTTGGCAAAAACGGTATGCGGCAACTGCTATGGGGCTTTTTATCAGAATCGCCTACGGTGTATAGTCATCTGTTTGGGGTGGTACGGTTTCAATTGTCTAATCCCAACCTTGATGTGTGGGAGAATTATACCCATGCGGATGTGATGGCAGTGAGCAAGCTTATCAAAATGGTTGGGCGTGAGCGCCACCGTATGCAGGCGTTTGTGCGATTTGAACAAATGCAAATGCCGGACACCGACAAATCGGTATATTTTGCGCGCGTTGAGCCTGATTTTAATGTATTACCCATTTTGCATCAGCATTTTAAAGAACGCTATGCCGATCAGACTTGGGCGATTTATGATGTCAAACGCGGGTTTGGTATTTATTATGCTCACGATGATCCTAGCGAACAAGTCCATATCATCTGCGATGTAGATGATGAAGCACTACTGCATCCGCAGCAGTTTTATAGCAAGGCAGAACAACAATACCAAACGCTTTGGCAAAAATATTTTACCCACGTGACCATCAAAGAGCGGTTGAATCGCAAGCTGCATATTCAGTATTTGCCAAAACGCTATTGGAAATATTTAACGGAAAAAATGGTCTAATTTTGGCTTTTCTACAATAATTGAATACCAAAGTTGCTTAGTAGTCTGGCCAATAACCAAAAGATCATAACCGTCACTACGATACAAATGCCCAAATCCGCCCAAAAACCAACTTTTGGCAGCAAATATGGAAAAATTAAAAACATCGGCAAGGTGGGTATCACATACCAAAATGTGTAATAGGCGTGATTGGCGATTTTTTCGGTGGATTGATGTTCAAGATACAGCCAAACCAAGGTCAAAATCGTCACCAATGGCAACGCGGCTATAAATCCTCCTAGCTTGTCACTGCGTTTTGCAAACTCTGAAACCAATACCACCATTAATGCAGTGATGGCATATTTAAACCAGATATTCATGTGATATATCTACCATGTCTTTATATTGACTGTAAATGTTCAAGTAGCTGTTGCATATCATCGGGTAATGGCGCTTGCACTTTAATAGGCTCGCCTGTTTTTGGGTGGATAAAGCCAAGCTCATACGCATGCAGCGCCTGACGCTGGAACTGTTGTACGACATGTTTTTGGTCGTCATCCAAGGTTTTTAACAATATCGCATTTTTACGAGCAGCGCCATATAGCGGATCTCCGAGCAATGGAAAACCCAAATTTGATAAGTGTACACGGATTTGGTGGGTGCGCCCTGTTTCCAGTCGGACGCTGACCAATGAGACAGCCTCGCTTATCGCTGTGATTTTCTCAAGATGGGTGACAGCGGGTTTGCCACTACCCACCACCGCCATTTTGGTGCGCTGGGTCGGATGGCGACCAATGGGTGCATCAATGGTGCGATGGCGGGCAAGCTCAGCCGCCGACGCCAACACAATCGCTTGGTAAAGCCGGTACACGGATTTGTCTTTAAGCTGATTAATTAGATGCAGCTGGCTTTGACTGTCTTTAGCAATCACCATTAAACCCGATGTTTCTTTATCGATGCGATGTACCAATCCTGCTCTAGGTAGCGTGCGGCTGTCAGGATAATGAAAAAGTAGCGCGTTGACTAGCGTACCCGACCCATTACCTGCGCCAGGATGGACGACCAAACCTACTGGCTTATTGACGACCAGCACCGCCTCATCTTCATACAAGATATCAAGTGGGATATTCTCGGGCAAATCTTGCTGTTGAGCGGTCAAACTCGCTTTAAGCATCAGCACATCGTTGGGCTTAAGGCGATATTTGGGTTTTTGCGCTGCGCCGTTTACGGTTAGTTCGCCTGACTCAAGCCAATTTTTGATTTGCTCACGCGAATAATCGCTAAACACCAAGGCAGCAATTTTATCAATACGCTCCCCTATTTGATCAGAGTTGACTGTATAATTTTGGATAATTTGATGACTACCAGCGTCATGAGTCTGCAGATTTTGATCGCTTGGGTGTTGTGACGGATTTTCCCATTCTTCTTCGAGTTGATTGGTATTGTTTTGAGTCATAGATTCATTCATAGATTCAATGTTTGATTCGATTGGATTTGAGTTGTTCGGATTTGAGGCGATTGGCGTGGTCATAAATATTTCAGACTTAGGGTATAGGGATTTTCAAAATTAATATGCGCGGATAGGTCACAAAGTATAACGTTTCGTGATAGACTTAGTGAAATTTTTAATACAATATTTTGCATTCAGTTTTGAACAATAAGTATTATGATGGGCAAATATTTTTGCAATAGATTTGAGGTTCGTATGCATCATCTTTCCAAAGTTGTGGGTGTCACCGCAATTACGCTGGCTTTGACCACTTTATCTGGCTGTCAAACGCTAAAAAATTCAAAATTGTTGGGCGGCAAAGACGAAGTCGTCGCGACCAAAGCTGAAAAAAGCGAGCAAGGCTATTACCAAGCAGCGTCTGACAACATCAAAAAAGGCAACCTTGCTAAAGCAATTAGCCAGTTGAACGATTTACGGACTTTCTATCCTGTGGGTGATTACAGCGAGCAAGCGTTACTTGACTTGATGTATGCTCAGTACCAACATGGTGACTATTTGGATGCGATTGCCAGTGCTGATCGTTTTATCCAGTCTTACCCATCCAACCCGCAAGTTGACTACGCGTACTATGTTCGCGGTATCTCAAATATGCAGGCGGCATCAGGCGGCGTGATGAAATACACCAAGCTCAATCCTGCACACCGTGATATGGGCTATTCGCGTATTGCCTTTAATAACTTTCAGCAACTGATTAATCGCTTCCCAAACAGTGCCTATGCCCCAGACGCTGCGCTACGTATGCGTTATATCTATAACCAATTGTCAGAAAGTGAGATGGATGTAGCGCGCTGGTATATTAAACGTAAAGCCTATGTGGCAGCCGCCAACCGTGCTAAATGGGTGTTTCAGTACTACCCCCAAAGCGAGGCGATTCCAGAGTCTATTGCAACCATCGCCTATAGCTACGACAAACTGGGAATGACCGATACCGCCAATCAATATAAACAACTACTTCGTATCAACTATCCTGGTCTGATTGATGCGCGTGGCAACGTCAAACTTGATAATAGCCGTACCGGTTCAAACTGGTTAAATAAAGCCACATTGGGCGTGCTCGGTCAAAGTTCAAAAAATGCTGCTGTTCAAGGGTTAGCCCAGCAGTCGGGGCAATACTCAGGTAACACCAAGCCACAAGTGATTCAGACCTCAATTCAGCAAGCTGCGGCAATGCGCTTGCCAAGTCCGGCTACCACGGCAACCACGGCAAATGATGAAACACCGACAAGACCACGTGATACCACAATTGGTTTGGGTCTGCCACCTGACAATACCAGTCAAGTCAAATAATCTATAAACCCCGTTAACATTAGCTAGGTTTATCCTAGCTATTTTTTTTCAATCAGCTAATTTTTAACTGGAAATGCGCTTTTTACCATGAGTAACAATGCCATCATTGATCAAATCATTGCCAATGCTGATATCGTCAAGATTATTGGCAAGCATGTGGAGCTCAAACGTTCGGGCAATGAATTCAAAGGCTGTTGCCCTTTTCATGGCGAAAAAACGCCCTCATTTTTTGTCAATCCGCAAAAAGGGTTATATAACTGTTTTGGCTGTGGTGTCGCTGGCAATGCGCTCACCTTTTTAAAAGAGTATGAAAACCTCACTGCGGGTGAAGCGCTCAAAGAATTGTCCCGTCAAACAGGGATTGAGCTGCCCAAAGAACCTGTTAATAAATCACATACCTATAAAAAAACACCCGTTCCACCTAAACCTGCTGTATCGCAAGCAAGGGCATCATTGCATCAAAATTTAGCCCAAAGTCCCGCTCAAACCCTCTTTGACTCAGATGTTGCCGAGCGTCCGGCTATTACCAATACAGAGGCTTTGTGGATAGACGCTTTTGATGACTTTCAAACGTCTGATAACTTAGATGCAAGCTTTATCCCTTTTGGCGAGTATGATGATGCAAGCGTTGGCGGATTTTCACCCTTTGATGACATGGGCAATAACAGCGTGCAGGATAGTTCATCGAGTTTATACGACTTATTGACCCAAATCTGCCAGTTTTATCAGCACCAATTACAGCAAAATAGCTTTGCCCAACATTATTTGCTCAAACGTGGTCTGACGCCGCACACTATCGAAGAATTTGCCTTGGGTTTTGCCCCAAACGGTTGGCAACATCTTGAAGAAGCCTTCCCTCAAGACATTGAAGGTTTAAAAATCTTAGGATTGGTGCGCACTTCGCAAAATGGGCGTGATTTTGATTTGCTGCGCAATCGGGTGATTTTTCCCATCCGCGACCAACAAGGGCGGGTGATCGGCTTTGCCGGTCGCACCATGTCGGATGATGAGCAGCCCAAGTATATCAATTCTTCAGATTCACCTGTATTTCATAAACAAGCCGTGTTGTATGGTCTTTTTGAAGGTCGCAAAGCCAAAGCCAAAGACTGGCTGGTGGTTGAAGGTTATATGGATGTCATAAGCCTTCATCAAGCGGGCGTGTATGGTGCAGTTGCCTCCATGGGAACAGCGCTGGCGCAATCACAAATCGAAAGATTACTGCAATTTAATCCCAGACTTACTTTAAGTTTTGATGGCGATAGTGCAGGACAAAAAGCCGCTTGGCGTGCCATGGAAGTGGGATTGCCTGCGCTCACTGATGGCAAGGAATTACACTTTTTGACACTGCCAGATAATCATGACCCTGATAGCTATGTCAAAGCGCATGGTTTGTTAGCGATGCAGCAACAAATCGCCCAAGCGGTTCCCCTATCAGCGTATTTGTACTCAAGTCTGACGCGTCAATATCCTACCAATACCCCTGAAAACCGCAGCAAGATTTTGCAGCAACTCTCTGCGCTGACCCAAAAACTGCCAAAAGGCAGTTATGGCTGGTTGCTGCGTGAAGACATCAAAAACAAAATGGGATTGGGGCGAAAAAACCAAGCACGGCAAGCGCAAGATGCCCTACTCAATTTTGATAGCGAATTGACGGTACAACTACATTTGCAGCTGTGTTTTTTGTTTCAACCAGAGCTATTAGGCAGTTTGGAAAAAAACCGCATCAGCCAATCTGTCATTCGCGATATTTATCAGCGCAGCGAAGCGGCTAACGTTTTTAAACCGAAACACCCATCTACCAAACCGACAGCCCCGATTCGATTAGATGAAAATTCAACTGGCGGCACTGATGTTATCGCTGGTGTTATCGCGGATGTCATCACGGATGCGATGAATGCGCCCTGCAAAAACTATGATGAAAGCTGCTGCCTAACTTGGCAAGCCATTGCCGATGAAGAATTATTGAAGTTGATTACTTGGATTCAAACCATTCAGTCAAGATTGCAGGGGTTTGATGAACCAAAATGGTCAACTTACGATCGAATCAATGCCAAAGCGCATTTTATACTGGCGGGCTTGACATCAGATCAGCAAAACAAACTTATTAAGCATTGGGCGCGGTTTTTTAAAGAGCTCAGTCAGCGCAATATTGATGATATCTCAGACCTGGTGACAGAGTTGGTGGTTCAGCTGATGTTAGAAAGCCTACAGCGCGAACAAAAAACCCTAAAAGCAGACTTAAAGGCGCTGAGCCTATGTATCAAACACCACCAAGCGATTTTAACTTGGCTTAGAACATGGCTACAGCGTAAAGAGGATTAATTCATCGCGTGTTTATGCCATTTTAATCCGCGCATCATGAAACATATCCATCTCAGGGGCGAGTACTTTCATAAAACGGTCAAAATATAACAGTTGCTTGGTCAGTAGCGCAAAATCTCTTGGGAAGTGAATGCCATGGCGTTTACCGACTTCCACCATTTCAAGCAACATTTGATTGATTTCATCAGTATGATCTTTTAATCGGTTTGGCATGGTTTGGTCAATGGTTTTTCCCATAAACAAACTATCTTCCGCCAAAATTTTTTTCATCACTGATTCAAGATCTTGGGCAAGGACATCGACATTGACTTGCTCTCGCGCATGGGTCATATCCATTTCAACCATATAATGCGCCATGCCGCGATAGTCTTCTTTAGCAAAACTATCCATCATGCCCATACTGGCTTGCCAGGCTTTGGGTTCAAGTTTACCGACAATCCCAAAATCAATAAAGCCAATACGACCATCAGTCAACAACATCAAATTACCTGCGTGCAAATCAGCATGAAAACTATTGCACAGCATCAAGCTAGAAAACCACGTATTTAAAGTATCTGTCATCACCTGTGCTGGGTATTTGCAGTATTGACGCATGGCGGCATCATCAATCATCGACACCCCAAAGAACCGGGTCATGACAAGTACTTTTTTGGTACTGATATCATGATAAACATCGGGCGCGACTACTTTATGATTATCGGTTTTTTTTAAAAAATCTTGGAAATCATCAATGTTTTTGGCTTCTTGTAAGAAGTCTGTTTCTGCTGCCATGCGCAAACGGATTTCATCAATAATGGGTGAAATACTGGCAAATTTTAGCGACGGTGCGATACTATCAATCAGTTTAGTCAACCCAACCATCATGCCTAAATCGGTTTGAATAATGGTATCTACTTCAGGTTTTTGCACTTTTAACACCACATTATCGCCATTTTTTAAAATAGCACTGTGAACTTGGGCGATGGATGCAGACGCTAACGGTTTGACCTCAATACTTTGAAAAATATCTTCCAATGTCTGCCCATCTTTTTCCAGTTCCTCTCTTAAGACGCCTTCAATATAGCTATAAGGCATGGGCGTGGTTTGATCCAGACAGCCTTGAAATACTGTCACATATTCTCGGGGAAAGATGGACGGGGTACTGGCAATAAACTGACCGATTTTGATATAGGTAGCACCCAACTCTTCAAAGCTTTGACGCAGCAGCGTTGGGGTCATTTTTTCACCTTGGGCGATACGCAGCCCTGCTTTGCCAGCCACGGTTGCCGTCTTCCCGACCCGCTGAATGACATTTAAGGATTTTTTCAAAAAGTGATTTTTTTGCATGATTGACTCTAGTTTACATTACGTCTGTGATAGCGGATGGTTGGCTACAAATCTCGCAGTTAGCGTCTTTACGATAGTGAAGTTTTTTAAGATTCATGGTTTTGCCGTTCCATAGCAATAACGTTTGCGCTATAGGATTGATGCCCAGTCCCAAAAAACTTAAAGCCGCTTGGGCCTGAAGGTTGCCGATGATTTGGGTGGTACTGGCAAGCACGCCGCTAGTGGCACAATTTCGCTCATCATCCCCTACCCCTTGAAATAAGCAATGATAGCAACCTTGCTGCGGCGTAAATAATGCCAGTTGCCCTGTTTGCGCAATGGCGGAGGCTGATAATAATGACAAATTTGACTTGACAGCGATGGTATTAATGAGGTCTCGTGCTTTGAAGTTATCTGTGCAATCACAGATTAATTTGCTTAGGCTATTTATTTTCGCTTGTTCAACCATTTGTTGATAATTATCGGCTGTTAAACGTGCTTGTATGGCGATAACATCACAAAATGCATTAATTTGATTTAATTTAGCTTTGGCTACCAGCGCTTTAGATTGACCGATGTCGTGAGGGGTAAATAACGACTGCCGCTGCAGATTGCTCTCATCAATCGTATCATCGTCAATAATCAGTAGCTTGCCAATGCCAGCACGGCACAAGGTCTCTGCAAGTGGGCAACCTAGCCCGCCCATGCCTATAATAATTGAACAGCTATTTTTTAGCCGCGTTTGTGCTTCTATATCCCACCCTTCTAGCAATATTTGGCGGGCATAGCGTAGCATTTCTGCATCGGTTAATTCTGTTTGTTTTGACATACTAGTTAAATTTCACATATTTACTTAGGCTATTTTAGCCCATTAATTTAGTACACTAATTTAGTACACCCAGCGTTACTCGGTCATTGTGCCCATAGTCTTTGACGGTGATTACATCGCCAAAGCCATTTGACAAAAATACGTCCCTAACCTGTTCGCCCTGATCATACCCATGTTCAATTGCTAATAACCCATGAGGCTGTAAAAATTGTGGCGCAGTTTTGACAATATGACAGATATCCGCCATACCCTTATTATCCGCGATTAGCGCGCTAATGGGTTCATCGGTTAAGCCTGCCAAGTGGGGATCGTTAGGATCGATATAAGGCGGATTAGATACGATGATATCAAATTTATTGCTTTCATCTCCATGGGCTGTCATAAAGGGTTCATACCAACTGCCTTCAAAAAACGCGATATTACTAACCCCTATTCTCTTCGCATTTTGTGCTGCCACCTTCAGTGCATCAAGCGATTTATCTACTGCTTTAACGGATGAATTTCTAAATTCCTCTGCCAGCGTGATGGCAATACAACCTGACCCAGTGCCTAAATCTAAAATATTCATTGATTTGCTTAGGCTATTTTTATGGTGATTAAGCACTGCTTCTATCAACCGTTCGGTATCAGGACGCGGTATTAAAGTATGCTGGTTGACTAAAAACTCATGCTGCCAAAAACTTTGTTTACCTAGTACATAAGCGAATGGTTTACCGGCCATCAACTCATCAAGCGCAGCAAAATATTGAGTGGCTATTGCTGCAGTTACCATTTCGCTATCATGGGTAATAAGATAAGTTTGCCCTACATGAAGATATTCACCCAGCAACTGTTTGCGGATGTGTTTTTCAACCGGGCTTGGTACAGCCAACAATGATTGAATGGTGTAGAATGATGCTTGGTTATTCATGGGTAATGTTATCGCCTCTTGTCGCATCTTGGCTCATCACATGCTTATCTACCATATAAATCAACAACAGCACAGGAATGCCAATCAGTGCAGTAAAGGTGAAAAAAGCAGGATACCCCATGGTTTCTACCATCGCACCTGAGTAGCCACCTAAAATCTTTGGTGTTAACGTCATCAATGAACTAAGCAGTGCATACTGTACCATGCTAAAGCGAATATTGGTCAATACCGATAAAAAGGCGACGAAAATAGCACTTGCTAGACCGGATGCGAGATTATCAAACATTACCGCTGAGTACATGTAAAAAAAATCATGTCCCTTGCCCGCTAAAATCACAAACAATAAATTACTGGCTGACGCTAAAATAGCACCAATCAACATAGCGTTCATGATTTTAAAACGCTCGGCAAGCAAGCCGCCTAGAATACCACCCACAATTGACATCCCCATCCCAAAGGTTTTGACCGCCAAGGCGATATCGGTTTTGCTAAAGCCTAAATTAACATAAAACAAGTTTGACGTCGTACCTGCCACAATATCTGAAATACGATACAAGCCTATCAATAAAATCAGCCATATGGCTTTTTTCCCATAACGAATGAAAAAGTCTTGAATCGGTGCGACCCACATGTCAACCGCGACTTGCTTTTTGATGATTTTGGCTTTTAATAACACTAAAGCGGTGCTAATGGCGATAACCACAGCGCCAATAAATTTAATGCTCTCATAAACAAAGCCCAAAAATTTTGACTCAGTCTCTGGAAGCACATGACCGATGACAATAAAACTGGCAATCAACGCAATCACTGAAATTAAAAATAGTAAAAACAATTGAAAATAATCCGACATCGGGCGTTCATGCTGCTCACGGGTGACGGTGGGTTCTTTAATCAAAAGGGTGGTGACAACCCCTATTAGCATCAAGGATGCCATAATATAATAGGTTTGTTGCCAAGCAGCGTAGTTGTAAGTGGCTTTGGTCGAGCCAAAATATTCTGCCAAGAACAGCGCTCCCGCCCCTGCGACAATCAGACCGATTCGGTAGCCTGCCATAAACATACCAGAGAGTACGGGCTGCATAGATTTTTCAGCAATTTCAATGCGATAAGCATCAATCACAATGTCTTGTGTCGCCGCTGAAAAACCTAACAACACGGCAAAAAATGCCATGTAATCAAGTACAACATCACTGGTGGGATTAAAACTACCAAGCATGAAAATTGCAAAGGCAACCACAATTTGTGCCACAACTAGCCAACTACGGCGTTGGCCTAGCATTTTGGTTAACAGTGGAATCGGCACGGCATTGACGAGGGGCGACCAAACAAACTTAAACGAGTACCCCAGCATCGCCCAACTAAACATGGTGATAATTTTGATATCAAACCCTGCTTCTTTGAGCCAAATTGACAAACTAGAAAATATCAATAGATAAGGCAACCCTGAAGAAAAACCCAATAGCAACATCACCCAAGCGCGCTTGTCCATATAGGCTTTGATGGCTTCGCCCCAAGACTTTTTTGTGCCTGCTGAGCTTTCGCTTGGTAGCGCCGCTTGGTCGTTTGACACAGGTTGTTTTGATATTTGCATGTTACCTCTCACTCATCACGCACGATTTACCACAAAACTTCATTAAAATCTTGCTATTGTAGCGGTTTTCTAGGTGTAGACAAACTAAAATTATTATAGATGTCTGAAACGTTGATATCTGAAACAAGGCGGCACTGCAATCAAGTCGATAACCGAGTCAATGTCTACAGACTTGTCATATTTCAATTTTTTAAATTTTAAGTCTATTAAATAAGCCTGACTTAAGCAGCTAGGTTTTGAACCTGCTATTTTATGGTAATATGCTATACTTGACACCCTGCGATGACTTTCAACCTTTTTGTTAGCAGCTTTGAGGCAAATTATGCAATACCCGATTGCTATCTATCAGCAAAATAATGCCTATCATGTCACGGTACCTGATATTGAAAGCATATCTGTAGTCGATAGTAGCATGGCAGGCGCAGTGTCTAATACACGTATGGCGGTAATGCCTAGTTTTGTTAATATTTAAGTTTAACCAAGCTCCTATAGCGAGCATTTTATTTCGTTTTTTTATTAAGGTCATTTTATGGCAATCAATGTTGTCATCAATCAACGTTATTTACAAATCCAACTCAAACAACTTGAAACCGTTTGGCAGACTGTGATTAATAATTACAATCTGAGCCAAGCCGCCAAAGTATTACATACCAGTCAATCCAGTCTTAGTAAGCATATTGCCGCGCTCGAAAGTCAGCTTCGGGCAGAAGTTTTTGTGCGGCAGGGTAAGCGATTGGTGGGTCTATCCCCTATCGGTGAGCTGCTACTACCGCATATTGAGAAAATATTTGTAGAAGTACGGTCGATTGAAAATTTAACTTTAGACTTTCAAAATCCCCATCAGGGTGAGTTGTCAATTGCCACGACGCATACCCAAGCACGTTATGTGTTGCCTTGGGTAATACAGCGCTTTAAACAACAATTTCCCAATGTTCATCTGATTTTACATCAAGCTGACCCCGAGTCGATTGCCAATATGGTGGCACAAGGTCAAGCCGATATTGGCATCGCAACTGAATCGCTGCTTGCGCACGATAATCTACACTGTATTCGCTATTATGATTGGTATCATCATGTGATTGTGCCCGTGGGTCATGAGCTTGAAAATCGCACTGAGATTGATATCCAAACCTTAGCAAATTATCCGATTATCACTTATCACGGCGGTTTTACGGGTCGTGGTGCGATTGATAGAGCCTTTAGCGCGGCACAGCTGACCCCTAATATTGTACTTACTGCTTTGGATGCCGATGTGATTAGCACCTATGTCGGTATTGGTATGGGCGTGGGCACGATTGCTGAAATGGCATTTGAAGGTCAGCATTATCGCAATCTTGTCAAAATTCCAACGAAAATTTTTGGAAAACATGTGACATGGATAGCCACCCGTGCCGATGGCGATATCCGTAATTTTGGCAAAGCTTTCATTGATATTTGTCAGCAACAATTTGGGTGATTGATTTTTTTGGATTCGCCATTATAAAGAGACTACTATTCTTTTTATGATGACTATAATGATGACAAAAATGACCAAACAAATCCCTATTTCATTTTTAGACCTTGTTCCTGTACCTGAAGGCAGTGACGCCAAAAACGCGCTTAAGCAAGCGGTGACTGTTGCCCAAACTGCCGAAAAAGTAGGTTTTAACCGCTATTGGCTGGCTGAGCACCATAACATGCGCGGCATTGCCAGTACCGCAACCAGTGTGTTGTTAGCTCACATTGGCGCTCACACCTCAACCATACGGATTGGCTCAGGCGGTATCATGCTGCCTAACCATGCGCCGTTAGTGGTTGCAGAACAGTTTGGTACGTTAGCCACTTTGTATGGCGAACGTATCGATCTTGGCGTGGGCCGTGCCCCTGGGACGGATGGGGCAACCTTCCGTGCCTTGCGCCGCACCATGAATGATGCCGAAAACTTCCCGCAAGATGTGCAAGAGCTGATGCATTATTTTGACCCGCTCGATGGTCAGACAGTGACTGCCATGCCGGCTAATGGCTTAAATGTGCCTGTGTGGATTTTAGGGTCGTCTTTATTTGGCGCCAGTCTCGCTGCTGCATTAGGCTTGCCTTATGTATTTGCGTCGCATTTTGCGCCGCAGATGTTATCGCAAGCGGTGACATTGTACCGTGAGAATTTCAAGCCTTCTCGCTACTTGCAACAACCTTATGTGATGGTAGCAAGTAACTTGCTATTGGCCGACACCGATGAGGAAGCCGCTTACCAATTCACCTCAGCGCAGCAAAGTTTTGTCAATTTGCGCCGTGGTAAACCCTCACAAATGCCAAAACCGATTGAGAATATTGATGCTTTTTGGACATCTGCAGAGAAATACATGGTTGAATCGTCGTTGGCAATCTCGTTTGTCGGTACACCTGATAGTGTCAAACCAAAACTTGACCATTTTCTTGAGACTATCCGCCCTGATGAATTGATTGTCACTTGTAATATTTATGACCAACAAGCCCGCCTCAACTCCTTATCTTTGGTGAAATCGCTTGATTTATTTAGCTTAAACAGCTAATCAAAACCATAAAAACGCAAACCACAAAAAAGCCCAAGATTAACTTGGGCTTTTTTATTATTTCAATAATTCTGATAAAGCCAACTCATTGAGCCGATCCAAATCCTCTTGCGTGTCTACACCGGGCGGCAACAATTCTGAAGCGATATCAATGGCGATACGCATGCCTTGCTCCAAAATACGCAATTGCTCCAATGATTCAAGCTGCTCTAGCTCGCCTTGCTGCCAAACACTAAATTGCTGTAACAAACTGACCCGATAAGCATAAATGCCTAGGTGTCGGTAAGCGTTTTTTGGCGCGCTATTTTCATCACTGATTGGCTGGTCAGTCAACAATGCTGTATGGCGATCGCAAGGAATCGGCGCTCGGCTAAAATACAAGGCTTCCTTGTGGGCATTTTTGACAACTTTGACCACCGATGGCCGTAAAAACTCTTCAACGCTTTGGATGGGTTCAGCCAAAGTCGCCATCACGCAATCTTTTTTTTGTAGCAGAAGCTCAGTCACTTGTTTGATGAGTGCTGCAGGCACGAGTGGTTCATCGCCTTGCATATTAATCACGATATCTTCAGTTGACCACTGCTTAAGTCTAGCTACTTCAGCAAGCCTATCCGTGCCAGACGCATGATTGGGGTCAGTCATGATGACATTTGCCCCATAGTCTTGACACAGTTGAGCGATGCCATCATCATCGGTTGCCACAAAAATATCATCGGCAATTCCCGCCGATTTTACCGCATTGGCACGATCAATCACCCATAGAATCATCGGCTTACCATGAATTTCTAATAGCGGTTTGTTGGGCAGTCGGGTACTTTTTAGACGGGCTGGTATGACCAAATGTTTTAACATAGTGTATTTCCTACAAGTTTTTTAATTGTCAGCATTGTCAGCTAGGGCAACCAATTTACCGATTTGTCGGTCGATTAACGCATAAAAGGCAGGTGATAATTCAGCTTCTACCGGTAACACCCAGATGTTTGTTACAATATCATTTTTCTCATGACCTTGGGCGAACATAACACGCAATTTGACCGCATCCTTATCGGTGACGATAATCGGTAACTTTGGCAAGTTGGCAAAATCTTGCAAACTATAAGTGTGATGGTCATTTAGTGGCATCGGTATGATGTCAAATCCTAATTGGCTTAGGCTATTAAAAAAACGCTGCGGCAAACCAATCCCCGTCATGGCAATCACTTGTTGGGCAGGTAAGCTATTTTGCGAATAGGTTTTAAATAAAGGCGCTTTAAATAAAGGTACTAGCGGTTTTTGTAGCAAACGCATACGAATATCGGGTGATATGCTATGATAATTTTTGCTTAGGCTATTTGAAAAATGGGTTAAAGCCTGAGTATCCTGCCAATCACTTTGATGAAATATGACGGTGGTATTGGGCTGATACAGGCGTTTAATCGGTTCGCGCAGAAAGCCTGTGGGCAATAGCTGGCGGTTACCAAAGCCGCGATCGGCATCGACGACAATCCAGTTTTCATCCCTATCTAGTGCAAAATGTTGCAGTCCATCATCCGCCAAAATAAGTTGAATGCTTGGGAATTGCTCAAGCAATAACTCAATTGCCTGCCTGCGATTTGGACAAACTGCCATTGGCACACCTGTACGCTGCACAATCAGACATGGCTCGTCACCGACGTCGCTGGGCTTTGAATTCGCTGTCACGATACAAGGCATCAGCTTGGCTTGTCCGCCATAGCCACGACTGATGACGCCGACTGTCAGCCCTTTTTGCTGCAGGTAGGTTACCACCGCAATGATTAGCGGCGTCTTACCGCTACCGCCAACCGTGATATTGCCCACTACAATGACGGGCACGTTGGGATAATAAACGGGTTTTAGCCCTAATCGATACATAGTTTTATTGAGCCAAAAAACCAATCCATACAACCAAGACACGGGCAATAACAACCATAGCCAGAGGGATTTGTTGCGCCACGCCTGTAGTAGAGTTTGTTGCATTAGCTTGACAATATATCCTCTTCAAAATGACGCTCATACAACTTGGCATACGTACCTTGCGCGGCTAGCAAACTGTCGTGAGTACCGACTTCAATAATTTCACCGTTATCCATGACCACGATTTTATCGGCATTTTGGATGGTCGTTAATCGGTGCGCGATAACGATGGTGGTTCTGCCATGCATGACGCGCTCCAGCGCTTTTTGGATATAAAATTCTGATTCGTTATCTAGCGCGCTTGTGGCTTCATCCAAAATCAAGATAGGCGCATCCTTTAGCAGGGCACGTGCAATGGATAAGCGTTGGCGTTGTCCGCCAGATAACTGCAGACCCTGTGAGCCTATCTTTGATTGGTAACCCTGCGGCAACTGCATAATAAAATCGTGCGCAAAGGCTGATTTTGCGGCATCAATCACTTGCTCCGAGGTTCGGTTAGATAATTCGCCATAGGCGATATTGTTGTGGATAGAGGTATCAAACAGTACCACTTGTTGGTTGACACTGGCAATCTGACTACGCAGTGAATGTAATGTCAAATCTTCGATAGCGACATCGTCAAGATAAATATTGCCCTTTGTGGGTTCTAGCGCGCGCATCAGACAGTTGACTAGCGTGGTTTTACCTGCGCCACTTCTACCGATTAACGCCACGGTTTCGCCGGGATTGACCACCAAATTTACGTTGTTGAGCGCTTGTTTGCCATCCTCAAAAGTGACGCTTAGGTCGTTAAGTACTATTTTACCACTCAGAGTTTTTTCAACCTTGCCTGTGTCTTTTTCTTCGGCTTCATCGAGCATCTCAAATATAGAATCCGCCGCCGCCAAACCCTTTTGCAAGCCTTGGTTGATATCGGTCAACGAGCGCACGGGTTTGCTCAGTAGCCCTGCCGCACTGATATAAGCGATAAACTCGCCTGCGGTGGTATCACCTAATACGTTCGGTCTTAATGCAATCCATACCACCACAGCCATCGCGCACGCCATCAATAATTGAATTAATGGGGTATTGATGCTATTGGTCACCACCACCTTTAGGCCTTGTTTAAGATTGGTTAAAGAAGCGTTGTTAAACCGCGTCAGCTCATTTTGCTGACCGCCATAATTTTTGACCACTTGGTAGCCTGTGATGACTTCATTGGTAATATGACTGACCTCGCCCATGGATTTTTGAATACCGCGCGACAGCTTGCGAAAGCGTTTACTGGCTTTACCGACTAACAATAAAATCGGCGGCAATACCACAAACAACGACAGGCTTAATTTCCAATTACTGTAAAGCAAAAACGCTAACAATCCAATCACGGTCAAGCCATCGCGTAACAAGGTTTTGAGCGTATCAGTACCCGCCGCAGTGACTTGCTCGACATCAAAGATTAATTTTGCAGAAATCTGACCGGCATTGTGGCTCAAATAAAATTGGCTAGGTAATCTGAGCAATTTTGAAAACACTTGCATACGCAGCTGATAGACGACATTTCGTGAAATCACTGCGCTAAAGTAATTACCCAAAAATGAGCTAAGTCCGCGCAGTACAAACAATAATACGATTAAAGCTGGAAAAAGATTGATATGCGCTTGATCACGATCATTAATCGCATCAATAATGAATTTGACCAGTTTGGCAATGCCCACTTCGGTGCCTGCATTTAAGGTAAAGCCAATGACGACTAGCGTCATCGCCCACCAATACGGCTTGAGATAACCTAGCAATCTTCGATAGGTCTGCCAACGTGGGTGAGCATTGGAAGGTTTTGAAACGGTCATGGCATCTCAATATATAAAAGAACGACTTAACAGCTATTGTATCAGTAAATTGAACAATAAAAATTATTTGGCATCTGGCGCTGGGGCAATATTACTATCGAGCGAAGTGGCGGGTATCACGGTACTGATATTTAAATTCATAAAGCCCATTTTACCCGCTATGTCCATCACTTTAACCACCGATTGGTGACTGGTATCGGCATCAGCAGAGATAACAAATAGCTGCTTTCGCTCTTCACCCGCTTCTTGGCGGATCATCGCTGTCAATTCAGCTTCGCCATTACCAGATAAAGCAATACCATTGACCAAATAGCTACCATCTTTTTGCACCGCGATTTCAATGCGTTTGCTTTTCTCAGTAATCGGCACGCCCTCTGCTTGCGGCAAAATGATATTGAGTTTACTAAAATGGTTAAAGGTGGTCGACAGCAGCAAAAAAACAATCAAAAACAGCAAGCAATCAATCATCGGGGTAAGATTGATTTCTAAAGGTTCGACCGTGGGTTTACGAAATCGCATGGTTTGACTCTTATACGCAGCTATACGCCATTAATGAGGCGTAATTAGACCATTGTCCAGTAATTCTTGCATCATCAAACCCGCTTCTTGTTCAAACGCCGCATTGATATCAATGATACGGCGCTGAAAAATACGGTACGCCATCACAGCAGGTATCGCAACCAGCATACCCCCCGCTGTGGTAATCAGCGCTTGTGATACGCCAGCTGCCAGCATGGTCGGATCTTGCATTGCACCTTCAGTAATGGCTAAGAAGGATGAAATAATCCCCAGTACGGTACCTAACAGACCCAACAATGGGGCGATAGCACCGATGGTACCCAGCATATTGATATGTTTTTCTAATTGGTGAATGGTGATACTGGCGCGGTTTTCCATATGCATGGTCATTGAATCAATCCCATGCTGGCGATTCATGAGTCCTGCAGCAAGGATATCACCCAAAGGCGAATTGAGTTTGACATTCTCAAGCGATTCTCGATCAATATCGCCCTGCTCAATCAAATGCTGCATCAATTGTTCACGCAGATGGGCGGGTGTCACTGTACTGACTTTAAGTTTTATCGCGCGCTCAATAATGATAATCAACATCAAAATCGAACATAGGACAATGGGCCACATCAACCAACCGCCTGCTTTAACTAATTCCCACATCGGTTATACTGCCTTTGCATGTCAATGACTAATAAATTGAGAAAACTAATCTAATGCGCAAGATTAATGCTCAAGTTGCGACTGGAACTGCACAATCAAAGCTTGTAATTCCTCTTCATTGTGAAAAAATATCTCAATACTCCCCTTTCCTTTTGAAGAGCCTTTGATTTTTACCACGGCACCGAGTTGTTCAGAGAGATGTTGGTTCAGTCGCAGCCTATCATAATCAATTTCTTGGCTTTGTGTCGGCGCTTTTGGATTTAAAATGTCTTTGACTAAGGCTTCAGTCTGACGAACGGTCAATTGACCCTGTATAATTTTTTTGGCAATAACAGGCTGCTGTTTGGGTGACAGCGCCAATAATGCCCTGGCATGCCCCATATCCATTTGCCCTTCATTTAACGCTTGTTTGACATCGTCATGTAATTGGTTCAAACGCAGCAAATTAGAAACCGTTGTTCTAGCCTTACCGACCACATCCGCAATTTGCGAATGACTCATGCCAAATTCATCATGAAAACGCTGCAATGCGGCAGCCTGTTCCATGACGCTCAAATCTTCCCGTTGGATATTTTCAATCAATGCCAAAGCGATGGCCAAGTCATCTGACATGGGGCGCATGATGGCGGGTATATGGGTTAAACCTGCAATTTGCGCCGCACGCCAGCGACGTTCACCCGCGATAATTTCATGGGTAATCGGGGAATTGGGCAATACTTTGGCTAAAGGTCGAATCACAATAGGCTGCATCACGCCATGCTGCTTGATAGACGTTGCCAGCTCTTGCAAGGCATCTTCGTCCAAATCAATGCGCGGCTGATACTTGCCACGCTGCAAATACGCGACATTGATATGCATCAAATTTAAGCCAGCCACATTACTATTATCATTGGCATCGTTATCTATAGATGCGTTATGGCTACTGGACTTTAGTGTTTTGGTGGGTTTTGGAGTGAATGGTTTGGTGGTTATCGCAGCTGTAGGCGATTTTTTGGCTACAGCTATAGTGTCGCGAGCTTCGGCTGATTCGGCATCTGAGACATTTTGCCCATCATCGGTTGATTTGGCATTTAGTTTTTCAGCACTTTTCGCGTCATCGACAGAGGCTCGAACACTCGCATCGATTAGATTACCGGTAATCAATTTTTCCGTTTTGATTGAGCCGAGTAACGCATCAAGTCCTCGATTTGATGCCAATCCACGCTTTTTAACCATGTCGAAATTCCCAATGCCATTAAATAGTTAAAAATGACTGATAAAAAATTAAACCAATGCCGCCATTTTTGAACTGGCTATTTTAGCAGATTCGCTATTGCTTGAAAAATAGTTTCATTGCTTTTGCCAGTGCGCACTCGCCATCAAGTTAACAAAAAAAGTGCCTAAACAGTTTAATTTAGGTAAGTTGGAATTGGCGACTTTGCTTGATAATTTCATTGGCAAGGCGAATATACGCTTGTGAGCCCTTTGAATTCATCTCATAATCAAGCGCAGGAATGCCGTGCGCCGGGGCTTCTGCTAGACGAATATTACGGGGAATAATGGTATTAAATAAAATCGGACCAAAATGCTCAATCAATTCCATAGAGACATCATTTGCCAAGGTATTGCGCGGGTCAAACATGGTTCTTAACACACCGCGGATATGCAGTTTTGGGTTTAGCGACTTCAAACGCTCAATGGTTTGCGATAAATCCGCCAATCCTTCCAATGCAAAATATTCACATTGCATCGGGATAATCACCCCTGATGTGGCACACATTGCATTGATGGTCAGTAAACTTAAACTCGGCGCGCAGTCAATCACGATAAAATCATAAGGTTTCGGCGCGCGGCCGTTTTTGGCAGGCATATCAGCGAGCTGCTGCATAGCTTTTGACAAAATTGCATGATTCTCAGGCTTTTGACTTAAATGCAAATCACTGCCTGACAATTCATTGTTGGCACCGACAATATCAAACCCATTCGGGGTTTTGACAATCGCTTCATGGATTGGCAAATCATCTAATAGCACATCAGCAATGCTGTACTCTAACTCGCGTTTATCCAGCCCTGATGCCGTAGTCGCATTGCCTTGGGCATCCAAATCAATCAGTAAAACTTTTTTGCGGCGATGTGCCAGCGCACTTGCCAAATTAACCGCGGTGGTGGTTTTGCCCACCCCACCTTTTTGATTAGCAATGGCTAAAATATCCATGAACTGTCTCGCAATGTGTTGATAAAAAGGTTGAAAATTGTAGTCAAAAACAGCCAGTCTTTCAAACCCTAATACCGGTAAAACTGGCTGAAATGAGGTGTTTATCTTTGCAAATAAATCAAATGGCGTGATTCATAGAGCTCTGGCACGGTTAACACTTGGGTGTTAATTTGCCACTCATGTTGAAGCGCTTGAATCTCGTCAACAGGTTCAACCCCCTTCATGGCACAAATGATACCATTGTCTGCCAATTTGCTTTGACTATGGGTGACAAAATCCACCAGCGACGCAAACGCCCTTGAGGTAATGACTTGATAAGTACCTGCATGTGCCTCAATACGACTGGCAACCGGTGTTAGATTTTTTAACCCCAATTCACTGGCGACTTGTTTGATAAAGCGAATTTTCTTTTGATTACTATCGAGCGCTGTCACTGCACGTTGTGGCTGACAAATGGCAACTATCACCGCTGGCAAACCCGCACCCGTCCCAATATCTAGCAAATTACCGGCTGGCAAAAATGGTACAATCGACAAACTATCAAAGATATGTTTGATTAACGCTTGTTGGTCATCTTTGATAGCGGTCAGATTATAGGCTTTATTCCAAAATAACAGCTGCTGTAGATAGTACAGTAGCTGTAATTGCTGCTCATCCGATAGTGGCAATTTTAACTCAGAAAGCGCTTGTTGCAACTGCGGTTGTAATTTTACGTACTGGGGTTGTAGCTTTACATTAATTTGCGCCATTAAAACACCCGATTAAGACCATTGAGTGCAGCAACGCGATAGGCTTCTGCCATCGTTGGGTAGTTAAAGGTAGTATTGACAAAGTATTCTAGCGTATTGCTGCCCTTACTTTCCATCACTGCTTGTCCGATATGAATAATCTCAGAGGCGTGATTGCCATAGCAATGGATACCTAAAACCTCTAAGGTTTCACGGTGGAACAGTATTTTTAACACCCCACTACGCTCACCGATGATTTGTGCGCGGGCAAGGTGTTTGAAGAAAGCTTGCCCCACTTCATACGGCACTTTTTCGGCGGTTAATTCCTGTTCATTTTTACCAATACTTGAAATTTCAGGAATGGTATAAATACCCGTTGGCACACTGCGAACAGGTTGTGCGTTTTCGTCGCCCACCATATAAGCAGCGGCGCAGCGTCCCTGGTCATAAGCTGCCGATGCAAGCGATGGCCAGCCAATCACATCCCCTGCTGCATAAATATTTGGGATATCGGTTTGGTAATGCTCATTGACTTTGAGTTGACCCCGGCTGTTTGCGGTGAGTCCGATGGCGGCAAGGTTGAGACTGTCGGTATTACCTGAGCGACCGTTTGACCATAAAATAGCATCTGATTTGATGCGTTTACCACTTTTTAGATATAAAATCACGCAGTCATCATAAGTTTCTAGCCGTTCGATTTCTTCTTTGTTGCGAATCAATACGCCAAATTGTCTAAAGTCATGCGACAATGCGTCAGAAATCTCATCATCCAGATAGCTAAGCAACTGCTCTTGGGTATTAATCAAATCTACTTTATAGCCAAGACCGGTAAAAATAGACGCATACTCACAGCCAATCACGCCCGCACCATAAATGATAATACGCTGTACCACATAATCCATTTGCAAGATTTTATCGGAATCAAACACACGAGGATGGCTAAAATCTAACAAATCAGGACGATAAGGACGGCTACCCACAGTAATAATGGCTTGTTCAAAGGTAATGTCCTGCTCGGTACCATCACTCATATCAACATGAATGGTATGGGTATCTTTAAAACTTGCCCAACCATTAATTAAGTCAATTTGGTTGCGCTCATAGAAACGAGTGTGGGTTTCTACCTGGTTACGTACCACTTCGCGCGCTTTGGTTAATACTTTATTGAGTGGGATTTGATGATAGTCAATCCCTTGGTTTAAGATAGGATCGCGGCGATTACCGATAATATTAAACACTGACTGACGCAATGCTTTACTTGGAATCGTGCCTACGTGCGTACAGTTGCCCCCCACTTGTTTGCGTGGATCAATCACGGCAACTTTTTGCCCAGATTTGGCGATTTTCATCGCTGCTGCTTCACCCGCGGGTCCTGCGCCAATCACGACAGCATCATAATCATAGGCATGGCTAACGGCATCTTGACGCTTGTAACGCTTTAAATTGATGCGGGTGTTATCTAGCGGGCTAATTAAATCAAAATGCACCGATGCATCATCAAAATGTTTTACCTTATCGTCGTCTTCACTGATACTGACGGTATTGGCTTTTTTATCAGAATCCGAAATTTCAGTTTTGGTTGGTTTTGCCAAAATTTCGGTAATATTTTCTTGGGGTTCAATAATTGACTGTGTGTTGGAATCACAGATGTTTTCGTTGTCATTGTTTGTAGGGGGAATTTGAGTAACTTTGTCATTAATCCGTTTTTTTGGCATATTAGCTCCCATATTTTAAGCCTTGATAATGAATAAAAAATTTTTAAATGAAATATAAAATACGATAAATTAACCGTATGTTAAGAAATTACATTAACCAATTCGACGTTTTAACCCCGTCATCTGTAAAATACGCGTCGCGATTTCTTCAATCGACATCGTGGATACATCAATATTTGGAATCCCTTGAGAAATATAAATACCTTGAATGGCGCGCAACTCCTGCTGACATTGCTGATAACTTGCATAGCGACTACCTGCACGGCGCTCGTTACGAATTTTTACCAGTCGATCGGTGTCAATCACCAAACCAAACAGTTTGTCACGGTAGGGCTTTAACGCTTTGGGCAACGAATTTTCATATAAATCATCTTCAGTCAACGGATAATTCGCCGCACGAATACCGAATTGCAACGCTAGGTATAAAGAGGTGGGCGTTTTGCCCGAACGTGACACCCCAATCAAAATAATATCTGCCGCATCATAATGGGTGGTACGCGCGCCATCATCATTATCTAAAGCAAAATGCACCGCATCAATACGTGATTTATAGTTCTCAGAATCGACATCCCCATGCGCATGACCGGTATGCGGTGCAGGTTGTACTTTGATTTCATCGGCAATTTTACTAATTAAGCCTTCATAAATATCCAAGTTAAAGGCATCTGCACCGTTGATTCGCTCACGAATCACAGGGTCAACGATTGTATCAAAGACTAGCGGCTTTACCCCATCACGTTGGTGGGCAAGATTGATTTGATTGACCGCTTCATCGGCGCGATCAAGGGTATCAACATAAGGAATAACCCGAGTCTCAAATGGTACCGTGGGAAATTGGCTTAAAATAGAACGACCTAGGGTTTCAGACGTAATCGCGGTACCATCGGAGATAAAAAACACACTTCGCAACGACTGCGAATTTGCAAAATTTAACGCGTCTTTATTTTGAATCGTGGCTTTGATTTGCTCAATGGTCATGAAAAATTATCCAAAAAAATGACAAGCAGCGTCCATACTAATTTAAATTAACACTGGTTTAAACTCATACTGATGGTCAACCTCACACATTAACTGCGTTTTTGGCAGTGAATGTCCTCTATTAATGTCGTTATCAGTGCCGACACTATCGTTTGTCTTACAGGTCGAGAGTTTGTTATTATACGTGACTTGTAGGCTTTAATCTAACAAATCGATGCTTAATTTGCCTTAATTAGCCATCAGTTATTGTCATTGAAGGCTTATCTACGTTTTTTTCACCTTAGACTCAACGACATCCAAGCAAAGTTTTAGTTGAATTGTTGATCGCTGACAGTTTTTCTAAAATTATAATTTTTTTGCTAGAAAATCATTTTTTAAGATGAATTTTCTACGAAATACCGTTATAATCTTTTCAAAATAATCTTTATTTCACGGAGTTATCACCTTGAACGCACAAGTTATCTCACTCGACAAGTTAGGCAAAAACGACATTGACAAAGTAGGCGGTAAAAACGCTTCATTAGGTGAAATGATTAGTCACCTAACAGATTTAGGGGTAAGCGTACCAGGTGGTTTTGCAACAACGTCTGAAGCTTTTAACAAATTCTTAATCGGTACAGGTCTTCAAGACAAAATCAAAGACGCGCTTCAAGGTCTGGATGTGGATGATGTGGCGGCTTTAACTGCCACGGGCAAAAAAATCCGCGACATGATTATTGAGCAAGAGTTGCCTAAAGATTTGGAACAAGAAATCCGTGATGCTTTTGCCGAGATGAGCCAAGGCGAGGACATCGCTGTTGCGGTTCGTTCATCAGCGACTGCCGAAGATTTACCAGACGCCTCATTTGCTGGTCAACAAGAAACTTTCCTCAATATCCGTGGTATTGACAATATCTTGATTGCTATTAAAGAAGTCTTTGCTTCTTTATACAATGACCGCGCCATCGCTTACCGCGTTCACAAAGGTTTTGAGCACGCAGGTGTTGCCTTATCAGCTGGCGTACAACGCATGGTACGTTCAGAGACAGGCACTTCAGGTGTGATGTTCACCATTGATACCGAAAGTGGTTTTAATGACGTGGTATTTATTACCGCAAGCTATGGCTTGGGTGAAATGGTCGTGCAAGGTGCGGTGAACCCTGACGAATTCTACATTTCAAAAGCCTTGTTAAATGCCGGCAAACCTGCGGTTATTCGCCGCAACCTCGGCAGCAAACAACAAAAAATGGTTTATGCGGACGAGCACTCAGCCGGCAAATCAGTCAAAATAGTCCCAGTAGACAAAGCGGAACGCAACCAATTTTCACTGAGCAATGAAGAGTTGGTTGAACTTGCCAAACAAGCATTAATCATCGAAAAACATTATGGTCATGCGATGGATATCGAATGGGCAAAAGATGGTGACAGTGGCAAATTATTCATTGTGCAAGCACGCCCAGAGACAGTAAAAAGCCGTGAAAGCCAAAATGTCATGGAGCGTTACATCCTTAAAGAAAAAGGCGATGTCATCTGTGAAGGTCGTTCAATTGGTCAACGTATCGGCGCAGGTACTGTACGCGTGGTCAACTCAATCCATGAAATGGATAAAGTACAAGAAGGTGACGTCCTTGTGTCTGATATGACTGACCCAGACTGGGAACCCGTCATGAAACGTGCCGCTGCTATCATCACTAACCGTGGTGGTCGTACCTGCCACGCGGCAATTATCGCGCGTGAATTGGGCGTCCCTGCCATCGTGGGTTGTGGTAACGCCACTGACCTATTGACCGATGGTCAAGCAGTCACTGTATCTTGTGCAGAAGGTGATACCGGTTATATTTACGAAGGTCAATTGGACTTTGAAATCCAAAACAACTCAATTGAGTCAATGCCAGACTTGGCATTTAAAATTATGATGAACGTCGGTAACCCTGACCGCGCATTTGGATTTGCCCAAATCCCTAATGAAGGGGTGGGTCTGGCGCGTTTAGAATTCATCATCAATCGTATGATTGGCGTGCATCCAAAAGCACTACTTAACATGAACACCCTACCACGCGAAATCGTACAAGCGATTCAAGAGCGCATGGCAGGTTATGCTTCACCGATTGATTTCTACGTTGATAAATTGGTTGAAGGTATTTCAACCCTAGCCGTCGCATTCAAAGATAAGAAAGTTATCGTACGTATGTCTGACTTTAAATCGAATGAATATGCAAACTTAATCGGCGGTAAACTATACGAGCCATCTGAAGAAAACCCCATGCTCGGTTTCCGTGGTGCCAGCCGTTACGTATCAGAAAACTTCCGTGACTGTTTTGAATTAGAATGTCGTGCATTAAAACGTGTTCGTGATGAAATGGGCTTAACCAACGTTGAGATTATGATTCCATTCGTACGTACCACAGAAGAAGCGCGTAAGGTACTAGAACTGCTTGAGAAAAATGGTCTTAAACGTGGTGAAAACGGTTTACGCGTCATCATGATGTGCGAGTTGCCAACCAATGCCTTATTGGCGGAAGAGTTTTTACAATACTTCGATGGTTTCTCAATCGGCTCAAACGATTTAACCCAGTTAACGCTTGGTCTTGACCGTGATTCGGGTATCGTATCTCAATCATTTGATGAACGTGACCCAGCGGTTAAAAAACTACTTAAAATGGCTATTGATGCCTGTAACGCACAAGGCAAGTATATCGGTATCTGCGGACAAGGTCCTTCTGACCATCCAGACCTAGCGATGTGGTTAATGGAACAAGGTATTACTTCTGTCTCACTGAACCCTGATTCGGTGTTAGATACTTGGTTCTTCTTAGCAAAAACCGAAAAATAAGCTTGTTGGCATTCATAAAGCCCTTAGTTTTGACTAAGGGCTTTTTTTGGTGTCAAAAAAAACCTAGCATGGATATAACACGCTAGGTTCTTTTGATGCTAAAAATTATAACAACACGCGGCGTGGATCTGCTAATAATTTTGCAATATATCGGGTAAATACCGCAGCGTCCGCACCATTGATCACACGGTGGTCATACGACAATGACAATGGTAGCATTAAGCGTGGCTCAAACTCGCCTTTAGTCTCATTCCAACGTGGCTGAATGCTAGATTCACTGACGCCTAAAATCGCAACTTGTGGCCAATTAACCAGCGGCGTAAAATAAGTACCACCAAGATTGCCTTGACTTGAAATCGTAAACGACGCTCCTGTTAACTCTTTGGCAGATAGTTTTTTATCACGCGCTTTTTTGGCAAGCTCACCGATTTCAATCGCTAGTTGCTTGATACCTTTTTGCTCTACACGTTGAATGACAGGGACAGTTAAACCATCCTCGGTTGCTACAGCAAATCCTAAATTCACGGATTTACGGATGATAATTTGGGTATTGTCATCGCTTAAATGGCTGTTAAATTTTGGGTGTTGCATGAGCGCATAAGCGGTCACTTTCATGATGAAAGCCAGAATAGTTAGACTCACGCCTTCTTTTTTCATCTCATCTTTTAGGTCACCACGCAATTTTTCAACATCGGTAATATCTGCCAAATCAAACTGGGTGACTTGTGGCAAATAGGTATTGTAATTAAGCTGCGGAATTGAGACTTTTTGTAGACGGGTCAAATCTTGGCGCTCAATTTCTCCCCAAATTTCCGTTTTACTCATATCGGGTAAATTAGGTAATCCTGAGCGAGCCGCTGAAGGCGCAGAGTCCTTGTTTGCAGCGGCTGGCGTGCTAACTGCTTTTATTGTATTTTTGACATAAGCAAACACATCTTCTTTGACAATACGCCCATTAGCGCCCGTGCCAGTCACCTCACTGACATCAACACCCAATTGGCGCGTAAGTTTGCGCACCGCAGGACCTGCATAAACTGCGGCATTTTTGGCATTGATTTGCGATTCAGACAGTTTTGACTGTGAATTTGACTGGCTAGCTGTTGTGGTTGACTGGCTAGCTGTTGTGGTAGCGCTATTAGTTGAAGTTGACGCGGTATTTTGCGTTTTAGCGACTTCTTGCTGAGTAGTATGGGTGGTCGCTTGCGGCTGTGATGCTGAACTTGACGCTGATTGCACTGACCCCGCCGCTTCAATCACAACAAAGTCTTGACCATTGGTGACGGTATCGCCAGGGTTAACCAGTAATTCAACCACTTTACCTGCGACTGGCGAGGGGACTTCCACCGAGGCTTTATCGGATTCTACCAACAACAAGGGTTGTTCTGCTGTGACCTCATCGCCTACTTTCACCATCCATTCACTAATCTGTGCCGATTCTACCCCTAAATCGGGCAAACCAAAGGTTTGTTTACCAGCGGGGGTGGATGATTGAGGGGTAGATACCGTTTGAGCGGGTGGCTCATTTTGATTTGTCGCTGAATTGGCTTGACTAGCGGCTTGTTCTGATGGGTCACTAGCTAATGGCTGTTGCGTAGCTGATTGGGAGGCTATCACGATAAAATCTTGACCATTGGCGACCGTATCCCCTGCATTGACTAAGAATTTGACAATTTTTCCACTGACAGGTGCCGGTACTTCGACCGATGCTTTATCGGATTCGACCAATACCAGCGGTTGTTCAGCAGTGACAGTATCACCTTCTTTGACCAACCACTCACTAATTTCTGCGCTATCCACACCCAAATCTGGCAATGTATAGGTTGCTTCAGCTGATGTAGATGTGGGCTGTGATTGGTTTGACGCAGCCATAGACGGCGCTTGCGATGAAGTCGCATTAGCCTCTTTAGTCTCTTTAGCCTCTTTAATTTCTCCAGCTTCGTTAGATTGGGCTGCTTGTTGGTCTGTCTGTTGCGCAGATTGCTCTACGGGTGTAGTGTTGGATTGGCTATTGTCTACACTATCGATGGTGAGAATCACATCACCTTCTTTGACCTTATCGCCGATTTGGATACTAATCGCTGTGATAGTCCCTGCTGATGTCGCAGGTACTTCCACAGAGGCTTTGTCAGATTCTAATAAGACAATGTTATCGTCCACATTGATGACATCGCCGACTTTGACCATAATTTCGCTGACTTCGGCGCTATCAACGCCTAAGTCGGGAACTTTGATTTCCATGGGTTTATCCTTAAATTTTTATTTTTACTAAGTGGGCAATCAGCCGCTAATACGTGGCTGATTACCTACTATTGATTTCTATTATTCAGGTTTGTCGTTAAGAATTGGCGCATCGGCTTTATCTTCTGCTTTGCCGTCTGCTGAAATCGCTTCATCATCCTCTTCAACCAAGGTTGGTACAGGTTTTGGATTCGCGCCTAAAATCGCTGGTGCATCTGGGGATTGGTCGATTTGTACTTGAGGATGCCAAGCCGGTGAAGCATCGGCATCAATACCTAGGCTACTAATCGCATCTTTGACCAAACGCGCATCAACTTCACCTTCATCTGCCAATAGTTTAAGTGTTGCCACCACAATGTGGGCGGCATCTACTTTAAAGTAACTACGTAATTGGCGGCGACTATCCGAACGACCAAAACCATCGGTACCTAAGGTGGCATACGGACGACTGTCTGGTAGATAGGCGCGGATTTGTTCAGAGAAAATGCGCATGTAGTCGGTGGCGGCGACTACGATACCTTCATGCTGTGCAAGTTGTTCAGTAACCCAAGGTGTACGCTGTTCATCTAATGGGTGCAGACGATTGTACTCATCACATGCCATGCCTTCACGAGTGAGTTCATTAAAGCTTGTGACACTCCACACGTTGGCATTGATGTTAAATTCTTCAGCTAGAATTTGTGCGGCTTTTTCAACCTCACGTAAAATCACGCCTGAACCTAGCAATTGCACTTGTTTTGAACCATTATCTTTGAGCAAGTACATGCCTTTTTTGATGCCTTCTTCTACCCCTGTTGGCATGGCTGGTTGCTCGTAGTTTTCATTCATTAAGGTGATATAATAGAAAACCCGTTCGCCTTCACCATACATACGGCGCAGACCATCTTGTATCACAACCGCTAACTCATAACCATAACATGGGTCATAAGTGACACAGTTTGGCACCGTGTTAAATAAAATCAACTGATGACCATCTTGGTGCTGTAAGCCTTCGCCATTGAGTGTGGTACGACCTGCGGTACCGCCAAGCAAGAAGCCTTGCGCCTGCATATCGCCTGCAGCCCAAACTAAATCACCGACGCGTTGGAAACCAAACATCGAATAATAGATATAAAATGGAATCATCGGTAACGCATTGGTTGAATAACTGGTCGCTAAGGCAATCCAAGCACTCATCGCACCCGCTTCATTAATGCCTTCTTCAAGCATGTGACCGTCTTTGGCTTCTTTATAACCCATCAAAGCTTCATGATCTTCAGGGGTATAATTTTGACCCGATGCCGAGTAGATACCCAATTGGCGGAACATACCTTCAAGACCAAAAGTACGGGCTTCATCAGGAACAATTGGCACCACACGCTCTTGCAGCGCTTTATTTTTTAGCAGTGCCGCTAGCAAGCGTACAAATACCATGGTAGTAGACTGTTCTTTGCCTGCACTACCTTGTAGTAATTTATCAAAAATCTCTAACCCTGGGACATCGAGTGGAATATGACCACTACGGCGATTGGGCAAATGTCCGCCCAGTGCTTGACGGCGACCTTTCAGATATTGGATTTCAGCAGAATTTTCATCAGGACGATAAAACGGCAATTCTTCAAGCTGCGTATCAGTAAATGGCAAATCAAAACGATCACGGAAGTATTTTAATGAGTCAATTTCGAGTTTTTTGATTTGGTGGGTTTTGTTGACCGCTTGGCTTTGGTTAGATAAGCCATAACCTTTGACGGTTTTAACCAAAATCACTGTGGGCTGACCTTTGGCTTTCATGGCTTCACTAAATGCGGCATACACCTTCATCGGGTCGTGACCACCACGGTCTAAATTTTGGATTTCTTGGTCGGTCCAATCTTTGACCATCTCGGCAAGTTCTGGGTATTTACCAAAAAAATAGTCACGGACAAATTTACCATCACGCGCTTTATAGACTTGGTATTCCCCATCGAGGGTCTCAAGCATACGGTGTTTGAGCGCGCCCGTATGGTCTTTGTCTAGTAGCGTATCCCATTTACCGCCCCAGATGACTTTAATCACCCGCCAGCCTGCACCGCGAAACACAGATTCAAGCTCTTGGATGATTTTACCGTTACCACGTACAGGGCCATCTAGACGCTGTAAGTTACAGTTAATCACCCAAATCAGATTTTCTAAATTCTCGCGACCGGCTAGTGAGATAGCACCTAAGCTTTCTGGCTCATCGGTTTCACCATCGCCCAAGAATGCCCAAATCTTGCGACCTTCTTTTGGAATCAAGCCACGATTTTCAAGATATTGGTGCACATGCGCATGATAAATTGACATGATTGGGCCTAAACCCATAGACACGGTTGGGAACTGCCAATAGTCAGGCATCAAATAAGGGTGTGGGTAGCTAGATAGCCCCTTGCCCCCTACTTCACGGCGAAAATTCGTTAGCTGCTCTTCAGTCAATCGACCTTCTAAAAATGAGCGAGCATACATCCCTGGCGAACCGTGACCTTGATAATAAATCATATCACCGCCAAAGCTTTCACTCGCTGCGCGCCAAAAATGGTTAAAACCTGTTTCGTATAACGTTGCGCTAGAGGCAAAGGTCGCTAAGTGACCACCTAAGTCGTCGTCATTTTTGTTGGCACGCATCACCATCGCCACCGCATTGTAACGAATGATAGCGCGAATTTTACGCTCTAGGGTTAAATCACCGGGATACGAGGGCTGATCTTCTACCGGAATAGTATTGATGTAAGCGGTATCAAGGCGGTTAACGCGTAACCCTTCTTGTACCGCCTTATCATAGATGGCTTTTAGTAAAAAAGTAGCACGTTTTTTTCCCACTGACTTGATCACCGAATCAAAGGCGTCAAGCCATTCTTGGGTTTCTTGACTATCAGGGTCTTTAAAATACTGATATTGCATTTTTCGTTCCTTCTGGCAATGGCATCCATCCATGGAAATAACCTAGAATGGAGCTAGGTTGTAAACGACTCAAAGTATTCAACTATTAGACACAAAACATTGTTATAAATAGCGATAGCAATATTTTACATGAAAAAAATATTTATGTATTTTCGCTAATTTTTGATAGGTATTTAGTTATGAAATAAAGGTAAAAAAAACAACTGTTTTTTCTGACCGTATAGTAAATTTATCGACAAAGTAAAGCGATAAAATCGTTAAATCGCTTGACAGTCAACCATCAACACTTATCAACTGCTTTTTGATAAGCTGGACGAGCTTGGCATTTTTTTAACCAATTGTGAATGTTGGCGTATTTTGCCTCTAAACTATGGGTTTCTTGCATGGCGTTTATGCCAAATTCAAGCTGTATATCAGCGCCGCTAAATTGGTTGCCAGCAAGCCATTCATTGCTACCCAAATGCTTATCTAACATTTTTAGCTGTTCAGTTAATGAAGGATTCAGATAAGATTTGTCTATCCCCGATTTGAGTAATTTTGCCACTTGTTTGATACCTATCGGTGATTTTTTTATCATGGTAGCAAATATTAGTCGGATAATAAGCAAGGGCATCAACGAGCTTTCGGTAAAATGCAGCCAATATCGATACTGCTCATACGCTTCACTGCCATAATCTGGGCGAAATTTTTTATTCAGCACCAGTTGTGAGATTGGCTGTGCATCTTGCTGGTTGCTTAACTTATCATAGTTATCAATCAAATACTCAATGATATTGGCAGATTCAATCAGCGTTTTTCCATTATCTTGCAGGATAGGTGCCTTACCCATCGGGTGAATTTTTTGCAAAGACTTGGGTGCCAAACCATGATGGCGTTCGTACTTGGTCAACTGATACGGCAGCTCTAATTCCTCTAATAGCCAAAGAATACGAAACGAACGTGATTTTTCAAGGTGATGTAGATGCAGTTTTGACATGGGTATACTCGTCTTCTAATGTAATAGGATTGTTGGAACAAAGTAACTTTAAATTTTATAAGGCTTTAAACTTACTGGCTGTTGCGAAATTGTAGAATTCAGCGAAAAAAAACCAGCTTATTGATTGATAAGCTGGTTTGATAAAGCGAAGTTATAAATAGCAAGGCTACAAATTAGTCATCTAGCTGTTGTGCATCGGCTTCTAGTAAACCATCTTGCTGGAGCGCTTCAGACAACTCGATGTCTTGCAAATCTGCACTGTCTCGTAAATCAGTACCATCTTGCGCGATATTGTCAGCCAATGCTGTATCTAAGCTATCTTCGTCCAGCTCGTCTTCACTACCGCCTTCAACCAAAGCGATGGAAACCAATGATTCATCTTGTGAAATACGAATCAGGGTGACCCCTTGTGCATTCCGACCTGTCTGCGCGATTTGTCCGACAGGTGTACGCACCAACGTGCCTGCATCAGAAATCAGCACAATATCATCAGCATCGGTTACCGCTAACGCCTGCACCAGCTCGCCATTACGCGCCGTGGTTTTGATGGCAATAATGCCTTTACCGCCACGACCTTTGACAGGGAAATCAGAGACAGGGGTACGTTTGCCAAAGCCACGCTCACAAGCACATAAAATCTCGCCTTGCTGTGGGGCAACAACCAACGATACTACACGACTAACCGCAACGACACTGTCATTGTCTTGGTCATCTTGGCTATCGTCTTCAAGCTCGGTGTCGTCGTCTTCAATACCTTGATTGGCCAGTAACGTCACCCGCATACCGCGTACCCCTTTTGCGGTACGACCCATCGCACGGATTTTACTTTCATTAAAGCGAATGGCTTTACCTTCATTAGAAAATAACATAATGTCTTGCTCGCCATCGGTAATGGCAACGCCAATCAAGTTATCGCCGTCATTGAGTTCAACAGCGCGAAGTCCGTTGGCGCGAAGGTTTTTAAATTGTGACAATTGGACGCGTTTTACCATACCCGATGCGGTTGCAAAGAACACATAGCTATTGTCATTCTGCTTGTCGTCTTCGGTCACGGGTAAGATGGCGGTGACTTTTTCATCGGCATCGAGCGCAATTAGATTGACCATCGGACGGCCACGTGAACCACGGCTGGCAATAGGCACTTCAAACACTTGTAACCCAAACACACGGCCCCGATCGGTAAAAATCATCACGTTGTTGTGCGTGGACGTGACCACCATATGGTCAATGACGTCATCTGCCTTCATGGCAGTGGCTGACTTGCCTTTACCACCGCGTTTTTGGGCGATGTAGTCGCTGATAGGCTGGGTTTTGGCATAACCCGTGCGTGAAACAGTCAACACAACGGTTTGTTCAGGAATCAAATCCGCACGGCTAAAGTCACTGCGACTATCGACAATTTGGGTTTTGCGTGCATCGCCAAAGTCATCACGGATTTGGATTAGTTCGTCTTTGATTACTTGCATTAATTGATCAAAGTTATCCAAAATGCTTTGTAATTGGGCAATGAGTGCCAAGATTTCTTTGAATTCTTGCTGTAGCTTGTCTTGCTCTAGCCCTGTTAAACGGTGCAGCTGCATATCCAAAATAGCATTGACTTGGTCAGGCGATAGACGATAATGTTGGTTGTCATTAATCAGTCCATATGGGGCGTTTAGGTCTTCGCCTTCAATCACATCAGGGCGAATCGAATGACTGCCTGCTGCCTCTAACATGGCAATCACGCCACCTGACTGCCAAGTATTGGTCAGTAAGTTGTCGCGGGCTTCTTGGCGGTTTGCCGATGCCTTGATAGTGTCAATAATACGGTCAATGTTGGCAAGGGCAATCGTTAGTCCTTCGAGCAAATGACCACGCGCCTGCGCTTTTTTGAGTTCAAAAATAGTACGGCGAGTGACGACTTCTTGGCGGTGTCGCACAAAGGCGGCAATTAAATCACGCAACGTCATGATTTTAGGTTGACCTTCATCTAAGGCAACCATGTTAATGCTAAAACTTGATTCTAACGGCGTTTGGATAAATAGATTGTTAACGATGACTTCCGCGTTTTCACCGCGTCTTAAGTCAATGGCGATACGCATCCCATCTTTATCCGACTCATCACGAATCTCGCTAATGCCTTCAAGCTTTTTATCGCGTACCAATTCTGCGATTTTTTCAATCAGTTTTGCTTTATTGGTTTGATACGGAATCTCGGTAAATACAATACGTTCACGTTCTTTATTGGCGCCCGTTTCACTCATCGGTTCGATGTGATATTTGCCGCGCAAATGCAGGCGACCTTTACCGGTACGATAAGCATCGACAATGCCTGAGCGGCCATAAATAATACCGCCTGTTGGGAAATCAGGACCGGTGATATGCTGCATGAGCATTTCACCCGAGATGTGCGGGTCATCGGCATAGGCCAAACAGGCATTAATCACTTCCGTCAGATTATGTGGCGCCATATTGGTCGCCATACCCACCGCAATCCCTGTGGCACCATTGACGAGCAAATTTGGAATACGGGCTGGCATGACGCTTGGCATTTGCTCCGAGCCATCATAGTTTGGCTCCCAATCCACGGTGTCTTTATCTAAATCACCCAGCATCTGGTGGGTAAGCTTTTGCATGCGCACTTCGGTATAACGCATCGCTGCGGCAGGGTCATCATCCACTGAGCCAAAATTACCTTGACCATCGATGAGCATATAGCGCATTGAGAACGGCTGCGCCAAGCGCACAATTGCGTCATACACTGCAGTATCGCCATGCGGGTGGTATTTACCGATAACATCACCGACCACACGCGCCGATTTTTTGTAAGGTTTGTTAAAGTCGTTTGATAATTCATGCATCGCGTATAATACACGGCGATGAACAGGTTTCAGCCCATCACGCACATCAGGTAAAGCACGGGAGACAATTACGCTCATGGCATAGTCGAGATAAGATTGTTTTAATTCATCGACGATGCCAATGGGGCTAACGGAATCGGTGGACATGCACGCTCCTTTTATCAAGCTACTTAAATATATGAGTCATCTTATTTATTTTACTTTTCAAGGCGATGCCTAAGTTAACAACAATGCGTTTAAAAAACATGCGCAATTTTGACCAAAAGTTGCAAAAAACCCCAATCAAAACCTTTGGAAAAGTAACACAGATGCCGTTATATTTTTAGGATAGTAAAAAGGAATAATTATAGCATAAAACGCATGATTTAGCAGTTAACTCACCGCCAAATGTCGACGGTAATATCAAAATATCATGCTTTCGCGGGTGTTATTTTACCTCCATGGTAAACTGCCCAAAATTAACCAGCTATTTTTACAAGCTATAAAATAATCGGATTAAATCTGAGGCTCGATATCAAACTGTCTAATGACAAAGCCTGTTGATAAACAGGCTTTGTTAAATGGGTATCAGTTAAGTGCGTGTTGGTTTATTGGGCATAGGTTCAGTAGCTATCGCATATTTAGAACTGGCTAAACTTAGAACTGACTAAACAATGTCTGTGCCACACCCATACAATACGGCGTGACTAAACCATGATATTGCATAGCGACGGCTTGTGATGGATTGCCCCCGTTGGCAGCCGCAATCGCCGCAATATTTTGCACTTTACTAGCAAATCCTGCCTGCATTTTTTCTGATTGAGACTGGATGCTATTATTGTTGACGCTATCAAAACCTAATGTTTGATAAATCGGTTTTTGACGCGTGGCACGATTGGTGACATCAATATCAATAATTCCCAACTTGGTCGCGCTAGTTTTATTAGTGTCAGTGTCCCATAGCGTTTTCATCAAGCTAGTATTGACGTCAAAGAACACCATCGGATCTTGGTTACCACCACACATAATAACAGGCATTGTTGGTAAATAGCCGCGCAAGTCATTGGCTTTTAACGCTTTACGTAGGGGATGTTCAGGCAGTGTAGCAGGCACTGGGCTATAGTTGGTATAACCTTGTAAATAAGGCACTGCCCAATCAACATTTTTTTGGGCATCTGCCAAGTACCCTAATCGGTAGTCATTTTTGACTAAATAATGCGTCGTGTCAAAACCAAAGCTAAATGCTGGGTCAGACGGTGATAACGCATCCAGCGTTGAATTTCCCGTTGGGGCTTTTTGAAACATCGCTGAGGCAGGCAATTTACCACTTAAAATGAGCTGCATATCAGTCATGCTGGCGCTAGGCAGTAGCGAGGGGATTTCATCGGCATTGTCTGGCGCGAACATGTCACTGGGTTTAGCATAAATATTGCTATACTGCTCTTGATAGTTGCGAGCCATCAGCGGGGCAAAAAACGTCGCACCGAGCATAACTTTGCCACCAAATACCACATCACCAAAGGCTTCCATGGCATAGGGTCCAGAAATTGGCAGTGCTGCTGTCACAGGTTCTTTAAGCGTTTCAAGATAGCGTGTGGTTGCCATGGTGACATAGCCACCTTGAGAATAACCTGTGATAAACAATTTGCCATTGTCAGCGACATTGGTTGCACTGCCGGTACGGCGTATTACTTCCCTGCCTGCTTTTAACGCATCTGCCATCTCGTGTGACTGCTGCTGGGCATTGAGGTACGGATGATAAGCTAGGCTTGATTTGTCATAACCTGCATAATTGGGTGAGACAACCACATAGCCTTGCCCTGCAAACAAAGCCGCTAACAATGTCGCAGCTGGTCCTGCTTCATTGTTGGCATTACCGACTTCTGCAAAATTATAGGCTTTGGTCGTTGCCGTACCGTGGGCATTGAGTACAATGGGTCGATTGCCACTACAGCTTGCATCTGTACCTGTTGGAATAAACACAGCACCCGTCGCATCGGTCTTATTACCTTTGACATCAACAGTATCATATTGCATGTATTCAACACGCACACCACACTTGGGCGTGGCTGCAACTTTGCTAAAATCGGGATCTGTGGTATTAAATAACTGGGTTAAGGCGCTGGGGGTGAGGTTTTTGGTCGTTAATGGATCTTTGATTAAATTACCTGTGGGCAGTGAAGCAACGCCTGTTTTGGTAGGTGGCGTTGTCGCGGAATCATTGTCGCTACCACAAGCGGCTAAAGTTGAAGCCAGCCACACCGAGATAAAAATTTTGGTTAGGTTAAAAGCAGGGTGGATTAAATCAGCCTGACGGTGCATCTCATACTCCTTATGAGGAAATTAATGGTTCATATCCTTGAACAACGCATCATATTACCCAAAAAAAACGGGCATGAAAGCGATACACTCATCATGCCAGTTTTTATACTATTTGAACATCCGTTTCTAAAAAAATTTGCTACTGAAACAAAAAAACCTAAAGTAGCGCTAAACAGGTTTGCGTTTAAGCTTGCTCCAAACCGCAGTTACTGGGCCCGATAAGGCGTAAATCACGCTAATCGCCAGCAGTCCTGCAGGAATATTATACAGCACGATACCGAGCGCAAACACAATCAAAATCAATGCCACAAACGGGACACGCTTTTTATCAAACTCTTTAAAGCTATAGTATTTTAAATTACTCACCATCAAAAAGCCCGCAATCACTACCCAAATGGCTGCCAAAATTTGAAAAGCGGGACTGGTCGCCGGCAATTCAACTTGCCAATCCATATGCACCATCACAAACGTAGTGACTAAAATAGCGGCTAACGGACTTGCTACCCCGACAAAGTATTTTTTATCAACGACACCAATTTGTACATTAAAACGCGCCAGTCTCAGCGCGGCACAGGCAGCATACACAAAGGCGCAAGCGATACCAATACGCCCCAACGGCTCTAACGCATAATGATAAATCAATAACGCAGGCGCAAGTCCAAACGCGATGCAGTCGGCTAGCGAGTCTAGCTGCTCGCCAAAGGGACTTTGTGCATTGAACAGCCTTGCCGCCCGACCATCTAACCCATCTAGCAATGCCGAGATAAAAATCGCCACACAGGCACGCATATAATGCCCTTCCCCCAACGCGCTTTGGGTAATCGAATAAAATGCCGCAAGCAGCGACAATAGCGTAAATGAATTGGGAATTAAATAAACGCCTTTTTGCGCTATCGTTTTGTCAGCGACACGCGCATTTTCAATGACTTCAAAGGTGAGCCCATCATAGTCATCGGTTTTTGCCAATTCACGGTTACGCTGATGCTCAAGCTGAATTGGATTGATATCATTAGTGTGCTGTTGCGGCTGTTGGGATGGGTCGATGGGCGTCTTGATAAGGGTTGGTTGGTTATTATTATCGTTATTCATTGATTATCCTTGCAGGTTGTCTCTTGCAGGTCGTCTGTAATAAATCGTCTGTTGCTAGGTGCATCGAGCTCGGTAACAAATTGCAAAATTTGGCGGGTTTTGTGACTACTTAACCCGCCAAGTGTGACATTATTCGCCAACCAACCATTGTACTTTGGTACGCTGTTCTACGCTCATTTGTGGGCTTTCAGGATGCTGCAAAATTGGCTGTAGATATTGCAAAATTTCTTCGGCTTTAGCATCAAATTGCCAAGGTGGGTTAATCACCAACATACCCGTCCCATTTAAGCCCATCGGCAAATCGGGTGGGAAAATATTCAGCTCAAGCACCAACTGACGGCGGATTTCGGTGCGTTTCATTTTTTTATAAAACAGCTCAACCGCATCGTTGTTTTTGATGGGATACCAAAGTGCCAACACTCCGGTTGACCATTTTTTATGCGCTTTTACCAATAAATCTACCAATGCGCTAAAATCACGGTGTTCCTGTTCAAAGGGGGGATCGATTAAAATCAACCCGCGTTTTTCTTGCGGTGGTAGTACCGCCAAAATCCCTTCATAGGCATTGCGATGTTGCACGCCAATGGGCAATTGGTGCAGTTGGTAGTTGAGCGCATCAAACTCGCTTGCTTTCCATTCAAACGCTTCGGCGCGATTGTTAATCTTTGGGTGAGCGTCTTGTTGTTTTTCGATGTGATGAGCAATAAACCAAGGCGAACCTGGATACACATGCTTATCGTAGAATTTTTTGGCGTAGCCAATATCTTGCAGATAAGTTTGCACCGCCTGTGGCGCTTGGCTGTTATCTTGCGCTAGCAGTTTGGTAATGCCATGGATGGCTTCGCCCGTTTTTTTGGCTTCATCACTGGCCAGTGAATACAAACCGCGACCACCATACGCATCCAAAATATAATAAGGTTTTGGCTTGGCGCTCATCATCTCAAGTAATTGCAATAATAAAACGTGTTTTACCACATCAGCAAAGTTGCCCGCGTGGTAGCTGTGTTGATAATTCATAATAAATTTTTCGTAAACAAATTAGCAGGTATGGTAGCATAGCTATCAAAAATTGGCGAAGTTTTTGCTAGAAGTTTTTGCTAAAAATTGCCCAGTTAAATGTTTAAACAATGCTGAAGGAAACACAGCGCATATGCCAGAGTTGAATTTTATCCTGCCCAACTGGTTTGAAAAAATAAATGATGCACAGCTTGACGGACTGGTTAATGACGGATTTATCGTTATAGATGACTGTTTTGACGTCAATTTTTTTCAGGCGTTACAAAAAGAGAGCGGCTTGATTGATTACCAAGCCGCCAATTTGACGCAGGGTGAGCGAATCACTAGCATTCGCGGGGATAGCACCCGCTGGATTGATGAGCGCTGTCCGATGGGTATGCAGTATCTACAAGCGATTAATGAGCTCGCGCAATTTTTTAATCAAACCTTATACACTGGCATTCGCCGTAGTGAAGCCCATTATGCCCGCTACCCTGCAGGGTTTGGTTATCAGTGGCATTCAGACAACCCGCAAGGGCGTGATGAACGTGTGTTATCGGCGGTTTTTTATCTCAATGAGGGTTGGGGCGCGCACGATGGCGGTGAAATTTTCGTCATTGACCAACATGACACACAGCAACAATTACAGCCGCAAGGTAACAGATTGGTGATTTTTAACAGTAACTTAGTCCATCAAGTCGCAATCACCCATCGTGAACGCTTCTCCATTGCCACTTGGATGAGAAAAGATGGGCTAATTAGCCAGTAATAAACTTGCCGCAATCCCCCACATCACAACTCCGATGAGGATATCAAGAATTTTCCAAGACAGTGGTTTGGCAAATAGCGGCTGCAGCACACGCGCACCATAACCCAAACTAAAAAAGAAGATAAACGAAGATAAAATTGCACCCAACGCAAACGCCAGTTTATCGGTAACCTGTGATGCAATCGTCCCAAGCAAAATCACCGTATCTAAATACACATGGGGATTAAGCCAAGTAAATGCCAAGCACATGGCAATCACTTGTTTTAAATTACCAACGTCTTCACCCTGCGCCACGAGCGATTGGTCTGATTGATAAGCCGCAATAAAACTTCTAGCACCATACACAATTAAAAACAACGCCCCTGCGTATTTGGCGATGGTGATAATCAGCGGGAATTGCGAAATCAGCTTGCCAAAACCAAACACGCCACCCGTAATCAATACCGCATCAGATAATGCGCAAATCAAACACACGATAAACACAAATTGTTGTTTTAGCCCTTGTTTCAGCACAAATGCATTCTGCGCCCCAATCGCCAAAATTAGGGAAAAGCAGACGCTCATGCCCATTAAAAAAGTAGAGATATTCATCAGTACCACACGTCCCCAGTAACATTCGCAAAAAACACAAAAAAAGCACAGTGAGAAAAAAAGCGTATTGTAGCCAAAATCCTGAGCGATTGCGAACAATGCGACCCGCTAAGGCGCTAATTTATGCTAATATGCAGCGCAAATAAGCGAGATTTTTGAGAGATTTTGAGGAAACGACAATGACTGATTATGCCAGTAACGCCACTGATTTAGACCACCTTCAAGCGCAAACCTTAGCACTAAGTTTACAGCTGATGCGCGAGCCATCAGTGACGCCGACTGACCTTGACTGTCAAAACATACTGGCTGAGCGGCTTAACCACCTCGGCTTTGATTGTGAGTTTTTATACTTTGGTGAAAAAGGCGCAACAGGACGCGAAGCAGAAGTCAAAAATTTATGGGCAATCCGTCAAGGTCGTGGGCAGGCGCAGGCGCCCGTATTATGCTTTGCAGGACATACTGATGTCGTGCCCACGGGCGATGTCAGCCAATGGACCTATCCGCCATTTGAACCCACTATCAAAGATGGCATACTGTATGGGCGTGGTGCTGCAGACATGAAAACAGCGATTGCAGCATTTACTATCGCTGTTGAAAATTTTGTCGCCAAGCACCCCAATCATCACGGCTCAATTGCTTTCTTAATTACCGCTGATGAAGAAGGTCCTTCGGTTAACGGTACAGTCAAAGTGGTGGAAACATTGCAATCGCGCAACCAACCGATAACCTATTGCTTGATTGGCGAACCCTCTAGTACTCACACCTTGGGCGATATCATCAAAAATGGTCGCCGTGGCTCGCTCGGCGCCGTTTTGACAGTGACAGGCAAACAAGGCCATGTTGCCTACCCGCATTTGGCAGTGAACCCTATTCATTATGCTTTGCCAGCACTATCCGAGCTTTGTAGCCAAACTTGGGACAATGGCAATGCGTATTTTCCTGCCACCACCCTGCAAATTTCAAACCTTAATGCAGGGACTGGGGCTAACAACGTGATTCCTGCAACTTTAAGCGCCGAGTTTAATTTTCGTTTTTCAACTGAGACCAACGATGAGAAACTTAAAGCGACCACCCATGCGATTTTTGACAAGCATTTTCAAGACGGTGCAGCCAGTTATCACATCAACTGGAAACTATCGGGCAACCCATTTTTGACGCCGCAAGGCAACCTCGTCGGCGCCTGTCAATCCGCGATTAAAGCTATGACGGGGACAGAGACAGAGCTTTCAACCACAGGCGGCACCTCAGATGGTCGTTTTATTGCAACGCTGAATGTTGACAATAGGTCGCCTGAAGTGGTTGAGCTTGGCGTGCGTAATGCCACCATCCACCAAATTGATGAATGTGTAGAAGTGGAAGATTTGGGTAAACTTGCCGCAATTTATGAGCAAATATTACAAAACTTGCTGTTAGACTAAATACTATTAACCTAAATATTGCATGCTAACAACCCAGTGATGCGGCTAATTTTGGTGTGGCTAACAATCTTCGTTGGGGTGGCAACTGATTATTTACCCAAGATAAATGACATCAAAGACCGTTACTTTTTGGCTGACGCATTAAGCAAACGCGGTTCATTTTTCATGGGTAAATTAATTTAGCTGCTGCTCATTTAACAATCTAGCATGCTAGCATGAAGAAGAATCTAGCATTCAGCTTAATCTAGTTCGTCTAGCCAAGCCATTTGAATCGCTTCTAATTGTTTTTCGGTCGATTTGGTTGGGTCATCGCTAAATTCTTCCAGCTGCGTCACATACCGATGCAAATCGGTAAAACGAATATATTGTACGTCTTCATCAGGGTATTTTTCAGAAAGTTGAATGGCTATTTCTAACGTGTCGTTCCATTTGAGGGACATATTTTTCTCCAGTTATTTGATGGGGGTGAGTTTTTTGATTTCGTTAAGATTGTCTTGCCAAGTTTTGATGACAGGGTGATTTTGTTCATCTTGCTGTACAATGACGTTGGTCGGTTGCACTTGCTGGTCTAACATCAATACAATTTTGGTCAGTGCCACCACATACAAGTCATTTTTGACCCAAAACTCGTGGCGAAAATACAGGTATTTTTTATCCCAAGCCAATAGTTGACTGCGAAGCGCCAATTTATCAAACAAAAAGCTTTCTTTGATGTAAGTTAATTGTTGCGATGCAATCACCCAACCTAGCTTGTCCGTTGGGCGTTGTTGTATCAGCCACTGCTGGATGTTAAGCTCAATAAAGCTTAAGTAGCGATAATTAGGCACATGGTGACGAAACCCCATATCATGTGGCAAAATCCGGTAGTGGCGGATAATCGCATCGCTATAGCTTGGTTTAGACGACTTTGCTTTATCGGATTTTAGCATCAAGCATAAGATAAGGTAACGAAGTAATAAATTCATGAATTTTCCTTGTGATATCCGCCTGATTATAGCAAATAAAAAACCCTGACTAAACTGATTAGTCAGGGTTGATTAAAGTCAAAAAAACTTAGTGACCCGTACCATTGATATGGCGAATCATGTCTTCCACCACTTTTTTGGCATCACCAAAAATCATCATGGTTTTGTCCATGTAGAACAAGCTATTATCAAGACCTGCGTAGCCGGCACTCATTGAGCGTTTGATGACCATCACGGTTTGCGCTTTATTTGCTTCAAGAATTGGCATACCAAAGATCGGTGAGTTTGGATCGTCTTTTGCCGCTGGGTTGACCACGTCATTGGCACCGATAATCAGCACAACGTCAGTACCTGCAAAGTCGGAGTTGATTTCATCCATTTCTAAGATGTCTTCATACGGTACATCCGCTTCAGCCAATAGTACGTTCATATGACCTGGCATACGACCTGCCACAGGGTGAATCGCAAAACGCACATCCACGCCTTCTTCTTTAAGCATTTCATAAAGCTCTTTTACCGCATTTTGGGCACGGCCTTGCGCCATACCATAACCTGGCACAATAACAACACTGCTAGAGTTTTCCATCATAAAGGCGGCATCTTCAGGTGAGCCTGTACGGTAAGTTTTGGGTCCCGTATCTTCTTCTGTCGCAGCGACTGAGCTGCTTGACATACCGCCAAACAATACGTTGAGCAGTGAACGGTTCATGGCTTTACACATAATGTAGGACAAAATCGCCCCAGATGAACCGACCAATGACCCTGCGATAATCAGCATTGAGTTGCCTAGGGTAAAACCGATACCGGCTGCCGCCCACCCAGAGAATGAGTTGAGTAGCGATACCACCACAGGCATATCACCGCCACCAATCGGCGCAATCCACATCCAGCCAAAAATAATAGCAAGGATGGTCATGGCATAAAACGCTGGCATGGATTGGGTAGTAAAATACATAATACCAAACGCTAACATCGCGATGAACAATAGCGCTTGGACAGGTTTTACCCAAGTGCCTTTAAGCGTCTTTGCCCAGCTTTTTGCCGCCAATTTACCAAAAGCAAACAGGGATGCTGAGAAGGTAATCGCACCAATAAAACAGCCCACAAACAACTCAAACCGCGCGATGGTGCTATGCTCGACGCCGGTATGCAATACGCTCGCTAGTGCAATGGCAACTGCCGATAGACCCACTAAAGAGTGCATCAAAGCCACGGTTTCTGGCATTTGGGTCATGGCAACAGTGCGTGCTTTCCAAGTGCCGACCACAGCGCCTAGCACCATCGCGCCAACAATTAATACAAATACCGGACTGGGTGCCAAGAAAAAGGTGGTGATAATGGCAATCGCCATACCTATCATACCGAATCGGTTGCCACGGATGGCGGTTTTTGGGCTTGATAAACCCCGTAGGGTTAAAATAAATAGCACCGCACCAATCAAATAAAACCAATCAGCATGTTGGGCGACCCAATTCAAATTCTCATTCATCAAGCTTTTCCTTCTTTGTTTGGCTCAGCTTTGGCTTTTTTATCTTTTGATTTAAACATCGCTAACATACGTTCCGTCACCGAAAAACCACCAAAAATGTTGATGCTAGCTAAAAATACCGCGAACGCCCCCAATAAGCTGGTTGGGGTAAACATATTGCCACCGATGCTGACGGTCTGCAGCATGGCACCGACGATAACGATACTGGATAAGGCATTGGTCACCGCCATGAGTGGGGTATGCAGTGCAGGTGTTACCCCCCAAACCACGTAATAACCCACAAAAATAGCCAAAACAAAGATACTAAAGATTGCCACAAATGGGGTGGCAGATGTCGCAGACGCTAATAGGGTCAATAACATAAAACCTCCTAACCTCGATAGGTAAAATTAAATGAAAATTAGGTTAGCGACTGGCTAACAATACTTGACCTTGGCTAGTAACCAGCAAGGCTTTTTGGATTTCATCTTCTGGATTGAGCGCAAACACTTTATTGTCATCCATCAAGGTTGCAAAAAAGTTATACAAATTGTTGGCATACAATGCCGATGACTGCGCCGCCAAGGTCGATGGAATATTGGGCACACCCATGATAGTGACACCGTTTGGGGTGATGATATTTTGTCCGACCACTGAGCCTTCTACGTTGCCGCCTGTTTCTACGGCCATATCGAGTAAAATTGAGCCAGATTTCATTTTATCGATGGTAGCTTGGTGTATCAAACGCGGGGCATTGCGACCAGGAATTTGAGCCGTGGTAATCACAATATCTGCTTGACTGACCGCTTTATCGACAACCGCGGCTTGGTCTTTGATATATTGCTCAGACGGTGTCCAGGCATAGCCGCCTGTGTCTTTGGCTTTGGCTTTTTCCTCATCGCTCATGGGGACATCGAGCCATTTACCACCGACTGACTCCACTTGATCACGCACGGTAGGACGTAAATCACTGGCTTCTACAACAGCACCCAAACGACGAGCGGTGGCAATCGCTTGCAAACCCGCGACGCCTACGCCTAGGATGACAATACGCGCAGGTTTCACCGTACCTGCCGATGTCATAAACATGGGGAAAGGACGACCAAACTGGTTGGCAGCCAAAATCACCGCTTTATAACCTGCCAAGTTGGCTTGGGATGACAGCACGTCCATGTTCTGCGCCCGCGACAAAGTTCGTGGCAATAGCTCCATGGCATATACTTTGGCGTTGCGATTGGCATAATCCTGCAAATTGGCATTGCGATACGGATTCATCATGCCGATAACAATTGCTTCTTGTTTTAGCTGGTTGATTTGTTCAATCGGCAAGCTATTGACCGTGAGCACCACATCACTTGTTGAGATCGCATCCTCAACAATTTGCGCCCCTGCTTGTTCCAACGCATCATTGGTAATAAACGAACCTTTACCTGCATCGCGTTCGACCACAATACTGTGACCCAACTTGATGAACTTTTTAATGGTATCGGGGGTAATCGCAATCCGATTTTCATATAATGCAGTCTCTTTTGGTACACCAATTTGCATACACTCTCCTCAAGCGCTTCGGTTAGCTTCTCAATCCACAACTGACCATTAACTAAGACAGTTATAAATTAAAAAAATGATAATTAAATTACCATAAATATAATTAATTATGCAAAACAATTCTAGGCGGAATAACAAGTAAATTTGACTAGTGCGTATAAAAAAAAGTTATCAATAAAACTTTTTACAAAATTTTCTTTTAATAAGATAGCTTTTTGGGGGTTAGTTTATTCGTATATTGCGTTTTTTAACATTGCCATGGTCGATTTCAAATTCATCAAAATCTTGGGCAAGCCAAAAATTACCTTGATAACTGGTAGCCACTTCTGCCCGAATATCTGACATATTCAAAGTTTTACTGCTAGGTTTATCAAAAGGTTGAAAACGCGCGCTAAAATGGGTCAAAATCAGGTTTTTTAACTGTGATAGCTGCGCAAATTCGGCAACTTGCTTGGCGGTTGAATGCATGGGGTCAAAATAGTTAGGGGCTACTTTTCGTTTATCAGCGATTGCTTGGGTATAAGTCGCCTCGTGTACTAGCACATCGGTATTTGATATAGCATCGGCTAATAGCTCAGGTGAGTCATTGTCGCCTGCGACTATCAGCACGGTTTTATGCAGCGTGGTGGTGACAAAATCCGCAGATTTTAGCAAGGTGTTATCATCTAGATTGACGTCAATACCGTATTTAAGTTTGCCCCATAGCCGTTTATCTAGCACGTTAAGCTTGGTGAGTTTTTGGGTTAATAAGGTTTTTTTGGACAGGCGCTGGGTGAATTTAAAGGCATGGCTAGGGATACGGTGTGATAGCGCAATCACGTCAACTTGTAGCTGATGGTCGTCTGTCAAATCCAGCGTGACAGGTTGGTAACTATCCCCCTGCACTCTATTGTCAATGGCGATAAAATTAATGTCAAAATTTATCATCAGCGCTGTCGTGGCTTGCACGGCGGCAAGATAATCAGCAATGGCTTGTGGGGCGATGAGGGTTAATGGGTGCTTGCGTCCACTCATCGCCATACTTGCCAGTAACCCTGGCAAGCCATAACAGTGGTCGCCATGCACATGGGTGATACAAATTAACGCTAGCTGCATCACGGACAACGGGGTTTTGAGTAGTTGATGCTGTGTGGCTTCCCCACAGTCCACCAATATCCAAGGGACATTTTTTGCTTTGCTATAAGGATTGATGAGTGATACAGCAAGCGCGGTGACGTTGCGGTGTTTGGTGGGTATCCCTGCAGATGTGCCCAAAAAAGTGAGTGTTAACATGATTACCTCATTGTCAAACGTATTACTTATCTTTATATTGAATTTTTCATAAATTTAACTATAAAATGCGCTAACAAATTTCACAACAACTTTTGATTGGGCTATGACATTGACTTCAACGCATCTTTTTAACCCTTAGTCTTTAACCATTAGCCTTTAACCATTAGCCTTTAGCTTTTGTCTTTTATCCACTACCCTTATATGGTGTCTGGCGAATTGGGCGAATCTGCTTTAATCATTAGCCTTGTACTTGGCGATAGGTTGATTTGGGGCGTGCTTTATTACGGATCCAACGGCTGGCTGCCCGTTTACGTTTTAAAGATTTGGTAACACATAATAGCAATAATAATTTGGCAAGCGGGTTATTATTGAGGATGACTTCATATAGTTTTGGTATACTCAATGCCGCTTATATCATCTCTTGTATCACTTACGGAACAAAATAAGGAATGCTATGTTTAAGTTTCTTACCCCATTATGCTTCTCATTAAGTTTATTTGGTTGCCAAGCTGTTAGCTCAGATCAGCAAAACCCCCAACCTATGCCTCAGCCAATTAAGAAACCTGAGATGATGTGCACCATGCAATATGATCCTGTCTGCGTCAAGACCATCAATAATGGCATCGTCCGCTATCAAACCTATGGCAACGCTTGTATGGCAAATAATGGCGTCAATGCTATGGACAAGACTATGAGCGTCACCAAAGGTGCTTGTGAGTCAGAGACTAGCAAGTGAATGAGTTAGTAAGTGACTGAGCTAGCAAATAGCTGGGCTATCATAAGTTAGCCCGCTATAACGTCTGCACTAGCTTGTTTTGCCATAGCTGACTGACGATAAAACAAGCGAAGAGCTATAATCCCTCTAATTACTTTGTGTTAAAGGTTTTGCATCTGTATGGCATTAGCGCTGATTATTGATGATGAAGTAGATTTGTGTCGCTTGATGCAGATGACACTCAAAAAAATGGGCATTGAATCCAAAGTCGCCTATGACTATGCCACCGGCATCAGCCATCTTCAAGCGTATAATTTTGATTTTTGCTTAACCGATCTTAAACTTCCTGATGGGACAGGACTAGATATCGTCAAGCTTATCAATAAAAATTATGCCAAAACCCCCGTGGCAGTGATTACCGCCCACGGTAGCATGGATTTGGCGATTGAAGCGTTAAAATTGGGCGCCTTTGATTTTGTCAACAAGCCACTTGAGCTATCACGGCTACGCCAACTGGTCGAAAATGCCTTAAAGGTGGCGCAAAATGCCAATCCACTCAATTGTAAAGAAGTCTATGATCCTTTTAGCAATCGCCTAATCGGACAATCTAACGCCATTGCCCAGCTCAAAACCACCATCCAAAAATTGGCGCGTAGCCAAGCGCCCGTATTTTTGTGGGGAGAATCGGGCACTGGTAAAGAAGTCGTTGCCAAGCTCATTCATGATTTAAGCCCGCGCTGCTCTGCCAATTTTGTGCCTGTTAACTGCGGCGCCATCCCATCAGAGTTGATGGAAAGCGAGTTTTTTGGGCACAAAAAAGGCAGCTTTACGGGGGCTACCACAGATAAAGAAGGGTTATTCCAACAAGCAAATGGCGGCACGCTATTTTTGGATGAAGTAGCGGATTTGCCGATTTCCATGCAAGTCAAATTATTACGCGCCATTCAAGAAAAGAAAATCCGCCCCATTGGGAGCACCCAAGAGATTGCCGTGGATGTGCGCCTTTTATCCGCTACCCATAAAAATTTGGCTAAGCTTGTCGAAACGGGTGAATTTAGACAAGATTTATATTATCGCATCAACGTCATTGAAGTAAAATTACCAAGTCTCAATGAACGGCGTGATGATATTTTACTGTTAGCCAATCATTTTATCGCTTTGATTGCAGACGATTGGGGACTAGCGCAGCCACCGACATTATCGAATGAAGCCGCGGTTCAATTGACAAACCATCACTTTGCAGGCAACGTACGTGAATTAAGAAATATCTTAGAGCGGGCGATTACCCTAGCTGATGATAATGTGATTGAAGCCCATCATTTGAATTTGCCATTATCAGCCGCCAACGTATCGCCTGACACTCCTAGAATCCATGAAATCCAAAAAACTCATGAAATCACAGAAAACTCCAATCACACCGTGTTATCAATACCGAGTCAACCGAGCACGCCAAAAGTTGTGCCATTAGCTGAAGCTAAATCCGCTTCCAACAGCCCCATCAATACTTCCTATAGCAGCAACTTGTTTGCAAGTGGTTACAAAGTCAAACCCAATATTCAATTTGCGCCCACACCGACCCAATCCAACCATGAAGCGTTAACCCATGAATCGTTAACTTTAGATGCGCCGATAGGGGGTATCAATGCGCCTAATTTAGCCCAGCCCCCTGCTGAGGAAGATCAACTGCCTACCGAAGGGCTGGAAGAATATTTGATGAATCAAGAACGAAAAGTCATTATCGCGGCGCTCAACTGCAGTGGTTGGAATCGCACCCAAGCTGCTAAACTGTTAAATACAACGTTTCGCTCACTGCGCTACCGTATGAAAAAATTGGGCATTGATAGTGACAGTGATATTAATAGTGATAGTGACAGCGATGAGGATTAAAAACTTCGGATAAAGGACAAATCGATATTTTTTGATAAATCTACTATCCCTACTTGGTCATAACAAGCTAGTGGAAAACGCCGGCTGATGCCTAACCACTGGTTTGCTGATTTAGCAAATAGCACAAATCGATTGCCTTTTTCATCGAGGCTTTGGTCGATATTGTCAATTTGATGCAGGCATTTTACCGCAATGATATCGATGTCTAACGTAACAGCGGGTTTTTGGTATTCAAGTCTGTCTTGTTGCTGTTCAAACTTCTTGGTGAGTTGTAACCACTGCCAATAATCCATTGGCTGCGCAAATGCTAAATAAGCCACTTGGTTAAAATAAACCGGTGTATTGGATGTTTGCTTGTTTAAATCGTCGTTTAAATTGTTATCACTACAAGTATCTTCACTACTATGAATCGCGCTGAGGGTCAAAGTACCAAAGTTTTGCAGCCAGTCTTTGGCTTTTGCTAAATAATAAGGTTGTTTGACATTACTGGCTAACGACAAAACGCAGGCTTCGATGACTATGACATCGCGCGGTGGTACACTCATACTCAAATGCTCAAATAAACATAATTTTTGCTTAGGCTAATTAATTTTGCTGAAAACGGGTAATTTTAACCCCGACACTATCGGCTTGTTTGATGGCGGTGGGTTTGTGAATCGTCACTGTGACTTTTTCTGGGGCAAATTCTGCCAAAATCATCTCAGCGACCAATTGCGCTAACCGCTCTAACAGCGCGACTTTGTTGGCAATGCTCACTTCAGCCACACGCTCACTGACACTTTTATAGTTGATGGCATCTTGAATATTATCAGTCTGCGATGCTTGGTATTGACAGCCCACCATTTCAATATCAAAAATCAATGGTTGGGTTATTTGCTGCTCCCACTCATACACGCCAATCACGGCATCGACTTTGAGTCCCTTCACAAATACCGTGTCCGTTGAATTACCGGTCAGTTTGATTGGCTGATTGTTGGACTTTTCGTTTGCAATTGCGTGTAAGGCATCCGCCGCTGAATATAGTGATTCATGCATGGTTTTTTGGGTGGTTTCTGGTGTGGTCATTTTTACTCTCGTTAGGTATTTCGTTGTTTGATTAAATCATAGCTAAAAAATACCAACCCTGTCCAAATAAAGGCAAAGGTAATCAATTTATAAATGTTAAAAGGCTCATGATACAAGAATATCGCCAATAAAAAAATCATGGACGGGGTCAAATAATTTAAAAAGCTTAATAAACTAAAGTTGACCATTTTGGTAGCTTTATTAAACATCAATAGCGGTATCAAGGTCACAGGCCCTGCAATCATCAATAAAAAAATTGATGGCGATAGCCAAAAATCTAACTGACTACTAGCAACATCATGCATAGCAAACCAGCCAATAAAGATCGGCACCAATAATGCCGTTTCGATAAACATCGCAGACAGCGCATCAACCGGCGTATGGCGATGCATCAAACCATACACAGAAAAGCTACTCGCCAACAATAACGATACCCACGGCAATTTACCCAGCACGACCAACTGAATCGCCACGCCTATCGCTGCCAAAATCACTGCCATCCATTGCAAAGGACGCAGTTTCTCTTTGATGACCACTAGCGATAGTAAAATACCCATCAACGGACCAATATAATAGCCCAAACTGGCTTCCAAAATCTGATCATGATTGACCGCCCACACGTACACCAGCCAATTGACTGAGATAATCGCCCCTGAAACGGCAGTATAAAGTAGCCATTTTGGGTTGGCTTGAATCACTTTCACCCAGTGCCAGTTTTTGGTCACTGTCATGATCAGTAAAATCGTGACAAACGTCCAAATAATTCGATGCCCAATGATTTCAATCGCATCATAATCTTTGAGTAGCTTAAAATACAGGGGGAAAAACCCCCAAATCAAAAAAGCAGCCAGTGCGGTCAATACCCCTTTGGGGGTGGTCACTATGGTTGGTTTTTCATGGTCAGTCATATCAACAACACGGGTCGGAATGTCACTATTGATGATATCAATTGTTTGATTTTCGGGGATTTGATTTTTCATTAACACAACGATAAATTTTATTTTTTGTAAAAAAGTAAAAACTAAGAAAGTCATAGTCTATCTTAGTTTTTATGTCATCCATGTAAAGACTTGCGACAGTGATACAAGTTTAGCTCACCTATGGTTTAGTCAGTCACCACTTTAACTTGCAACCCTGCACTATTGACCAGTTCAGCAAAGTTAGGGAAGCTGGTATTGACCGTCTCAGTACCATGAATGGTAATCGTATCGCTAGCGCGCAAACTTGCCACAGTAAAACTCATGGCAATGCGATGGTCATGGTGACATTCAATCTCACCACCGCCAAACACCTGTGCCACATCACCGCGACCTTCAATTTCAATGCCATCATCGAGTACAGTACAGGCAATTCCTAAGGTTTTTAGCCCATCTGCCATGACTTGAATACGGTCAGATTCTTTAACGCGTAACTCAGCTGCGCCATGTAGCACGGTTTTACCCGTGGCACAACTTGCTGCCACAAACAGCACAGGAAATTCATCAATGGCGAGTGGCACCAAGTGCTCAGGAATCTCAATACCTTGCAATTTTGAAGATTTCACCACGATATCGGCAACTGGCTCACCGCCAACGGTGGTTTCATTGGTCAATGTCAAATCAGCGCACATCAGCTTTAGGATATCAATCACGCCGGTGCGCGTGGGATTGATGCCCACTTTGTTGATGGTCACATTGCCTTGTTGGGCGATGGCGCCTGCCACCATAAAAAATGCCGCAGATGAAATATCAGCAGGCACTGCGATATCACATGCCGTTAATTCGCCGCCCCCTGTCACACTAATTTGATTGCCATTGTGCACTTTTGACACTGTCACAGGATAACCAAATGCCGTCAGCATGCGCTCGGTGTGATCGCGCGTTACTTCTGGCTCAATCACCGCAGTGGTGCCTTGTGCCCATAGCCCTGCTAGCAGCAAACACGATTTCACCTGCGCTGATGCCATCGGCATTTCATAGCGGATACCTGTTAAAGTTTGATTACCGGTGATGCTAATCGGCGGCGTACCTTTTTCGCCCGTGGTTTGGATTTTGGCACCCATCTCCCGCAGAGGCTTGGCGACCCGTTCCATGGGACGCTTGGATAAACTCGGGTCACCCGTCATCACTGAATCAAATTTTTGTGCTGATAAAATACCTGATAACAAGCGCATACTGGTGCCTGAATTACCCATATATAGCGGATCATGCGAGGGTTTTAACCCATGTAATCCAACCCCATGAATCACTACCCTGCCTTGGTTTGGACCTTCAATCACTACGCCCATATCGCGAAAGGCCTGCAAAGTAGCGAGTGCGTCTTCACCTTCCAAAAACCCTGTCACCGTGGTAGTCCCTTTGGCTAACGAACCAAACATAATCGAACGGTGAGAAATAGACTTGTCACCTGCGACGGTGTGACTGCCTTCAAATTGTTGCGCTGGGGCGATAACGTAAGTTTGCTTCATGGCTTGTTTTTCCAAATAAGGCGTTTTATTTAACATATGTCCAAAATGTTGTCGAGCGGCTTGGGCTTGGGTCAATATACCCAGCATCTGCTCAGAATCATTGGTTTCAATAATTGCTTTCAACTGGCTTAATTGCTCACTAAACTCATCAATGGCATCGAGGAGCGCGGTTTTATTGGCATAAAAAATATCATGCCACATGGTTGGGTCGCTGGCGGCGATACGGGTAAAATCCCGAAAACCACCCGCCGCGAAACGAAAAATATCCATATTGTCGTTGTGCTTGGCTAGTTGAGCAACTAGATTGTAGGCTAGCAAGTGGGGTAAATGACTGGTACGCGCGAGCACCTTATCATGATAATCCGCTGGCATGGTTACCACTTCTGCACCAGTCTGTGCCCATAGCTCAATCACTTTTTTAACCGCTTGTTTGCTAGTGGTATCTAACGGCGTTAAGATAATTTTATGGTTATCAAATAGTTTGGCATTACGCGCATCAATCCCTGATTTTTCTGCGCCGGCAATCGGATGGGCTGGCACAAAACCTTTGGGCATATCCTCACCAAACACCGCGCTGGCGTCTGCAATAATATTGCCTTTGGTACTGCCCACATCCATGATAATGGTTTTATCGGTAATGATGGGTTTGATTTGCTCAAAAATCTTTTTGACCGCCTGTACCGGCGTGGCTATCACCACCAAGTCTGACCCCTGCACCGCAAGTGCAGCATCATCAAATCCTGCATCAAGCAGTCCGTAGTTGATACCTTTGTCAATGGTTGCTTGTGAACGGCTGACCGCCACAATTGATTTGGCCAATTTTTTATCACGCATGGCTTGTGCCAAACTTGCGCCGATGAGCCCTAGCCCAATAAAACATACTTTTTCAAACATTTAACTTACCGATTTTTTATAATTTGCTAAAAAGACTGCGAGCGCAATCAAAATCCCACCCAAAATAGTGCTGATGGTGATTGTTTCACCCAATAAAACCACACCCAACAATACCGCAATGAAGGGAATAAAATAAATATACAGCGAGGTTTTTACCACCCCCAAATGCTTATTGGCATTGGTCCACAACACAAAACACAAGGCAGAAGCGATACCACCCAAAAACAGCAAATTTGCCAGATTGATGGGCGTAAACGCGTGAAGGTTGATAAAGGCTTCACCTGTCACAAGCATATACAGCGACGCGGTGATTATGCCATACAAAAACACTTTACGCATGCGTACCATCGGGCTTAGTTCATCTTTAATGGCACTGTTAGCAAAGCCAAAAAATGACCATGCCAACCCACTTAATATTGCCAAAATATTACCCAGCATGCCATTGGTCAAATTCATCGGCTGATTCGCCAGTACCAACGCCACGCCAACCAATGCCATCACACACGCGGTCAACAGCAACTTGCTAAAGGTATGGGTTTTAATGATAAAACTGGCAATCAGCACCGTAAACAAGGGGGATGCTGTGACTAGCAGCGCCGCGTTACTGCTATAGGTATATAGCAATGCGGTATTTTCTAGCAAAAAATACAAGGTGATACCGCACAGCCCCGACAAAAAATACAACACTTCGTTTTTTACACTGCTAAAGGTTTGCAGTCTAGGTGACATCGCAAACAATAACCCATAGGCAAATACCGACCGATACAGCAAAATCTGAATGGGTGACATATCCGCCAGCAGCACCTTGGTGCTTGCTAATGTTGTTCCCCAAACGATGACCACAAATAACGCTAAAAAATGCCAAAATACTTCACGATTTTTTTCTAACATTGGCCTAGCTCAATACCTGCGCCAACGTATCTAAAAAACGGTTAATTTCTTCAGGCAAACCCACACTCACACGTATCCAGGCTGGCAGACCGTAACCAACCATCGGTCGCACTACCACGCCTTGCTCAATCAATGTTTGGTAGATGTCCATGCCATCGCCGACATTAACCATCACAAAATTGGTAGCCGATTTGACATAGACGACACCTAAGCTATCCAAGCCATCATACAAGGCTTGTTTTTGCTCATGGTTAAACGCCAAATATTGGTTAATAAAATGTTGGTCTTTAATCGCTGCTGTGGCGGCGGCATGCGCCAATGTACTGGTATTAAACGACTGGCGCGTATAATTTAAAATCTCAGCAATGCTTGCGCTGCTTACCGCATAACCAATGCGTAAGGCTGCCAGTCCATAAGCTTTGGAAAAGCTACGTAGCACAATGACATTGTCATACTCTTGGGTCAAATCTACACAGCTGAGCGTTGGCACAAATTCGATGTAAGCTTCATCAATCACCACCAACACCTCCGATGGCACTTTTTTGATGAATTTAATCAGGTCATCTTTGGCGAGCACGGTGCCGGTGGGGTTGTTGGGATTGGTGATAATCACCATTTTACAATTGGCGGTTTGATTGATAGTCTCAAGCATCGCAGGCAAATCATGAGCAAAATTTTTGGCAGCGACTTGTTGGGTTCGCTCATTGATACCCAAAGACGCCAATTCGTAATCCGAAAACGCGTATTGAGAATACACGATCACATCATCGCCATCGGCAAAGCTTGCGGTAATGTTATTGAGTAATTCATTAGAGCCATTCCCCAACACAATTTGTTTTGTTTCGCAGCCCAAAAAATCGGCTAACGCCTGTTTAAGCCCCTGCCCTGCGCCATCGGGATAACGCGATAACTCACCCAATTTTGACGTGATTGCCAAGGTCACGTGTGGCGAGCAGCCCGTTGGGTTTTCATTGCTCGCCAATTTAACGATGTCACCCAAGCCATACTCACGTGTCAGCTCTTCATTGGATTTATCCATTTCATAAGCTTTTAACTGCTCAATACTGTGATTGACCGATTGGATCGTCATATCAAAACCTTTAGTTGATGATTGATACTGATAAAATTTTATTGCCAAAAACGGTTAAATCACCGCTTTTGGATAAGCGCCTAATACCCGTAAATCTTTGACTTGGGGGCGAATTTCAGCGAGGGCGGCTTGCATATTGGCATCGTCAATATGACCGAGCATATCAATAAAGAACACATAAGCCCATTTGTTTGGACGCTCTGGGCGGGTTTCGATACTGGTCATCGATACGCCATGTTTTGCCAGTGGCTGCAGTATTTGAATCAGCGCGCCCGCCTGATCTTTGGCTGCCACTAAAATCGAGGTTTTATCTTGACCTGACGGCGCTACTGCTTCGCGGCCAATGATTAAAAAACGTGTGGTATTGGACGGGGTATCTTCGATGTTTTCAAATAGTTTGTGCAAATTATATTCGCTTGCTGCCACTTCCCCTGCAATCGCGGCTGAGTGCCACTCATTTTTGATACGCCGCGCCGCTTCACCATTGCTAGAGACTGCCACACGCTCGACATTGGGATAATGGGTATCTAACCATTGGCGGCATTGGGCGAGCGCTTGGCTGTGGGCATAAATTTTTGAAATCGCGCCCACTTTGGTATGCTCACCTACCAAAAATTGATGATGCACCGGTAATTCTACCTCACCAATGATTTTCAGATCGGAGGATAAGAAGCCATCGAGGGTATGATTGACCACGCCTTCTGAGGAATTTTCCACAGGGACGACGCCATACATCGCAGAGCCGGCTTCCACTTCACGAAACACATCAGCAATGGTCGATAGCGGCACGGTCGTGGCGGCTTTACCAAAATGCTTTAGCGCTGCCATGTGAGTAAAGGTGCCTGCAGGGCCCAAATAAGCAATTTTTTGTGGGGCTTCTAAGTCTAAACACACTGACATAATTTCGCGGAATAAACGTGCCATTTTATCGGCAGGGAGTGGACCCTCATTACGCGCCATCACTTTTTTTAGCACCTGCGCTTCTCGCTCTGGGCGATAAAAAATCGGATTGTCCTCTTGCGTCTTTTTGGCTTTGGCTACTTGCACCGCATAGCCTGCTCGCTCGTTGATTAATCGCTGGATTTTTTCATCCACTTCATCGATTTTTTGGCGAAGTCCAATTAATTCATCATTGCTCATCGTTTGTTCATTCATAAAATTACAACTCAACAGTCAACACTGACCTGCGCGATAGGATTGAGGGTCATAAATCACAGGCAGCCTAGCTTGAAATATACCTTGAAATATACAAAGTTACCAAATGGCTTTATAGCAGAAATTGCCTAATACTAGCACAAATCACGCCTGTTAATCGAGTTTCGCTCGGCGCTTTTTCATCACAAATAGTGATATAGACACAATATTTTTGGCATACCCTAAAAAAAATTGGATTTTTCTGCTTGGTGCTTAACAAATACTTGCAAAATAGAAAAAAAACTAGCGATCGTCACAATGTTTGTGATAGCTTTTGACATAGGTTAAACAACATTGAATGAAACCATACTATTTTGTCCCTGAACCATTTTGTCGCTGATAGGTTATCAGAGACATGCAGCAATTTGACATTTAGGAAAGTACATGACTAGCAGCTTAAACCAACTAAAAATGATGACAACCATTGTGGCAGATACTGGGGATTTGCAAGCGATTGCCCGCTTAAAACCAGTCGATGCGACCACCAACCCAAGCTTGATTACCAAGGCATTGTCAGCGCCACAAATGCAGCCTATTTTAATTGAGACATTAAAAAAACACCCCAATGATATGGATGCGGTGATTGATGAGCTCACCATTTATATCGGCACCGAAATTTTAAAACTGATTGATGGTCGTGTTTCCACCGAAGTGGATGCAAGGTTGTCTTATGATACCGATGGCACCATTGTCAAAGCGCAGCAATTTATCAAAGCCTATGAAGCCGCTGGGATTGATAAAAAACGCGTACTCATCAAAATCGCTGGCACCTGGGAAGGCATCCAAGCCGCCAAAGCGCTAGAGCAACAAGGTATCCATTGTAATGTGACGCTGCTATTTGGCTTGCACCAAGCCCAAGCCTGTGCCGATGCCGATGTTACCTTGATTTCGCCATTTGTCGGACGGATTTTGGATTGGCAGAAAAAAGATGAAGGACTCGATAGCATCGAAATCAGTCGTGATAAAGGCGTGAGCTCAGTCAAAACTATCTATCATTACTTCAAACAGCATGGCTACACCACCCAAATCATGGGCGCGAGTTTTCGCAGCATTGAGCAAATATTGGCATTGGCGGGTTGTGATTTATTAACGATTGCGCCTGATTTGCTAGACCAACTTGCCACGATGGACGTCAAAGTCGAGCGTCAGCTATTCCCAGACATGAAATTTATTGACCTCAAAAAACAAACCCTCGATGAGACCCAATTTGCCGAGCAGCATGCGCTTGATCCTATCAGCCAAGCGTTATTATCTGCTGGTATTGAAGGCTTTATCCAAGCTAGAGAAGCGTTAGAGCAAACCTTGAGAGGCTTGGTTAACTAAGTGTTGTTAATTAAAGCTTTATTCATTAAAACTTTAATGGATGAAGCTTGGTTCATTAAATTTTTGTTAGCGGCTAATCATGTCCTTTAGTCATGATTAGCCCCATGCCACCCCACTAGCCTTTAGCTTGCAACACGGTATAAAGTGGTATAGCAAGCGGTTGATGCAAATCCACCAAATCAAGCAATACAAGTGCGCCTAACACCTGATGCCCTGCGGCTTCACAAAGTCCCACTGCAGCGCTCAAAGTACCCCCTGTCGCCAATATATCGTCCACTAACAACACATTAGCGGGCGCAAGTCCCGCCTGCATCTCTAAAGTATCACTACCATACTCTAGCGCATAGCTTTTATTCGCCACAGGCGGGGGCAGCTTGCCTTCTTTGCGTACCAGTACCATGCCTTTGCCTGTTCGACCCGCCAACAGGCTAGCAAAAATAAACCCCCGTGCTTCAATGGCGCCAAAGCAATCAACCGCATCGAATACTGGCTGTGGTATCGCTGCCAGTAACGCATCAATTACCGCATTGATGTGAGCGCGCAATAATGGGGTGATATCATAAAACGCAATGCCTTGTTTGGGAAAATCAGGTACCACTCTGATGATTTGCCAAAATGGATGTGGTGAATCAGGGGTGATAGTCGGCTGCATAGGATTGACCCAGTTAAGTAAAAAATTAAGTAAAAGTAAGTGTTAAGTAAAAAGTAAGTAAAAATTGCTCAAGCGTGCCTCATTCTAGCAATTTTTTCCTGCTGAGCCAATCAGGGTCATGGATGGCGTTAAGCCTTTACTTTAACCATGATTAATAGGCTAGGCTTGGGCGAACTGATTTAAAAATTTGCGGTATGGGATTGAATGTTGCCTGTCATTGGCTTGCTTGTTTCAGTGCATACTTGTAAACTATCGCAAGTTAAATTTTTAGGTAATTGCGTAAGTTTTGCATGGTTAACATACTGCTCGGCATTGTAATTGCAATTTTTATCCTTATCTTCAATAGCAAAAGTTACCACTAACATAGGGAAAGTTACCAATGAAAAAATATCAATGTATCGTGTGTGGTTGGGTGTATGATGAGGCATTGGGCTGCCCAGAAGAAGGCATCCTCCCAGGTACACGCTGGGAAGATATTCCCGAAGATTGGACTTGCCCTGAATGTGGGGTTAGCAAAGTGGACTTTGAAATGATTGAACTATAATAAATATAATAGGGTTTTATTATGCAATCAACTAACAATGCCGATAGTGCGAGTGTCGATAGTGCCAGCGACAATAGTGTAAGCTTAGACAGTATCAATTCAAATGATGCGCCTATTGCGCAACTGTCAAATACAGAACCACAACCTGTAATCATTATTGGTTCAGGAATGGCGGGTTATACGCTAGCGCGTGAGCTCAGAAAACTAACGACTAGCTTGCCTATTGTCATGGTGTGTCAAGACAGTGGTGATAGCTATGCTAAGCCAACCTTGTCAAATGCCTATGCGCAAAACAAACTTGCCGATTCTATCGCCAATGCGAGCGCGGCAAAAATGGCAGAAACGTTAAACCTGACCCTATTAAATTTTCATCAAGTCACTGATATTAATGCCGATGAACAAGTTATTGAGGTTCACTCGCTAGTCAATGAAGCTTCTCAAACAACGCTTGCTTATCGAGATTTGGTATTGGCAACAGGTGCGCATTCTAGAATGTTACCCAATCTAGCGGTCAATCATCAAACCATTTTTGCCGTCAATCATTTAGATGAGTACAAAAGCTTTCAGCAGCGCCTCAACACCTTAAAATCTCAAAAATCAGCGCCGGTTAAGGTAGCGATTATTGGTGCAGGGTTGATTGGTTGTGAATTTGCCAATGATTTGATTGGTCAAAATACAGATAACCAGACCGCTGACATCACAGTAGCTCTCTTTGATAAAGCGGCACGCCCACTGGCTCAGCAGCTCCCTAGCGAAGCGGGTATCATGCTACAAGACGCTTTGACTCAGTCAGGGGTGACATTTTACTTAGGCACTGATATCACCAGTATCACGACAAACCTTAATAAAAATATTACTACAAATATTGAAACAAGCGATAATGCAACCGTGACCATCTCGTTTGACAGGGATAAGCAATCACAAACCTTTGAAGCGGATATTGTTTTGATAGCGATTGGTTTGGTGGCTAATACTGACCTTGCTGCATCAGCGAACATTGCCATAGCATCGTCACAGCACATCAATCCTACAATAACCCATTTGCCAAGAACAGTGCAGCAAGGCATCAAGGTCGATGCCTATCTAGCCACATCGGCAAAGCATATTTATGCCGTTGGCGATTGTGCCAACGTGATGGGTAGCTACATGCCCTATGTCATGCCATTGATGAACCAAGCCAAAGCCTTGGCAAAAACCCTAGCTGACCCTAACATGGCGCCGACCAAAGTGGCGTATCCTGCCATGCCAGTGGCTATCAAAACACCTAGTTTACCTTTGGTGGTATTACCTGTATCAGGGCAGTACAGTGACGATCAACTGTATTGGCAAACGACCCCAACCACTGATGGCATGGTCATGACCGCCCATCCAAAAGATGATCCTAATAGCATCTTAGGGTTTGTATTAGCCGGTAAAGAAGCAGCGAAACAGCGCTTAACGTTAACCAAGCAAGTGGCGGATTGGCTGTCTTAGTAACTATATTAGTTGCCACGCTGGTGCAACGCGTCATCTAATGCGGCAAGTTCATTCAACACCCCACTAGCAGATTGATATTTTTGGAATAAATTATGGATTTAGCCAAATTTAATTTTGAACCCTCAGTGATTACGGACTTTATGCAAAGTGCCATCATTGATATTGGTGATGAATTACAACTGTGTGTTGAAGTTGGTGGCAATCCTGATCATCCGCCCTTGCTGCTGATTATGGGCTTAGGCTCGCAGTTGGTGTTTTGGCCAGATAGTTTTGTCAAAGGCTTGATTGATGCAGGCTTTTTTGTGATTCGTTTTGACAATCGTGATATCGGGCTATCCTCAAAAATCGCCCGACCCTTCCCCCGTTTTCCTATCAACAATGTCAAAATGATGCTGCGTATGCAGGTGGGTTTGACGAACCGTCATTTTCCTGTGGCGTATAACTTATTTGACATGGTCGAAGATACCCGCCGCTTGCTTGATAAATTAGCGCTGAACAATGTGTATGTGGTGGGGGCATCCATGGGCGGGATGATTGCGCAAATTTTGGCTGCCAAATACCCAAAACGCGTGTCGACACTGGGTCTCATGTTTACCAGTAACAACAAGCCATTTTTACCACCCACCAAGCCAAAGCAGTTGCAAACCCTACTGTCACATCCCAAAACCACCCAAATTGATGACGTGGTCGCATACGGCGTGTGGTGTATGCAGCGTATCGGCTCACCCAAACATGTGGATGAAGAGGAAGTAGAACGGCTCATTCGTTTGCGGTTTGAACGTAGTTATCACCCACGTGGCGCGCTTCAGCAGCTGCAAGCGATATTAGCCACTGGCTCTATTGTTAAATTCGACCAAAAAATCAAACAGCCAACCATTATCATTCATGGGGAAAAAGATGGGCTGGTGCCATCGGCGCATGGTCGAGCGATTGCCAAAGCAATTGCGCACAGTGAATTTCATTTGATAAAGGATATGGGACATGATTTGGCAAAACCTTTTGTGCCTTTAATCGTCAAGTTATTGGTTGAGCATTATTTTAATCACAATAATCCCTAAATATTATTTAATCTTAAATTAATAACCATTGATATATAGACCTTTTTTAAATAGCATCACACCTTTGTCAGTTCGATTTTTGGCAAGGTTAATTATATAGGCAACATCATAGCCTTTTAGTCTATAGTCTTGATTATCTATTGTTGAAGTCAATTCACTGCTAACGCCAAAACCGAATTTTTTGCTATTTTTTGCTTTAATTTCAAAAATGTGTGTACCTTTGAAAACATGGGATTTACAGTATTCTAGATTGTCAAAGGTACTATCAAAACATAACTCATTTAAATGAGAATAAATTTCAATTGTGTTTTGGCTAATGTTGGCAAAGACAAACTGTTGCGGTAATTGGTCAAACCGTTTTAAAGATTTTTTCGCCCCTGTTAATGCAAGGTACCCTAACCAAAATACTACCCCAGTAAATGGATTAAATAGTATCCACAAAGCAGTTGTTATTAAATCATGGTTAATTTTAAATGCTAACGAGCCGATGACATAACAGAAATACAATCCTATGGTGAAACAACTCAAACCAACCAAATACTGAAAATGAAACTCATTTTTCCTGAGTCTTTCCTGATAAATGACAATCGGCAATATTAAGGGAGTATGGGGTTGTAAATCTTCTAATGTTTTTACCATTCATAATTACCCCATTAACCGCCACAATACAAACAGCACTGCAATCACATAAAAAATCGGTGCAAGCCAGCTACTCACCTGCCAAACGGCATGACTGGCAATCATTTGCGCGATAAACAATGAACCCACAAACCCAAGCAGCGCCAGCCAATCCTGCTGACGACTTTTGAGCATATCTGAGCGAATTTGCTGTATTTCACGCAGCTGCTGATTTTGGTGGCCACCCAGATTTGACAGACTTTGCAAACTGTTATCCAGCAATTGTGGCATGTCATTGAGACTCAGTAACAGTTCAGGTAATTGCTTGCGTAGCTCACCTATTTTTTGCATCGGGTCAAATTGTTGCTTCACCCACCCTGTCAAAATCGGTTTGGCGAGCGACCAAATATCAAGCTCAGGATATAAATCCCGTCCCAGACCTTCCACATGCACTAGGGTTTTAAGCAGTAGCATTAATTGCGGCGGTATGTCCAAATGATAGCGACGCGCAATATCAAGCACCGACATGAGCACGCCTGCAAAATCAATATCGTTGATTGGCTTACTAATCATCGGTGACACGGTGCGGCGCATATCGCGCATGAGGGCATATTTATCGGTATTGGGTGGAATCCAGCCTGCCCGCGCGATAATATCCACTAGACCGGTAAAGTTATTGTTTATCACCGATAATAAAAGCCTTGCCACAATCATTTGGTCAGCTTTAGATAGCTCGCCCACGATTGAGCAATCAAGGGCAATATAGCGGGGATTGGGATTTGGGGTATCGGCTGGCAGCGTTTCAACAAACACATTGCCTGGATGCATATCGGCATGAAAGAAATTATCCCGAAATACTTGGGTGAAAAAAATCGTTAATCCTTTTGCCGCAAGTGCCGCCCTATCATATCCAAGCGCATCAAACACTTGGGTTTGCGAAATCGGCACCCCAACAATGCGCTCCATAATCATGATGTTTTTGCTCGCTTGATACACTTCAGGCACATACATCATCGATGAACCCAAAAAGTTGTTACGCATTTGGGTGGTATTGGCAGCTTCAAGGGTTAAATCAAGCTCATTGAGCAAGACTTGCCGATAATCTTCAACGATATCGATAATATGTACGGCACGCGCCGCTTCAATCCGTGCCGATGCCCACCCTGCCAAATCGCGCAATAATTCAAAATCTTCAATAATCTGTTCACGGATGGTTGGGCGAACTATTTTGACTACCACTTCACGCCCATCATGCAGGCGTGCGGTGTGTACTTGCGCGATGGATGCCGCCGCTAACGGTGTGCCATCAAATCTAGCAAATAACTGGTTGATAGTTTGCCCCAAACCGCCTTTTTTTGTCGATTGTTCAATTTGCTCGATAACTGTATCGACACTAAAGGGTTTCACCCTGTCTTGCAAATGCACCAACTGCTCAATAATCTCAGGGGTGACCAAATCACGACGGGTGGAAAGCAGCTGCCCTAATTTTAAAAACAGCGTGCCCATCTCTTCAAGCGCCAGCCTAACCCCGTCTGGATGCGGTTTTTGAAAATAGCTGGCAGGGTGCATACGGATAAGTTTGGCAATAGGCTCAAGCTGCGGCGTCTCTTCAATAGGCAGATGGGTATCAACACGATAATGAGCGGCAATGCGCCACAGTTGTAAAAGACGTTTGCGATGATTTAGTAACACGTTGGCAACTCGTTAGAAAGCTTATCAATGGTGGGAATTCTAGCATGATATAAGCAATTTTTTAATGGTTAAAAAAAAGACGGGGATTTAACCCGTCATTTTGATTGTGCAAAAGCAACTTTTGCAATGGATTTACTTTTACAATCTACTTTTGCAATCTACTTTCTCAATAAGGCCGCTTGCTGTTGCTTGATGGCATCGAGTCTGGCTTGTTCACGTTCAATATCTGCCCGCAGTTTTAGTAGCTGTTGCTTTAATTCATTGCCTGTATTGTCATCAGTACTTGCATCGTTGGTTTTCCACTCTCTGATATTGGCAATATCGGCAAACATCTCTTTGGCAGGTGCAGCGATTGTGCCTTTTAGGTTGGCTAACAGATTAGACAATTGACTTGCCATCGGCAGACCAATCAAAGGTTGCAGTTTACCAATGATATCAAGGTCAAACCCAGCGACTAATTGTTTGACTTGCATCAGCACTTTATAATCGCCCTCAATCGGCAGATTGCCTTGTGGGTCACCCATCAAATTGAGCAAATGCACAGGATTGTCTACCTTGACCATACAATCAGGTTTGCTTACCACAGCGCTACCCTTAGGTTCAAAAACATCAACCGTCACAGGCTCAAAGCGGATATGGTCATCATTAAAAATCGTATCAAATTCAATGGCGGGCTCTGCCATCACTAGGCGCAAAACTTTACCCGATAACGGTTGTAACCCTGCTTGGGTGATGGGGTCGGTAGTAATGACAAGATTGATAACTTTTTCAATCCCTGCAAGCAATAAAACTGTAAACATTTTTTACCTTTTAAGTTAAGGGATAAATTCTGGGATAGTATAATTTTGAGCAGTTTTCTTTAGCAATTTTATCATGTCTAAATTAATTAAACTGTTATCTAATCTAATATATGTATCTGCTTGAATGAAATAATAGTTATTTATCGATGTACGAAAATACAGGTGGATTGCTTGTACATCTTGCCATTTTGCGTACTCAGTTTTATGACGGTTAAAAACTTTGATACCAAAGTCGTCTAGCACGATATAAGGTTGATTTTTATACAGTTTAACTTTGTTAAAATAACTCGTCCAAATTCCAATTAAACTAAAAATAGCAACTAAAAATACAAGTATCGAAAACCCTTTGTTAGTTTCCGAAATGGTCAGCAAAATAACTTGCAAGACCATTAACCCTACAGTCATATAAAAGGTAATTCGTTGATTAATTTTTTTTATACTCGGTAAATCAACAAAAAGTTCCTGTTTCATCAATTACTTTTTAAACCCACGATGTACCGCCACGATACCGCCTGTTAGGTTGTTATAGTCACAATTGACAAACCCTGCGTCTTCCATCATGCCTTTTAGGGTGCGTTGGTCTGGGTGCATACGGATAGACTCTGCCAAATACTGATAACTTTCGCTATCATTCGCCACCAATTTACCCATGAGTGGCAATGCGGTAAACGAATACAAATCATACACTTTACCAAATGGCTCAAACACCGGTTTTGAAAATTCCAAAATCAGCAAGCGACCGCCTTTTTTGAGCACCCGATACATGGAGCGCAGTGCCGCGTCTTTGTCAGTGACGTTGCGTAGCCCAAAGCTGATGGTCACCAAATCAAAACTTTCATCTTCAAATGGTGCCAGCGTCTCAGCGTTGGCAAGTACAAAGTCGACGTTACTACAACCTGCATTGAGCAGACGCTCACGACCGACCTCTAGCATCGCTTCATTGATATCGGATAATACCACATGACCTGTGCGCCCCACCTCTTTACTAAAGGCTTTTGCCAAGTCACCTGTGCCGCCTGCGATATCTAATACCCGTTGACCTGCACGCACGCCCGTTAGGCTGATGGCATAGCGTTTCCACAGACGATGAATACCCAGTGACATTAAATCATTCATGATGTCGTATTTTTTAGCCACAGAGGTAAACACTTCTGCTACTTTTTGTTGTTTTTCAGCTTTTTTGACGGTTTTGTAGCCAAAATGGGTCTCTTCATTGCCATCAGTGGCTTCAGTGTGCGGATTGTCGATAGCTGATTTATCAAAACTACTAGTTGATTGCGCTGACAACTCATTGGGGATAGCGTCATTTGGGGTAGCGGATGCAGGGCGAGTGAGCTGCTGACCTTGGGGCACGGATTCTGGCAAATCAGCTGTGCCAGTAAATTGACGGTTGATGGTGGTGTCAGCTGTCAGTGACTGTTGTACTTGGCTATTGAGTTTGTCATTGGCTTGGAGGCTGTCTTTTACCAAGCTGTCTTGGATTGAATTATGGTTATTGTCGTTCATGTGGTTTCCTAGTGAGGTCATCGCCAATCAAGAATTGGCAAAGTTAAAAGCGCAAAGTTCGTGCAAATTTTTTTTCTATTTTATCACTAAACATCAAAAGGATGTTCTTTGCCAGCATGCACATTGGTAATGATTTGCAACTCTTTTTCACAAAATGGCTCGATAAAGGCGCCAATACTTTTAATCGGTTTGATGGCAGCAAAACCTTCGGCGATAAAGTCATATAACGGCTGAAAACCTTTTTTGTACGCTGTGCCTTTGGCGAGTGAAAATGCTTTTTGTAAGATAAATGATTTAAGATATTTATCCGTGCGATAGCACATTTGTTTGAGGTCAGCAATCTGTTGGCGTCTTGCGGACTCTGCATTGACGGACTGATAGGCTTTAATCATGGATGGCTCATCCACGGATAAATGATTTTCTTGTAAATACTGAGCAAGCTGTAAATCAAGCTTAATGGCGTTAATCGCTTCGATGATACCGGCTGCCCCTGTGCTCACGGCATTGGCAGGGATAAATTTTTCTAATTTTTCAGCCTTTTGCACCATGCGCTCTAGCTGTTCAGCGAGCACATTGAATTTTTCGCCCCCATATAGTTGGTCAATTAAAAATTCCCCCATGGCTTGGTTGTTGGCGCTGGCAAATAACGCTTGGTGGGTTTTATGAATACGACCGCGTTGCCAGGCTTGTACTTCACTGAGTTTTTGCGCTAACTGGGTATCGCTGTGGTATGGAAGGGCGCGAAATTGTTTTAAATCTTGTTCTAATTGGCTTAAGCTGCTCATAGGGCCTCGATTTTTTTGCAAAATTTTTAAATTCAAAACAGAGAAACTGCAGTTTATCCATTGTATAAACCCACAGTAAAATGAAGTTTTGTGACGCATTACCTTAATGTAAATCCACCAAAAATACAAATCGTAAATTGTTCACCGGTAGGATAACTGCTATCTTTTAAAAAAATGAAGCGGTCATTAGCAAAATTTCGGGTATTTCCCTAAGAAGGTCGTATGCCAACGCAAAATAGCAACAGTTTAGATAATAGCTTAGATAACAACTTGAATAATAATACAGCCGCGTCTGCACCCACTAATAACACTGCCAAATCTGCCAAAACCGATAACGCTCACAAAACGCCACCTGCGACGCTTGAGGCGCAATTAAGTTTTGACTTAATTACCGAGCAAACCACCCTACGCGAGCAACGGGCTGGCAAAAACTCGCGCGGGTTACTAATCTTGGTGAATGGTATGGAAAATTCGGGCAAAGGCGAAGCGGTCAAAGCGCTAACCGAATGGATGGACGCACGCTATATCAAGGTTCACGCCACTATGGGACAGCATCCCAGCCGCTACCAACCGATTTGGCAGCGTCACACATGGCAACTGCCTAGAAAGGGTGAAATTGCCGTGTATTTTGGCAACTGGTACGCTGACTTGATTCGTTATGTGTTTGACTGTGGCGATGATATAGATGAACAGCGCTTACAGCAAATGATTGAAGATATTGAGGCGTTTGAACAAGATTTGGTCAATAACAACACCGATATCGTCAAATGCTGGTTTTCAGTCGACAACAAAACGCTAAAAAAACGCTTGACCGATGAAGAGCCTGACCCTGAGCAGTTGTACCATTTAGATTGGTTTCGAAAAAAAGATGTGAAACGTTTCAAACGCTTTAGCAGCAAGCTGATGCGCTTACAATCAAGCTGGCACCACATAGATGGACAAGATATCGATGCCTCAAATATCCAATTTGCGAATGTTGTATTAGCAGCGCTGCAAACCATGAACCAACTAGCTGCAGCCAATGATGCCCAAGACAACCTAGCAAAAACTGATAAATCAGCTAACCCTAAAACGGACAAAAATCCTGTTAAACCCACCTCACTGCCTTTTAAACCCACCCCACTAATTGATGAGTTGGTTAGCGTCGAATCCCACGCATTAGAAAAAGCAGATTATAAAAAACAACTGCATAGCAAACAACATATACTCGCTGAACTGATTCGTGAGCGAGGTCAGCGCCATATCATCTTTGTATTCGAAGGTATGGATGCGGCAGGCAAAGGCGGGGCGATACGCCGCATCATTGCCCCACTCGACCCGCGTGAATTTACCATCCACGCTATCTCTGCCCCAACCGAAGATGAATTGAAACACGCCTATCTGTGGCGTTTTTGGACGCGCCTGCCCCATGATGAAATGGCAGATGTGGATATAGCGTATTTATCGCAAAAATTCAAACGCAATAAATGCGTCGCCTTACTCAAACAACGCCTGCATAATAGCCGAGTGACCATTTTTGACCGTAGTTGGTATGGTCGGGTACTCGTTGAGCGTATTGAGGGCTTTGCAAAAGAGGCAGACTGGCAACGTGCTTATGACGAAATCAATCGCTTTGAAAACGACTTGGTACAGAGCAATGCCATTGTGGTCAAATTTTGGCTCGCTATCAGTGAAGAAGAAGAACTTAAACGCTTTAAAGCGCGTGAAGAGACGCCCAATAAGCAGTTTAAAATTACCGATGATGATTGGCGTAACCGCGCCAAATGGCATGAGTACGTGCAAGCCGCTTCCGACATGATTCATTTAACCCACCATAAAAAACGCCCTTGGTATGTGATTGCCACCGATGATAAATATAGCGCAAGACTCAAAATCCTTGACGCTATTATTTCCGAGCTATCTAAGAATTTATAACGCGTTATCTAAAAATTTATAAATTGCTAATAAGCTGCCTTTTTACTATTTTGCTATATCTTAAAACTGTCTACCCAACTTGATGAAAGATAATGATTTTGGTGGACAGTTCCCCTATAATATCGTGTTTGATTTGATTATTTAGCCTGATTAGTTATCCTTAATAAATCCATCTAAACTGCAAGTGAGCAATATGGAATCTTTACGCAATTTTTTGAAAGGTTGGATGGGCAAAGCCTTGCTCGTTCTTTTTTTACTTCCTTTAGCCATCACGGGTTTTGAGTCAATTGTCCGTAGCGGAGATGACCCCAATGCTGTCGCCAAAGTTGCAGAGTTAAATATCGATAATGCTACCTTGCAAACCATGATTAACAATCGCCGCGAAACGTTGCTTGAGCAAGTGAATGGCGATGCAAGCCTACTTAATAGCGATAAATTACGTGAGCAGATGCTGCACAATTTGATTGACCGTTATTTGATTATCAACCAAGCCAACCAGCTTGGTTTTACTGTGTCCGATGCCACCATTACCCAAATGTTGATGGCAGAAAAAACCTTCCAAGACGCCAGCGGAAAATTTTCTAACGAGTTGTTTGCTAGCTATTTAACCAGTCGCGGCATGACCAAAGAACAATTATTTGATTCGGTCCGTCAAGACTTGTTGGTGACTGCCTTTAGCCGCGGTATCATTAATACAGGGATTTTTGCGCAAGGGAGTATTGATAAACTTATGTCAATGCAGTCTGAGTCGCGCCCTGTGCAAGTGCTGCGTTTGGACTGGCACAGCTTTGCGCCGCAGGTGCAAGTGACGCCGCAAGAGATTGCAAGTTATTATCAAAAAAATCAAGCGACACTTAAATCTAGTGAGATGGTGGATTTAACTTATCTAGAACTCAATAAAAATGCCCTGCCTGTTGCTGCCCCAACGGCTCAGGAATTGCAGCAACAGTATCAAACCTATTTGAAAAACAGCAACAACCAAACCGAATACGAATTGGCAATGATTTTGATGAATGGCGGTCAAGCACAAGCCACCTTAACCTCATTAAAAAGTAAGCTTGATGCCAATCAAGCGGATTTTGCGGCACTTGCCAAACAGTACTCGCAAGATGAAGGTAGTAAAAACGATGGCGGTAACATCGGTCCGATTACCCAATCGATGTTCCCCAATGATTATGACACCATCATGACCCAAATCAAGACTCTAAAAGTCGGTCAAGTCACCGGCCCCATCAAAACCAACTATGGCTATCATTTATTTAAATTGGTAAAAATCAATGGTCAAACCCCACCAACCATTGAAAGCTTGACGCCTGTGTTAACCCAACAAATTATGGCGCAAAAGCGCGAAGCCGCCTATCAAGATTTGATTGGTAAAATCAACAATGACGCAGTCGCTGGCGCTACTATCACCGAGCTTGCCAATCGCTATAAATTAACCGCCAAATCGATTAAAAACTACCCTAAAACCAATAACTCTTCCGCTCTCAATCAACCTGCTATTGTAGCGGCAGCATTTGAGCCACTCGCGCTGCAAGAAGGCAGTGTGTCAGTCGGCATAGATGTCTCTGATAAAGTGGTATGGTTACAATCAACCAATCACCGCACTAGCAAACTCATGACACAAGCAGAAGCTGAGCCGGTTATCAAAGCCAAGCTTATTGAAGAGAAAGCAAAAAGTTTAGCCGTGGCAGAGGCCAATGCCATCGCTGCCAAAGTCAAACAAGCCAATTCAATTGCGGCGGCGGGTGCACCATTCCAAGATTTGGGGATTGTGACTCGTCAAGATAGCAAACTCAGCGATGACGAGCGTGGTGTGGCATTTAGTCAACCTGCTGTGAACAATCAACTAGCGGTCATGACGCGGCCTACTGTATCGGGTGCGAGCGTGATTGTTGGTGGGGTTATTAGCAATGACAACGCGCAAATCACACCCGAAGTCAAACAACAAACTGCCCAAATCGTGCGCGAAAATATCGGTCAGTCTCAGTTTGAGGATTATTTAGCATACTTAAAATCCATCACTAAAGTCACGGTTAAACCGCAGACTGCTGCGCCATAATATGCTATGAATAAATATGCGCTGAATGAGTCAGCGCCTTGTTCTAGCAATAAAGAGTGTTTAGCGATACGTAGCGCCATCAAAAAAGGCTTACTAACCATGATTAGTAAGCCTTTTTTTATCGGTTGGTATTAATGATTTTCAGAGGCGTGATTGATGGTATATTTTGGAATTTCAATCGTCAAATCTTGATCTTCAATGATGACTTGGCAAGACAGTCTTGAATCTGGCTCTAGCCCCCAAGCACGATCTAGCAAATCAGCTTCGATATCGTCCATTTCCTCCAAGCTATTAAACCCTTTTCGCACGATAACATGGCAGGTAGTACAAGCTTTTGACATATCACAAGCATGCTCAATTTTCACGCCTTTTTCTAGCAAACCACGGCATAGATTATCGCCTTCATTGAGTTCAATCTCTGCGCCAGTAGGGCAAATTTGGTGATGCGGTAATACAGTAATTTTCGGCATAGCAATCTCTTAACGATTAATAGTCTTATGTATTTAAAATTAATTTGACCAATCCGCGGTTGAAGTGCCTTTCATGGTTTCATTGACCGCTTGGTTCATGATAAGTGCAGCAAAATCATCACTATGAACTTTTAGCTGCGCGCTCGCTGTTTCTAACTGGGCTTGTTCAGCACCATCAATCGCGTGTTGAACATCAGCCATCGAGGTTTGCAGCGTATTTTTCTGCGCATCGCTTAACAAAAAGCCAAATTCTGCAAGCGCGGATGCTAGCGCCAACAATTCTCGTTTTGCTTCTACCTGACTTTCAATCAAGCTGCGCTGCAGTCGATCTTGCATGGCAAAATCAAAGCCTGCTTTGAGCAGTTTTTCCTGCTCATCTTCTGACAACCCATAAGACGGCTTGACTTGAATTTGGCTTGCTTTGCCCGTTGTCAACTCTTTAGCCCAGACGGTTAACTGACCATTGGCATCAATTTGAAAAGTAACTTCGATACGCGCCAACCCTGCTTTCATCGCTGGAATGTCAGTCAGTTTAAACTGCCCTAACGAGCGATTGTCAGCCACCGTATCGCGTTCACCTTGTACCACATGGATAATCATACCATTTTGGTTATCTTGATAGGTTGTAAACACCTGTTTACGCGTTACAGGAATGGGCGTGTTACGCGGAATAATCACTTCGGTGAGACCGCCCATGGTCTCAAGCCCCAAGGATAAAGGCGTGACATCAAGCAGCAACACCGTATCTTGCTGTTGTCCGATTAATTGGCCAGCATATTTGGCTGCGCCTAACGCGACGACTTCATCGGGATTGATGCGTGACAGTGGCGGCTGATTAAACGTTTCTGCCACGATCTGCTGAATCAATGGCATTCGTGTCGAACCACCTACCAATACCACTTCATCAAGCTGGGACGTCTCAAGTCCAGCATCACGTAGCACTTGCTCACAAACCGCTAATGTACGGTCAGTCACAGGCTGGATGATTTGACGAAGATTGCTTTGGGTTAACACAATGTCAAAAGCTTGACCGCTAATTGAAAGCTTGGCAGTCACTTGCTCTACTTTTGACAACTGTTCTTTGAGGGTGCGAGCCTGTACGTTTAGCAGCTGTTTTTGATGGTTATCAATGTTTGATGGATGCAAGCCTGTTTGTTGAATGAGCCAATTAGCAATCAGGCGGTCAATATCATCGCCACCCAGTGCGCTATTACCGCCCGTTGCCAGCACTTCATACACGCCTTGATTGAGCTTTAACACCGATACGTCAAACGTGCCCCCACCCAAATCATAAATGAGATGATATGCTTCGTCTTGTGCTTGGTTGAGCCCATACGCCATCGCGGCAGCCGTCGGCTCGTTTAATAATCGAATCACATGAATGCCTGCCAATTTAGCCGCATCTTTAGTCGCTTGGCGCTGTGCTTCATCAAAATAAGCCGGCACCGTAATCACCGCACCCACAATACTATTGTCAGGTAACGCCAATTTTGCCCGATCATACAGATGTTTTAACAGGATACTTGATACTTCAACAGGGTTTTTGGCACCTTGTGGGGTTTGGATACTTGGCATCACATCGACATCGCCGACTAATTCGTAAGGATGATTGAACTTAATATCCTTGATGCTTCGACCCATAAACCGTTTGACCGAGCGTACAGTATGATTTGGTGCTTGTTCTGCCATGGCTTCAGCATGACTACCTACCAAAGTTTCTGGATTGCCATTGTCATCTAAGCCAAAATACACCACCGAGGGCAAAAGCTTTTGGCAATCGATACCTTTTACCTGATTGGCAAATGGACTGTCGTTATTATCATTGGTGTTATTGTCGTTAGATTGACATTCGCTAACTTTGTCGCCAATCACTTGTGGCTCACCTGAACGGACTACCGCTACCAGTGAACGCGTGGTTCCTAAATCAATTCCTAAAGCAAAACGATGCGCATGGGGCTTGGCACTTTGATTGGGTTCAGCGATTTGTAATAACGACATAAATTGGACCAATTAAAAAAAAGAAAAAATAATTTGAAAATAAAACCAGCTTAGTTTATATCTTTAGCTTAGTTTGTATCTTTATAGAAAGTCAAAACGGATGGTATTATAAATTAAAAATATGATAAACCAAATAAATTAACAAACGCTATGACAACTTACCCTTTAATCATGATTTACACGTAGAGATCGTCATCATTATCAAAATTCTGCTGGGCTAATTCATCGGTGGTTTTTGCTACATCTGCTTGCAGTTTAACCAAAAACTGCAGTTTTTGAATAATATCTATCGCCTGTTTCGTTAAGGCATCATCATTAGCCTCAGCTACAGTTGAATTATCAATTTTTTGGTAAACCTCGTCAAAAGCAAGTTGATAATTATTTAGCCATTCGGTAAGTTTTTTGCTAAGCAAGGTAATACTTTGGCTATCAGCATCGTCTAAATCGATGCGAAATGACATGGCATCGTCTAAAAAGTCCAAATCACGAATCGGCTGATTAATAGATTGTGAAATGCCTTTGAGTGCCAATAAATGTGACGCGCGAGAGTCGGGGTTTTTAAGCGTATTATAGGCTTCATTAATAATAGCAGACGCTTGCTCAGGCTTTAGTGCGGATAATTTGGCGATTGATTCACGCAAAAAACCATCCGTATTAGCAGATAGCGAAAGGTTTTGCTCAGCTACAGACGCATCAAGATTGTTGTCAGGATGGAACTTAGATTGAAGTTGGCGAAGGGTCTGCTGAAGTTTGGCGATATCAATTTGATATTGTTGGGGTACATTCATCAATTCAAAATAATTAACCATTTTCAACTTCCCCTACCGAGCCATCACTATACTGACAAAAAAAATATTAAAAACTAAACGGTGAAAGATTCACCACAGCCACACTCACCTTTTTGGTTTGGATTACTAAATTTAAAGCCTTCATTGAGACCTTCTTTGACAAAATCCATTTTCAAACCATTAAGATAAACTAAGCTTTTTGGATCGATAAATACACTAACCCCATTGCTTTCAAAACGTTGGTCGTTAGGGTCTGGCTCATCAACAAATTCCAGCACATAAGCTAAACCAGAACAACCTGCGGTACGGATACCTACACGGATACCTTCACCATGACCACGGTTTTGCAAAAAATCGCGTACATGTTCAGCTGCATCGTTTGATAATTCAATCACTTTACTACCCCATTTACTCATGTCAATCTGCAATCATTTAAATCTTTAGGCCAGTCACTTTGAGCGACTCACACACAGTCTTATTGAGGATAAATCAATAAGGCTATGACAATCGTGAAATCAATCAAGCTTCAGCTTTGGATTTATAATCTTCAATCGCTGCTTTAATGGCATCTTCTGCCAGCACTGAGCAGTGCACTTTAACAGGTGGCAATGCCAGCTCTTCAGCGATGTCTTTGTTTTTAATCGCGCTAGCTTCATCCAGAGTTTTGCCTTTAAGCCATTCTGTCACCAATGAGCTTGAGGCAATGGCTGAACCACAGCCATAGGTTTTAAAGCGCGCATCTTCAATGATACCGTTATCACCCACTTGGATTTGCAAGCGCATCACATCACCACAGGCTGGCGCGCCAACCATACCGGTACCGACATTTTTGGCATCTTTATCTAAGTTTCCCACATTACGTGGATTTTCATAATGGTCAAGCACTTTATCACTGTAGGCCATTTCATTTTCCTTTTGGCTGGTTACGTCAAACGTAACTGACTAATCTTTACTTATTAAATTAAATAAATTTTTAATACAAATTAATGTTCGTTCCATTCCACACTATTTAAATCAACGCCTTCTTGGTACATGTCCCAAAGCGGTGATAAAGCACGTAATTTTTCAACCGCGGTTCGCATCTCAGCAATTGCATGGTCAACATCTTCTTCGGTCGTATAGCGACCCAAACTAAAACGAATTGAGCTATGAGCAAGCTCATCTGACAATCCAAGCGCGCGTAATACGTAGGAAGGCTCAAGCGTCGCTGACGTACAAGCAGAACCCGATGACACGGCAAAATCTTTCAATGACATCATCAACGATTCGCCTTCTACAAAGTTAAAGCTGATGTTGACGATATTTGGAATACTGTGATTCATGTCACCATTCAGATAAATTTCATCAAGCTCTTTTAAGCCATCCCAAAGACGTTGACGCAGTTTTGTCAGTCTGGCTTCATCTTCTGCCATACGTTTGCCCGCAATGGCAAAGGCTTCACCCATTCCCACGATCTGATGCGTTGCCAAAGTACCTGAACGCATACCACGCTCATGACCGCCACCTTGCATTTGTGATTTTAGACGCACACGTGGTTTACGGCGAACATATAAAGCACCAATACCTTTGGGACCATAGATTTTATGCGCAGAAAAACTCATCAAATCAACTTTTAATTGTTCTAAATCAATCGGAGTTTTACCGGCTGCCTGCGCCGCATCAACATGAAAAATAATACCTTTTTCACGTGTGATTTCACCAATTGCCGCAACATCTGTTAAAGTGCCAAGTTCGTTGTTCACCATCATTAGGGTCACTAAAATAGTATCTTCACGAATAGCCTCTTTAACTTGGTCAACCGTGATCAGACCTGTCTTTGGCTGTGGGTCTAGATAGGTAATTTCAAAACCTTCTGTTTCTAATTCACGGCAGACGTCTAGCACGGCTTTATGTTCAATTTTACTGGTAATGATATGTTTGCCTTTACCGCTATAAAATTGCGCCGCACCTTTAATCGCCAAATTGTCTGACTCAGTAGCACCTGAAGTAAATACAATTTCACGTGAATCGGCGTTGATTAACTCCGCGATTTGCTCACGGGCAGTTTCAACCGCTTCTTCAGCTTGCCAACCAAACCCATGCGAACGTGAAGCAGGATTACCAAACACGCCATCAAAGGTCATGTATTTCATCATCTTTTGGGCGACTTGCTCATCAATTGGTGTGGTCGCGGCATAATCTAAATAGACTAATTTATTCATGCTAACAAATTCTCCCCAGAATTTTGTTTTAAGGTTTTGCTGTTATCAGCTAATGAATGATTGTTACTAATATTACTAACTTTAGTGGTGCTATGCTTTGCTCGTTGCGATACGGGTGCCTCTGTCATCGGATTTACCGCAGATTGCTCCTTATGCTGCATATCTTCAACCATCAAAATTTGACGCTCAGAAATTTCACGGATAATTTGACGGTTGATGAGCGTATCTAGTGTTACGGTGGACAAATAGTTTTCAATTTGCTCAGACAATCCATTCCATAAATCATGGGTTAAACACATGGCGCCGTCTTGGCAGTTGCCCTTACCTTCGCAAGCTCTGGCATCCACCGACTCATCAACCGCTGAAATAATGGTCATAATCGAGATTTCATTGATGGGTTTGGCAATATGGTAACCGCCTGATGCACCGCGAGTGCTCACCACCAACCCTTTTTTACGCAGCTTTGAAAACAACTGCTCAAGATAAGAAATAGAAATTTCTTGACGTTTTGCGATATCAGACAATGACACAGCCAATTCATGTTTTTGCTCTTGCAATGCCAAATCTAGCAGCGCTGTCACTGCATAGCGTCCTCGGGTTGTCAATCGCATAGTAGCCCCACTTAAGTTAAAAATTTAAATCCGTTCAAGCACAGTAAGCTGTGAAAACACGTTTTATGGTTGGTATGGCTATTATATGAAAATCCGAGTCTTTTAGTCAAGATTAATTCTTACTAAAACACTCGGATTTATTTATTTCTCAGATTTATTTACTCAATGATAAACGATTTTTTATCAAAGCAATTTTTTATCTTTTATCAAAGCAATATAGGGGGGAATGGGTGTTATTTTACCGCCCAACCAATTGCACAAATGATGAATAATACAAAAAATGCAATTGCCGCGCGTTTCATCCATTGATTTTTACTGTTTAATTCTAAAATTTGTGCTTCAAGCACTGTTTTTTGTAGATTTGCGGCGTTGACTTCGCTATTGAGTGCTTCGACTTGTTGCTTATAGTCAGCATCAGTTTTGATAGGTTTTTTGAGTTTTTGCTTGTCTTTATCGCCTTTGACTGCTTTTGTGATGACTTGTAATAGCTGATTGATACCAATTTGATGTAAAAAAGCCTTCACCTCTGCCATCTTTTGTGCTTCGCCGCGGATTTGTAGCTGCTCGATGGCTTTGGGCTGATTGGTAAATAAATTCTGTGCGATTTGCCAAGTAAAGCCATTGATGGTCACATCGACCTGCTGAGAAGGCTGTAATTGACTGTCTAACAAAATGCCGTTAACGGTAAAAGTCACATAGAAAGTGACGTTTGGAATATAAGCATGAATACGAACGACAGTATTGGTAGTGGCTAAAGGATAGACAACCTTACGAAGATCTGCATCAAAACGTAGCAACAGGGTCAGCAAGGTTTCAATAATCACTAATACCACATTGAGCGCTGTCGTGGCTATATTGCTTGGGGCATTGGTCGAAGTTTGAAAATTATCGTTCATTAAATTTCCACAAAATTAATCAAATATGGGTTTTGTAATTTGTCGATAGTGTAGCTTTAAAAGGGTGTTAATAACATTAATTATTGTAAGTCTGGTATAAAACACTGTCAGTCGCTGAGTATTGATTAAGGCGGGATTGATTTTTAGCCACTTTTACTCACTATAGCTGTATATATCAAGTTTTAGCAGTTTTTGTTGAAATAAAATGTTATCGTTTGGTGTGCCAACCGCTATATTTTGCAAAAACACGTTAATCAATGCTTAATTGCACAGAAATTATGATTAAACTGCTTGTGAAGCCGTTGGAGTTTACTTATAATCGAATCATAATTACTTATGCAACACTTGATACTCAAGGCTTTGAGCCTAATTACTTATCAAGTGTATGCTTTGTATATATAACGTTTATTTTCATCCCTAAAAATTTGAAGGATATTCTTATGAATAAGTCAGAATTAGTTGATAGCATTGCTAAAAAAAGCGGTCTTTCTAAAGCCCAATCAACTGAAGCATTAAATGCCTTTATCGCAACGATTGGCGAAGCGATGAAAGCCAATGATACCGTGTCACTGGTTGGCTTTGGTACGTTTAGTGTCAAAGAACGCCAAGCACGTACAGGTCGTAACCCACAGACTAAAGAAGAAATCCAAATCCCAGCAAGCAAAGTCCCAAGCTTTAAAGCAGGTAAAAGTTTAAAAGATATCGTTAACTAATTAACCCTTATCTCTTTATATGTAAAAAAGCGTATTTTTAATTAAATACGCTTTTTTATTGCCTATTATTTCCTTGCTAAGTATAAAAACTAAACTATAAAAACCGGGCAAAAACTTAAGTAAAAAACCACTATTTTTACACAGTGGTTTTTTATTTTATAAACTATAACCTATCTTGGCACCGTAATGATTTGACCCACTTTTAGCGACGCTGTTGGTGACAAGTTATTTAAACTAGCCAATTCTTTAGGGCTGATGCCAAAGCGTCCTGCCAAAGAAATTAAGCCTTCGCCTGCTTTAACTTTATAGGTTGTTGTGGTTTTCGGGATTTTGATGTTTTGACCAATCAATAACGACTCATTACCTTTTAAATTATTTAAGGCGGCAAGTTCGCTTTTGGAAACGCCATATTTTGCACTCAAGTTTGTCAGGCTATCACCAGATTTTACTTGGTAGCTTTGCGTATCACCACGGCTATATTTGCTTACTGGTTTTGACGCTGGCTTGTTATCATCCTCTGATTGGGTATCTTTGGCTGTTTTGGTCTCTTTTTTTGTTTCTTTTTTGCTCTCTGGTTTTGCAGAGTCCTGCTTGCTCATCGGTTCGCGGGTCGCTGTCACACTAGCCACCGTACCCAATCCTGCTTGAGGAATAACCAGTTTTTGCCCTTGAATTAAATTTGCCGTCGGTTTTAGATAATTGGCTTTGGCTAAAGCTGCTACCGTTAAATCAAAGTTATTGGCGACACTACCTAAACTATCACCTGGGCGTACTGTGTAGTTAATCGATTTGCCAGCTAGCGCATATTTGACCTTTTCAACTGTGACAGGCACGATGATGACTTGTCCTTTTTGCACACGATAATTGGTGTTAAAACCGTTGACATCGGCAATGTCTTTGGGCGATACGGACAGTCGATCAGCGATACCCGACAAGGTATCACCCGTCTGAACCGTATAACGACTTGATACCGGTTGCACTTCAGCTCTAGCAGGGGCAGGCTTTTGCGCTGCGGGCTGTGCCACTGGCGGCTCTGGCATTTTGTCTGGAATTAACCACAAGTTTTGGTTGGTACGCACTTGATAAGTGACTGGTAAATTATTGAATTTTGCTAACTCACTGACATTTAGATCAAACTTGTCGGCGATGTCTGTCAAGGTATCCCCCGCTTGCACGATATAGCTATTGGCTTTACGTTTTGGCGATTCTGCTACTTTGGGTTCGATAGGCTTGGCGTTGTATAAGTAAAGTGTTGAACCTGCTAGCAAGGCAGCATTTGGGTCAATTTGGTTCCATTCAGCGATATCTCGCCAATTTACACCCATGCGACTGGCGATATTTGCCAAGGTGTCGCCAGCTTTGACTTGATAGATGCTGCGTGTGCCGCTCGGACGTTTTTTGGCAGCTTGCTTGCTAACTGTGACAGCTTTGCTTTCACTGGTGGTATTGGATTTGCTCGTGGTCGCTTGCGCCGTGTTTGGGGCTTTGCCATTTAAGCTCGACGCTTGGGTAATTTTGACCTCTTTTGGCAACACCACTGGCGGTTCTTCGTAACTGAGTTTTTTGGTCTCGCCTTTGGCTTCTAGCACAGATTGCTGAGTCTGAATAGCATTGAGCTTGATATTACCATCGGTAGGGTTAATCGCTTGCTCTACTTGTGGTGCGGTTTTTTCAATTTCTTTAGCAATCAAGTTACGCTCTTGATTGGATAAAGGCGGCTCTTGCACCACGGTGTTGTTGGCAGTAACAACGGCTGAAGTGGTTGGTAATGTATTGGTAGACTGCATTTCAGCGGTCACTATTTTTTGCTCAGTGGCGGTAATCGGTGGTTCTTTGATTACTGTATTGCGGCTTTGGATGCTTGGTGTACTAGGAATGGGGGCGATATAAGTCGTGGTTTGGTTTTTAACCATACTAGTTGCCATCGCCGCCAAATCGCTGCTAGAGGATGGCAAGTTAACTGTTTCTTTTTTGCTATAGGCTTGTTTGGCGGCACTGAGTGAATCACCCTGACTTGTGGTTGTATTTCGGGTTTGGTTGCCAGAGTTTGTGGTCGGTGTGTTATAAGTCGGTGTAACAGTTTTAGGCGTGACATAGCTATTGTTTGCCAAATAACCTTGTTGACTCATATAACCATTACCGCGTAATTGGGTGATTTTACGGTCAATTGATTGATTGAGATCATTGGGAATCAGAACACGGCTTGGGCCTGACATATCTACCGTACCTGCAATTAACGCAGGATTTAGGGCGCGCAGTTCATCGTAGCTTACGCCTGTCAGGCTGCTAATTTCGTGCAAGCTCACGCCAACATTGGCAGGGACACTTCTAAAATGCTGACGGTTCGCAATTGCGGGTAAATACACATTGTAGGTACTCGGATTTTTGACGATTTGCGCCACAGCCAAAAACCGAGGGACATAGTTCATCGTTTCAGTGGGTAATTTGAGCGACCAATAATCCGTTGGTAGACCACGTGCTGCATTATAATTAATCGCGGATTGGACACGGCCTGGACCGGCATTGTACGCTGCCAATGCCAACTCCCAACTCCCAAATTGGTTATACAAGGCGGTCAAAAAGTCATAAGCGGCACGGGTTGACTCAATCACATCACGGCGACCATCAAAGGTGCTGGTTTGATTCAACCCATAAATACGACCTGTACTTGGAATAAACTGCCATAACCCTGCCGCAGATGCGTTACTATTGGCATTGGGGTCATAAGAGCTTTCAATCACAGGCAATAATGCCAGTTCCGTTGGAATGTTGCGACGCTCAGCTTCGCGTACTGTGTAGTATAAATAGCGGCTAGCACGCGCTGTTAAGCGGTTTAGATAGTCTTGGCGGCTAATAAACCAACTTTTTTGCGCTTCAATACGCGGATCGTACACATTGGAGTTCATACGAAAATTGACGCGCAGTCTATCCCATAGATTACCGTAGCGCTGAACCAACAAAGCGTTATTCTCTACCATGCTCATGTCGGTGGCTTCAAGCAGGCCTTCCAGTTCATCCAAACTATCCATATCCAGTAGCGCCGCATTTTCTTGCGCGCTACGCACCGTGCTTTTGCTGTGACTGGATGATCCAATCATAGGTTTACCGGCTGGACTGGTGGTGCTGGTGGTTGGCGCACTGCTACAGGCTGCCAAAATAATAGAGGAAATAGCTAAACTTAACGGTTTGATAGTTTTTTTTGATGAATGGCTTATCGAAAGCAACATGATGATTCCTAGCTCTTTTTTGCAATTTAGATGTAGGACATATACCCATCCCATAGCGTAACACTATGAAAGAATATAAGCTAAAATTTGACATTATAAATAAAAAAACGGCTGTGATTTCAAGCCCGTGAAATTAAATATTGGCTGAAATTATACTAGAATCCATAAAAAAAGTGGCACAAAACTTTTGCACCACCCTGTTTAACACCACTTTTAATACCACTAAATTAGTGCTTTTCAATCACAAGTTGGCTAATCGCCCTAGACAATAACACCGAGTTACCGCTTTCAGCAAAGGTAATACGTGAAGTTGTTACTAAACGTGTCGTCAGGTTATTTTCGACGATGACTTCTGTGGTTATGGCATCTGCTTTGGCATGGTTACCGCTAAATACCACATTATTTAATTGTATATCATAGCCATATTGCGTTGCTTTTGACCAGTTGTTTTGCAAGAGGTTTAAATAATTGCTTTTATTTAAGGTGGTGGTTTTTCTTTTACGCGACACAGATATCAAGGCATCATCTGCTACTAGGTTTGCAACGCGCGAAATACTTTTGGCATTTGCTGCAGCCGCCATCGCAGTACCGTAATTGTCGATATCACGCTGGGTGATTTCAGCGTTTGCCAGCGTTGGGACGGTTAACGAAGTCGCGATGACTAGACCTAGCCATAGTTTTGACTTTACTTGCTTTCGGATTTTATCAATCGGTTGAAAATTTAACGTGATACTCATGAGATTTTCCTTCAATTGGTAACACCCAATTGTTTGACCCTAAAAGAAATAATTTGTTACAACTAAGCATAGCATAACCATTAATTTTATTGTTACGTCATTGTTAATTATCAAGCATAAAATAGTGAATAACCCCGATAAAAATTTTTGAACTTATTATCCAAAACTATCCAAAATCGCTGGATTGCCAAATCAATCATCGTTTTTACAGCACTGAATTATTTCAGCAAACAAGGGTTAATCATTTATTAATTTGGCTAAATCGGTTATCATTACAGGTTGTTTTTATCACCATTTTATGACTAAATCTCAATTGAAGGGTATTTCAACTATGCTACTTACCGCTATTTTAGCATTTATTCAATCTGCCCATGCGGAAGGTGCGGCGGCAGCGCCTACTGGAACGGGTGCTTCCACCATCATGCAAATGCTATTGCCATTGGCTTTTTTTGCTATTTTTTACTTCATTATTATCCGACCACAAAGCCGTCGTAACAAAGAGCATCGTCAAATGATTGATGCCATTAAGGAAGGCAATGAAGTGGTATTTGCCGGTGGCTTGATGGGGAAAATCAAAAAGCTTCAAGGTGAATATGCGGTTGTGGCATTAAACACTACCCAAGAGGTGATGGTGCAACGTGCCTCGATCATTTCGGTATTGCCTGTGGGTACCATTGATAGTCTTAAATAATTGCCGATGCAGCTCACCTGTCAGGTTGGCGACCTAGCATTCTGTTAAGTTGCCAACTGGCTATTATGATATTGTACTGCCTTGTTGATCGCGGTTAATAGCCCTAGTAGAACAACTAGTTACCTAAAAAAATCAAGTTTAAGAAGTCAAGATTATGCACTACCCTGCTTGGAAATACTTTTTAATCGGCATTGTGCTGCTACTGAGCACCCTGTATGCCCTACCAAACCTTTATCCAGACAAGCCCGCCGTTCAGATCACGGGGGCTTCCGCTAGTACCACATTGACCAATGATGTGTTAAAACAAGCGGAAACCATCCTAAATGCCGCCAATATCCCAACCAAAAACAACAGTTTTGATGGTAAATCAGCTTTGTTAAAAATTGGTGATGAGTCGACTGAAACGCAGCTTAAAGCGCAACAAGTGCTAAAAGAAAAGCTTGGCGACAATTACGTTGTGGCACTGAACTTGGCACAAACCACGCCAGCATGGCTACGTAATATTGGCGGCAATCCTATTAAATTAGGCTTGGACTTGCGGGGTGGTGTACGGTTTGTACTAGAAGTCGATATGAGCAAAACCGTCTCTCAGCGTTTGGAAAACTTAACTCGAGATATCCGTACAGAGCTACGCAACCAAAAAATTGCCGTGACCAATTTACAAGCAGGGCAAAATAATCTGACTTTAAACTTTGTCGATAATGCCGCGCGTGATCAAGCCATTAATGTGTTACGTAGTCGCTTTGGGACAAATTACGAATTACAACCGCTCATCAATGCGGGGGGTCCAGCGATTAACATGACCTTGACCCAGTCGACGATTTCACAAATCTCTCAAGATGCGGTCACCCAAAACTTGACGACTTTACGAAACCGTATTAATGAGCTAGGCGTGGCTGAAGCCGTGGTGCAATCCCAAGGTGCCAACCGTATTGTGGTGGAATTACCCGGGGTACAAGATACCGCAGAAGCCAAACGGGTCATTGGTCGTACTGCCAATCTAGAATTTCGTATGGTGTCTGACCAAAACAATACTTTCCAAGCCAATCCATCTGGGGTATTGCCTGCAGGCACTGAAGCCTATTCATTTGGTGAAGTCGATAGCCCACAAAAAACCTTATTGGAACGTCAAGCTGTGGTCACCGGTCGAAACGTACAGGATGCCCAAGCAGGGATGGATCAAAATGGTCGCCCCCAAGTGAATATCACGCTGGATAACGCGGGTGGTCGTTTGATGCAAAACACCACAGCAAAATCAGTGGGCAAACAAATGGCGGTGCTGTTTATTGAAAATAAGCAGCGTGTCACCTTCCAGCCAGACCCAGTGACGGGTCAAAATAAAGAAGTAAGAACACCTTACGCAGAAAGCCATATTATCAATCAAGCGACCATTCAAGGCGTCTTTGGCTCAACTTTCCAAATCACGGGCTTAGATAGTAATGCAGAAGCCTCAGAGCTGGCTTTGTTACTTCGTGCAGGTGCGCTAGCGGCGCCCATGTATTTTGTTGAAGAACGTACTATTGGTCCATCATTGGGACAAGATAACATCCAAAAAGGTATGTTCTCTACCCAAGTCGGCTACTTACTCGTGTTCTTATTTATGATTATTTTTTATCGTTTATTTGGTTTGATTGCCAATATTGCGTTAATTTTTAACTTAATGATGATTTTAGCCATCATGTCATTGATTGGTTCTGCCCTGACATTGCCGGGTATCGCAGGTATCGTGTTAACCATCGGGATGGCGGTGGATGCCAACGTGCTGATATTTGAACGCATCCGCGAAGAGCTTGCCAACGGCGCCAGACCTAAATCTGCGATTGTGGCGGGTTTTAACCGCGCATTTACCAGTATTTTTGATGCGCAGCTAACTACCTTGATTGTCGCATTTATTTTATTTGCGATTGGTACAGGTCCGATTAAAGGTTTTGCTGTCACCTTAGCCATTGGTATTGCCAGCTCTATCTTCACCTCAGTGACCGTCACGCGTGCACTGGTACAGTTAGCTTATGGCTACCGCAAAACTGTCAAACGCCTAAGTATTGGTTAAGGAGCGAATAATGAATGATGACAAGTTAGAGGATCTAGACGGTTTAGACGGCTCAGAACCCATTAACCCCGAGCAAAAACTCTCCGAGCTTGGCGTACGTCGTAGCGATGAAATGGTATCAAATACACAGCACCGCAGAACGCCGCGCCGTAATGGTAAAGGGGTGAATAAAAATTTGGTCAAGCAGCCTGCCAACTCCTCCGATACGACAACCCAAAACGCTGGGTTAGCGGTGGCTAACGCTCCCACTGCTGAATTTTCGGCAGAGGGTTTTGGCGGTGAAAAATTCTTTGCCGGTCGGCGTATCATTAATTTTTTGAAAGTATCTAAACCTTTTGCCATATTATCCGCCATCTTAACGATTCTGGGTTTGGTCGCTATTTTAACCAAAGGTTTAAATCTGGGCTTAGACTTTACAGGCGGTGTGTCAGCCACGGTTGTATATGAGCAACCGGTGCAACAAGCCCAAGTTCAGTCAGCCTTAGCGAGCCATAAAATCAATGACAGTGTGGTGCAATATTTGGGCAGTAACAAAGAAATTTTGGTACGCCTGCCGCCGCAAAAACAAATCGAAGGGTTATCAAACTCTCTTGATGCGGCGTTAGATTTACCCAACAACAATGCCACCATCAAGAATATTGACGTGGTTGGCAGTCAAGTAGGTAATGAGATTTATATCAGCTCATTGGGGGCAACGGCACTGGCATTAGTGTGTATGTTTATTTATGTGATGGTGCGTTTCCAAGCCAAATTAGCCTTAGGCGCGGTGTTGGCGTTATTTCATGATAGTATTATCACCGTGGGTATTTTCGCACTTTTCGGATGGCCGTTTGATTTGACCGTGCTTGCCGCGGTGTTATCATTGATTGGTTACTCGATTAACGATACCATCGTCGTCTTTGACCGTATCCGTGAGAATTTCCGCCGTGTCCGTGGTGCTAGTCCAACGCAAATTGTCAATTTATCGCTCACTGAAACGCTACGTCGTACTATTATGACCATTTCAACGGTGTTGCTAGTGGTGGTCGCGATGCTGCTGCTTGGCGGTGAAAGCTTGCATTGGTTCTCAGTAGCATTGCTCATTGGCTTGATTTTAGGTACTTTCTCATCGGTGTATATCGCCAGTGCGATTCCACTGTGGCTAGGTATGTCGCGCAAAGACTTTATTGTCGAAGTCAAACCAGAATTTGTTGAGGACGAAGTGGTTTTTGAAGACCGCAATGCGCCTATCAATGCGCCTATGTACGACAACAAAGCGTTAGATAATCAATAAATGGTTTGAGCGGCAAAATACCCTACTTGCTAGGGTATTTTTATGGCTAAAATTTAAACAAGAATAGCAATGATGACAAATGAATTAATGAAAACTGGGTTATGGCAACAGGCGTTTAAAGTAAGCTTGCCTGTGGCAATGGGTTATATCCCTGCGGGGATTGCCTTTGGCGTGTTGTTTGTGGCGGCAAAACTGCCTATATGGGCGGCGATTTTATCTAGTGTGGTGTTATACGCGGGTGCGGCGCAATATGCTTCTATTACGCTGTTAGCGGGCGGGGTTGGAATCTCAACCCTCGCCAGCAATACCTTAGCGATAAATTTGCGCCACGCTTTTTATGCCATTCCTTTGTTAAAACAATTACCAACCAATCCTATCAGTCGACTTTATTGCTTGTTTGCGTTAACCGATGAAACTTTCTCCGTGTTAACCACCCTTCATGCAAATGAACGCCAAAGGCTGATACTACCTGTGAGTTTGCTCAATCAGTGTTATTGGGTTATCGGTACCATATTAGGCATTATGCTGGGTGCAGGGCTCAATGATTGGGTGCCTCATTTGGATTTTGCGTTAGTGTGCTTATTTGCTATTTTAGCCTACGAGCAGTTTAAAGCAGTCAAGGCTTACTATCCCATCTTCATCGCCATCATTGCGTTCACAGCGGCGTTTTATTTTATATCCGATTGGCTTTTACTATCAGCGATTTGCGTGAGTTTGGGACTCATTATCATCCACTTTTTTATGAGCAATAAATCTGCTCATCAGCAAGCTACTTGACAGTTCAAACTATCTGACAGCTCAACCGCCAAAAAATTTATCCATTAATCGTTAGAATATTATGAACACACCACCTGATAACGTTTATTTAGTCGCCGCTATTTTTACCATGGCGTTGGTGACTTTTCTCACCCGCATCACCCCGATAATTTTGCCAAAGCGATTATTGGATGCCCCCTTGTTACTCGCGGTGAATAAAGCATTGCCATTATCCGTGATGACGCTGTTGATTTTAACTTCTTTGCATTGGCAGCAGCCCAAGGCTATGCCCAACGCTCTGAGTGTGAGTCTGGGCTTATCGCCATTACTTGTGGCAGAGATATTGGCGCTGATAGTGGTGTTGCTCAGCTATCATTGGAAAAAGCAATTACTGCTAAGTATGCTGGTGGGAATTGCTAGCCTTAATGGGTTTTTATGGGGATTGAATCTGATAGGTTTTCAATCCCCATAAAAAAAAGCCCTACTTGGGCTTTTTTTATGCAGGATAACTTACACCTCGGTTTGTACCCCGACGATATCCACAGGCGTATCAGCCACGTCTTGTATGCCAGATTTTTTCTGTTTGGCTTTATCACTGCGTTTACGCTGTAATTCATCCAAGTAGTCTTCATCAATACCACCAGCGATGTATTTGCCATCAAATACCGAACAATCAAATTTTTTGGCATCGCTGTGTTTGTCTTGTACCGCTTCAATCAAATCATCCAAATCTTGGAATATCAAACGATCCGCGCCGATGATTTTACACACTTCTTCCACACTATGACCTGATGCAATCAGCTCATTGCGCGCTGGCATGTCAATACCATACACATTGGGATATTTGACAGGTGGCGCCGCACTGGCAAAATACACATTATTGGCGCCAGCATCACGTGCCATTTGGATAATCTCGTGGCAAGTCGTGCCACGTACAATTGAATCGTCGACCAACAATACGTTTTTATTTCTAAATTCAAAAGGCACTGCGCTTAATTTTTGACGCACCGATTTTTTGCGTTGCTGTTGACCTGGCATAATAAAGGTGCGACCGATATAGCGGTTTTTCATAAAGCCTTCACGGTATTTCACACCTAGATGCTGGGCAAGCTCCATCGCAGAAGTACGTGAGGTATCGGGAATAGGAATAACCACGTCAATCCCGTGATCTTCGCCCCATTCTTTGATGATTTTCTGCGCTAACGACTCGCCCATACGCATGCGGGCTTTATAAACAGAAATATTATCAATAATCGAATCTGGGCGGGCAAAATAGACGTATTCAAAAATGCAAGGTCTAAACTCTTTGGCTTCGACACACTGACGACTAAAAAAGTTATTGTTTTCATCAATAAAAATCGCTTCACCGGGCTTCACATCTCGAACGATATCAAAACCCAATGCGGTTAACGCAACTGACTCAGATGCCACCACATATTCAAAGCCGCCATTTTCCGCTAATCGTTGACCAAAAATCAGCGGGCGAATGCCATTGGGGTCACGAAATGCCAAAATACCATAGCCCGTAATCATGGCGACCACCGCATACGCACCTTCGATACGTTTGTAGACGGATGTCATCGCTTCAAAAATATCATCGGGGCTTGGATGCTGGATACCGAGTTTTTGCATCTCATGCGCTAGCACATTGAGCAAGACTTCGGAATCAGAATCGGTATTAATATGGCGCATATCTTCCATAAACAGTTCTTTGGCAATCTCTTCTGCGTTGGTCAAATTACCATTATGCGCCAAGGTAATACCATACGGCGAATTGACATAAAAAGGCTGAGCTTCCGCACTGCTAGACGTACCAGCTGTTGGGTAACGTACATGCCCGATGCCTTGATTACCGACAAGACGCATCATATGACGTGTCATAAACACATCGCGCACCATGCCATTTTCTTTACGCAAAAACAGACGGCCATCTTGACATGTCACAATACCCGCGGCATCTTGCCCGCGATGCTGCAGCATAGTCAGCGCATCGTATAGCATTTGATTAACTTCACTGTGAGCGGCTATACCGACAACTCCACACATATTTTACCCCTTTAATTTTTCACCGATGGCTATGAGACCTGATGAAAATTGAATGAAACTACCTTATTTGGCGGCTTAGAAGATGTTAGCCGTCAGTTAAACTTACCAATGCTATTGGCCCATTTGCCCTATTCCTTCGAAAGCGGTTTTCCCCAGATTGGCAGCAAGCTGTTGGGTGATTTGGGTCGCAAAAGGTGCTAGTGGCAGTAGCGCATTGGCAAACTTAGACTGCTGCCAAAAGTCACGTTGACTGACAAAAGGCGCCAATAAACTCACCAGCATCAACACAATGACCAAATTTTTGACCAAGCCAAACCCTGCGCCTGCCAATTTATCTAGGATGCTCAGCCGAAGCCCCTGCAAGGTTTTACTCATCACCCATAATACAATTTGCAGTCCCACGATGACAAATAAGCCAATTGCCAAGAATGCCGCAATGATACTAAGGCCGGTTGAGCCCGTCAGCGACACAAAAAACGGCGCTAAAGGTTTTGCCAAATAACTGGCGAGCAGCAGCGCCAATAGCCAACCAAACATGCCCACCAGTGAGCGCATCAAGCCATTATTAAACCCCTGCCACAACCCCATAAACAATACAAACAACACTACCATATCTAACAAAGTCATCGGGTCAAGCTCGTATCATGGGATTTACAAATGAGCGGGTGAATGTTGGCTTAGACGATAACCGTCAATGGCTTCAACACAGGTTTGGATGAGCTCTGGCCCTTCATAAATCAAACCACTATAGAGCTGAATCAAATCCGCACCTGCTTCAATCTTTTTAACCGCACGTTGACCATTGTCAATGCCGCCTACGCCAATAAGTGCAACTGAGCTCGGTAAGCGTTCGGCAAACTGCTCAAGAACTTGGGTACTACGGTGGCTCAGTGGTCGACCTGATAGCCCGCCTGCTTCTTGACTGGTTTTGTAATCTTCTACCCCGTTACGGCTTAAGGTGGTATTGGTGGTAATCAACCCATCAATATCAAAACGCACCAATTCTTTGGCAATATAATCAATTTGATCTTCTTCCAAATCTGGGGCAACTTTCAGCACCAATGGTACATAATACTGATGTTGGCTAGCGAGTTGGCTGTGACGTGATTTGATACCATCAAGCAGCGCCGTGAGCGCATCACCACTTTGCAAGTCACGCAGGTTTTTGGTATTGGGAGAGGAGATATTCACCGTAATATAAGACGCGTAAGGATACACTCGCTCTAGACAATAAATATAGTCATCTAGGGCATTTTCAACCGGCGTGCTGGCATTTTTGCCAATGTTAATACCCAAAATGCCTTGATATTTTGCACGCTTGACTTGCTCAATGAGATAATCGACGCCTTTATTGTTAAATCCCATGCGATTGATAATGGCATGGGCTTCTTTGATACGAAATAGACGGGGTTTGTCGTTGCCAGGCTGTGGTTTTGGGGTAATCGTACCAATTTCGATGTAGCCAAAACCCAATGCTGCTAACGCATCGATATATTCGCCGTTTTTATCAAGCCCTGCTGCCAAACCAACCGGATTGGTAAAGGTTAACCCCATACATTCAGTTGTTAGTTCTTGTTTACCGTACAAAAACCCGAGCATCCCAAATTTTTGCGATTTTTCGAGTAACGATAAGGTGATTTCGTGGGCTTTTTCAGGATCGGTGTTAAATAAGAACGGACGAAGAAAGGCATACATAGTTGAATAAGCACTCACATTGCATGGGTGAATCTAATTGACTCTGCCCTTTATACAAGCAGAACTAACCTATTTAGCTTGAGAGATAGCACCCGTTGACGCGCTGTCTAGACTATCTCGTCAAAATCAGAAAAGCTATTATATCAGTGTTGACGCTAAATAAACACCTGCAATTTTCTTTGCCTTCACTGCTACATTAACTACCATATCAGCTATCAACCCAGAGTATTTAGAATATAGATTGCAGGATTTAGCTTTTAACGTCCTATAATCAAAGACTAAGGCACAGCTCGACCATTTGACAAGGCAATCCAACCACGAATAATGCGATACAGATGCCATAAGACTGTGGCGACGATTATCAGGCCGCCTAAAGCACCGACAATAAAACTACCACCCATCGTATGATTACTATCAACGGCGGCGCCAAAAAATAGCCCGCCAGTCGCAAAAATCACCATGACAAAACCAATCACCCAAAAAAATATACTGTACCAAAACGTTTTGATTTGCCAATCAAAGTGACTATAAAGCCACGTGTTTCTAGCCTCATCGCGCTTTAAGTAATTCATCACAATCGGAATAATCCAAGTCAGTCCCGCAGTAAAATAACTAAACAGCGCCAACGCATAAGTAATGTGGTTATAACTGATTTGGCTTTGGGTCACCGGTAAGTTTTGACTAAGCTGCGTGTATTGCGGTAACGCTGATGGATAACCATTCGCCCCACTACCAAATTGTGGATTGGCTGGGTCAGGTGTGTGAGCATCTGTTGGTTTTTCTAGGTTCATTATAATTTTCCATTAATGATTATTACTTTTTTTATCGGGTCATACACTAGAATTTCAATTGATTGTTATGGACTTTAGGGTGTTACCCAAATCGGCTCTCGAATGGTAAATGGTTGGTGGTTGCTATCGGCAAACTCGATTGTCCAGCTAGCAGGCGACTGCTGCAATCTCAATGACTCAAAAGTCGGTACTGGGATGATTTTTATGCGGTTTTTTGCCGAATAAAGTAAATAGTTGCCATCGGGCGAAAAGTTGGCAGGTTCAGCCAATCCTTCATTATTGATAGCGATGCTTTTTTTAGTTGCCATATCTGCAAGCCTGCCTTGGCTATTATCGCTGACATAAGTGATCAAACGCCCCGTAGGACTAATCCGAGCTATGGCATTGGTTTTACCAGGCAAGTCTAAAGGCAAAAATTGTTGTTTTGCAAAATAGTACTGATAAAGTTGCGGTTGTAAAAATTTGGCTTTATCTGACGTAAATATAAAGGATTGACCATCGGGCAACCACACAGGGGCTAAATCAATCGCTGGTTGATGGGTCAGTTGTTGTTTTATATTGCCGCTGCTATCGGTCAAAAAAATCTCTGGATTGCCCATTTGGCTATTTGCTAGTAACAATTGGCGTCCATCGGGAGAGATTGCCCCGCTAAAATTATGGGTGCGTTTGGCAGAAGCCGCAGAAACCCCAGAAACATCAGTGACTTGCAAAGTCGCTCTATCAAGGATAACGACTTGAGGATAACTTTTGCCTGCTTGAACCGTAAAAATCAGGCGGTCGCCTAAGCGACTGGCGGATAAGCTCATTATCGTCCCATTGACCTTATACAAAGTCTTTGGGTTGCTGCCATCCATTTGGGTCTCAATCAGCTGCGCTTGGCGATTTTCCCCAAATCCGGTTAAATAAATAAAAATTAACTTGCCTGACAGCTGGCTAGCATCCATGTGCGGCAAATTAGTTGGTGCAGTCGCTATGACTTTGGGCAGTGAGGACGAACTTTGCAGGGAGGTTTTGGATAAGGTTGTTGATGGCGAGTGCATGGTCTGACACCCTGTCATCGCCAAGCTAATTGCCATGACAATTGCCATAACAGGGGCGCACCATAACCGTGATAACTGATAAACATGCTTCATGTTATTTGTGGCTTGATTAAGGTAAAACATTATTGGCGTCTGGATTGAGCCAAAGTGGCCCATAAATCAAGCCATTGGGTACGCCATTTTGGGACGGGCTAATACTGATGGATTTGCCATTTGATACAATGGTAATGACATTTTTATTGGAGTAAATATAGTGTTGGCCATTGGGTGAGACACCTGGGGCTTCACTTAACCCAACGTTATTTACAGCGGTTACCGAGCGCGAACCCAGATCCATCACCACGCCTTGATTGGCACCCGATAAATAGGACATTTTTTTACCATCATTGCTGATGCGCCCCATACTGCTCAGTCCGCCGCCCGTCAACCGCTGTTCACTACCGGTTGCTAGATTGTAGAGATAAATTTGACCTTTATTACCGCCTTTTTTACCACCGGCTCTATCTGAAGTATAGACAAATGATTGCCCATCAGGCGCCCAACTAGGATAAATAGCCCCCACAGGGTCATTGGTCAAGCGACGAGAATTGCCACCTTGCGCCAAATAAATCTGCGGTATGCCGTTTTCAAAACTGCTACTAAATATCACACGACCATCTTTACTCACGGACGCACCATAGTTCATGGCTTTAAAATTCGTCAAATTGCTGACTGCCCCGCTGACAATATTGGCAGACATGACCTGCGGATAGCCTAGCGTGTCGGGCTGAACTTGGAAAGTGAAGGTTTGATTGTCAGCAGAGGTGTTTAGGGTTTTAATGGTACCGTTAAACTCATAAATCACTTTTGGGTTAAACCCATCGACGTCAGAAATGACCAAACGTGACACACGGTTTTTAGGCTTGCCTGTTTCGACTACATACGCAATGCGCCCAGAAAAATCGCCTTTGATGCCTGTCAATATCTCATAGATACGGTCAGCAACCTTATGCCCTGCCATACGCAAACTTTGTGAGTTATTTTTGCTGGTAACGGTTTGCAGACCTTGCATCACCTCGCCTGTCGCCACATTAATGACTTCAAAATTGATTTCAACATTGCCACGATTGCTGCGCGTATTGCCGACCACCAGATAAGGGACGGCGTTATGCTGCCAGACAGGCAAAGTGACTTCACGACTGCTATGAGGCCGCTCTGGTAAATTACTATCTAAGGTAAATTGCCCCAAATTGGTCAAATCATTGGTGACAATCCCTGAGATACTCTCCGCACCAGCAAATGGTACAATGGCAATTTGCAAGTTAGAGCGTGGTGCCTGCTTGACTAGGGTAAAATCAACATTGTCGGCAGCATTCGCTAGAGGTGGCATCGCAGTGGTAGCCAAGGCAATGATTGCCGCTTTCAAAAGAGTATGGTTCATAATTAGCCTGCAATAGTTATAATTATTAAAAATTGGTTTCAAATAATAGCATTGTTTTAATCGCCAAAAAAGACTGGGCAAGACTAAGCGCTACCACACTATTTAGCTTTACTACTTAGCTTTCCTATTTGACTTTACTATTTAGCTCTAAAATTGCCCGTCATGCTTCTTGCGCCATTTGGCGGGGGCGGCAGTGGACTTGATTGGTTGATTGCTTGTTGTAAGCTTGCTTTAAAAGCGGCATCACTACTGCCGCGAATAGTAATATTACTAATTGTACCATCCGCAGCAATGCTAAATGACGCCGTTAATGAATTGCCATTACTATTGGTTGGTACATTCCAATTTGCATCAATCATCGCCATGACTTGGCTGACATAGCCTGCCGAGCTCCCACCCGATGCACCACCACGTCTGCTAGAACTTTGACCACCAGATGATTGCGATTGCGCTGCACCTGTAGATTGACCATCTTTACCCAAATCCAGTGATTTTATATTATTATCACTTTGCCGCTCGCTATTGGCATTGAGATTTTTATTATAAGCGGCATTGTTCGCGCGTATTTCGTTTTTTACCTCATCAATATTGCTTTCGGCAATTTTATAATCTTGCAGATTTCGCTGCTGGGTTTCATTGCGCTGGTTTAATTCATCAATCACGCCTTGTCTTTCAGCTGCTACTTCTCGGTCTAGCTTTTCAGCAAATAGCGCCTGCTCTTTTTCCCATTGCGCCTGCTTGGCAGCCAAATTATCTTTGACCGTTTCAATTTGATTGGTTGATGTCGAATGGGGCGTATTCATTGGCACAGTTGATAGGGTTTGCGAATTTAAAGACGGTGTGTGAGCGTCAGCCATCTCGCCAGCCGTGGCTTGGTTTTGCGCAAGCTCATTTTGTTGGTTGGCTTTGATTTGCTGTTGCATTGCCGACAACTGCTCAGGGGTAATCAACGAGGTTTCCATGGGCGCTGGCGGGGTGTTATGATAAAAGAAAAACAATAACCCAACCACCAACGCATGGGCAATGGCACTGAGAACAATCGCCCATACCGGGTAATCGGGTGTTTTGACGGGTACATAGACTGAGGTCACTTCAGCATACATCGTCTCAGTATTTCCTTATTCTAGCAAAAATGTTCAATCAAAAATTAAAAGGTCATCGTATTAGAAGGCTGCTTGATTAAAAAGCTACTTCATTAAAAAGCCATTTGATTAAAAGGCTACTTGCTGGCTGGTTTTGGCGGTGCCGTTAACAAGCCAACCTTTTGGATGCCCGCTTGCTGCAAGTTTGCCATCAATTGGATAATATCACCATATTGGTTATTTTGATCGGCATTAATCATCACATTGACATTGGGCTTACCATCGAACTGGTATTGAGGCTGAGATTGCAAATTATTCAAAGTCGCAATTAACGCCTCTTCGCTCATTGGCTCATCGGTTTTGTCCTGGGTACTTAAATATAGCTGCCCATCAGATTTTAGCGACACAATCACCGGTAACTGCGTGCCTTGCTGTAGTGATTTGGTTTGCGCTTTTGGCAAATCAATATCCACTCCCGTCGTTAGCATGGGCGCGGTCACCATAAATATGACCAGCAGCACCAACATAACATCAATATAAGGCACCACATTCATACCTGCATTGAGTTTTTGTGGACGGCTACGGCTGTAAGGGTTTGCTTTCATAGTGTCAAGTTGTTCAATAAAATTTATCTAACATTTATTTAGCATTTAGCGTTTATCTAGCGAGCGAGCGGTGGCATCATAGCAGGTGAATTCAGCCCTGTCGGTAAGTTGGTAGCCGTATCCACAGTTTGTCGCAGCAACATGCCTGTCATCTCATCACAGAACAGGCTACGACTTTGATAAACTTTATCGTTTTTTGCGGTAAAATGGTTGAAAGCCAGTGCCGCTGGAATCGCAGCAAACAAACCTAGCGCCGTGGCAATCAAGGCTTCGGCAATACCAGGGGCAACCGCAGCCAGTGTGGCTTGCGAAGAAGTCGATAAGCCCATGAAAGCCGTCATAATCCCCCAGACCGTACCAAGCAGACCGATATAAGGCGAGACCGAGGCAATACTGGCTAGCAACGGCAATCCTTGCTCAAGCTCGAGTTGCTGACGCCCCAAGCCAACGCGAAGTTTGCGCTCCACGCCTTCAATGATTTCACTACGCGCTTGGGTGTTTTTGAGCAGTTTTAAAAACTCACTAAAGCCAATAAAAAAGATTTGCTCAAGACCACTTCTATCAGGATTACCTTGAACGCCTTTGTATAGGGTTGGCAATTCAACCCCGGACCAAAAGGTTTGCTCAAAATAATTATCGGCGCGCGTGGCAATTGCCAAGCGACTACTTAAACGAAAAATAGTGACCCAACACAACAAAGAAGCAAATAATAAAATGCCCATGATAATTTTGACGAAAATACTGGCGTGCGTTACCAAACTAACGAGATCAATCGAGCCTTCCATAAAGTTATGCTTCCCCAACCATCCAAATTACTAAATATAAGTCACTAAATATAAATTACTAAATATTTTGATGCCAGCTTGTCAACAGCCCGCCAGCCATACCCGATTAAAACCAAAAACCAAAAAACAAAAACTAGTGCAATTATAAGGTCGAGCACTAGAATTTACATAAGCATATTGTAACCAATAACATCTGCTAATCGTATAAAAACTTTTGGTAGATTTTATCAAGCAGCTTGACGGTCAAAGTATTAGAAATTCCCGCAGGTGACAAGGCTGCCATCAGTTGATTTTGGCGCGGGCTTCAGCCTTATAGGTGTCGCTGTGTTCTACTCTTTTCTTACTCATGGTAAACTCTGGTTTAGGATGCAAGTTTAGTAAATATTTTTCTTCCGTTTTTTTTAAGCATACCTCAAAAATTTTAAAATATTTTTTGTATAAAGCGTTAAGCTAAAGAATAGAGCTTTGACTTTATACAGATAATTGTTTAATTTAAGGGAGGAAAACACCCTCAGAAAAATTTTAGCTAATTCAATATTATAATATAGGAGATACAAATGGCTATTTCACTTAATAAAGGCGGTAACTTATCCCTGTCAAAAACAGATCCTACCCTAACACGGTTATTAATTGGTCTAGGTTGGGATGAGCGTGCCACATCAGGGGCAGAGTTTGACTTAGATGCCAGCGTATTTTTGCTTAATAATATGGGCAAAGTACGCGGTGACCATGACTTTATTTTTTACAACCAACTAAAATCTGACAACGGTGCGGTCGAACATACCGGGGACAACCGCTCAGGGGCAGGTGACGGTGATGACGAAGTGATCAAAGTTAACCTGTCACAAGTACCAGCCGATATTGAAAAAATTGCTGTTACTGTGACCATCCACGATGCCCAAGCTCGTAATCAAAACTTTGGTCAAGTATCCAATGCCTTCATTCGTGTGGTCAATGAAGAAACAGGGGCAGAGGTAGTACGGTTTGACTTAGCAGAAGACTATTCAATCGAAACTGCCATGGTATTTGGCGAAGTCTATAAACACAATGGCGAATGGAAATTTCGTGCGGTGGGTCAAGGCTATGCAGGTGGCTTAGCAGCTATGTGCCAACAATATGGCGTAAATATCGGCTGAATCGGATTTTAAGCTGCAATTTACCATTAAAATAATGATAAAAACTCATTAAATAAAGGATATGAAGATGGCGGTTAGTTTACAAAAAGGGCAAAAAATCTCTCTCGATAAAGAAGCAGGCACGGCACTGACTCGTATCAAAATGGGTCTAGGGTGGGATGTTGCATCCACCCCAAAATCCGGTGGCTTTTTGGGCAGTCTATTCGGTGGCGGCGGTAGTAATGATAGTATCGATTTGGATGCATCTTGCATTATGTTTGACGCGAGCAAACAGCCCATCGATGCAATCTGGTTTGGTCAACTGCAGTCAAAGGACGGTAGTATCGTTCATACAGGCGATAACCGCACAGGCGCAGGGGATGGCGATGATGAAGTCATCAATGTCGATTTATCTCGTATCCCTGCTCATGTACAGTCATTGGTATTTACCGTGAATAGCTTTACGGGTCAAACGTTTGAAAAAGTTGCCAATGCGTTTTGTCGTATCGTTAATGGGGGCAATAATAGCGAAGTGGCTCGCTATAATTTATCAGCTCAAGGCAGTCATACCGCGCTGATTTTAGCAAAGATTTATCGCCACAATGGTGAATGGAAAATGCATGCGATTGGCGAAATTGCCAGTGGTCGTACCTTTCATGATTTGATGCCTGCCATTACACCACATGCCTAAATTTAAATTGTAGATAACAATACCCTATTTGACTCTATTTGCAGTCAATGGGGTATTTTTTTATTCGGATAATAAAAAAAATAAGGAAAAACGATGCCAACGTTGGTACCTGGGGCAAACACGCCTATTCCCCACACGCCTTGCCAAGTGACAGTAACTAGCCAAAATGCCAGTCGTTTTGGGGTTGAGATGGGCTGCGTATGGATAGCGATGGATGCAAGTCGCCGAGCAACTACCAGCCCTGCTTATCTGCATGAAAGCAAAGATTGGGCAGCGGTGACAGTCGAGAGTGAGAAAAGCCATGTTTGGACATTAGACTTAGCCAATGTGTTTTCCCAAAATCAAACCCAGTATCTGCAACTGATCGTGTATGCTTACCAAGACTCCAGTGTCATTGCCCCTGCGGTGGAAGTCAATGATATAAGCATTAAAGTGAGCAATGACATTGATTATACGTTTCATACCCCAGAGCGCCATATCAAAGCCAGTATTGTACTGGAGATCTACCAGCGTAATGGGCAATATAAATGCCGAGCACTCGCGGAAACATCTAGTCAAAGTCTAGCCAGTTTTGCCGAACGTTTACAAATCAGCCTTGACGCCCGTTACCCTAACAACATGACGACAGGCAACGTTTTGCACGCCATACCAGACAACAGACGTCCTCGCCCTCAGCCAGGTGACACTTGGACTGGGACGGCTTTTGCGATTGATCCCTATCATTTACTGACTTGTGAGCATGTGGTGGACGGGGCAAACCAAATCGCACTGCGTCAACAAGGTTATCCCGATATGGAATGTCAAGTGGTGCTGGCAGATGAAGGTAGTGATACCGCGTTACTTAAAGTCAATCAGCCTTTACCAAGTTATCTGCCCATGCGAGAACGTGGCTATGATTTGCTGGGTGAGCAGATTACCACGCTTGGTTTTCCGCTAACAGGTCTTGGTAGCCAATTACAAGTCACCCAAGGCAATATTGCAGGGCTACAAGGCATTGGCAATGATATTCGTTTTATGCAGTTTACTGCGCCAATTCAGCCTGGCTCAAGTGGCAGTCCGCTCCTGCTTCCCACAGGCGAAGTGGTTGGCATGGTTACCCATACCATTGCCAATACCCAGAACATGAATTATGCCGTCAAATATCAATTATTATCTGCGCTTTTGACCAGCTGCGGTCTTAATGTGAGCGAGCTTACTCACAATATTAGCCAAACACCCCTATCCACGCCTCAGATTACCAAACAGAGTAAATCTGCTTTGTGGTTAGTTGGCTGTGGGGTGTGACAGCTTTTTATTAGACTGAACTTATCGGAGTCAGCAGAGAAGATATACAATCAAAAAAGTTAACACTCTAGACGCATAAAGATTAAAAAATCACTTAGTCAAGCGCTAAAGCTGCAGCAGATGGCTAAATGTGTCTAGATTTTTGGTGGCTATTCACGGGTCGGCAATAAAATGCTGTGTTTGGGCATAAGATTGCGCTTCTGATTTAATTAGCGCCAACCATTCATTGGCAATAACAGCATTCGACTGAAAATATGCCATCATCCAATGGGCTAACGGCGTAGGCACGGGCACAAATTGGGTGGAAGGCAAAATGGATTGGACGCCATTGCCATTGGTGTCATCGCTGTCATACACAAGCTCAACCTGCGGATTTTTTTGAATAATTTCTACCCCAGTAATCTGCCAATTGGTAAAAGCATTATCAATCGCATAGGGCAACGATTCTGCTTGAGATAATTTTGATTGTAGATAGATGGGCTCAAATGTTTTGATGGTATTCACCCAATGCAAGCGTAATGCAATGTCAGGGTGTTGATAAAACACCACCAATTTGCCAGCAAACTTTATTTGCCAAGGATTAACAACTTGGTGGAGATGAATGCCAAGCATTTGCGCAAATTGCTCTCGCGTCAGCAATCGATCAAAGCTTGCTAGCAATTGACCATTTAGCGGATGTTGCAGTTTGAGTAGGTCGGATAAATACTCATAATGGTAAATAAACTTCATAGGCCGGTGCTGTGAGATAAGCACGTCCGTCACTTGACACCGATGCACTTTCCACTGCGGCATGGTATCAGTGATAAGCGCAAGCAAATCTATGATTGTGTTATTGTTTGTACTCTTGGCTATAGTTTGTGTATTAACATCCGTTTGAGTGACTGGCAAGGGATTTCCTTTTAAATGATTTGTCTATCTAAATGGTTTGTTTATCTAAATGATTTTTTTCATCATAATAGCTTTATTATAAAACTTTTTTCATTTATTTGAGCCAAAAAAAATCATTACATGGTGAAATGTAATGATTACTCAAAAAAACTGTGGTAGTTAAAAGTTACAGTTAATAATAAGCAGCGTTTAGCAATAAGGCGACCGCTAAAAAGAACCAAATCATAAAGACGGTACTAAGCCATTTACGATGATAGCGCCAAGACTCATCATCGATTTTATTATCGGTTGCCCAATCATCCACTAAATCATCTTTGGCTGATTTTTTTGGTAGCTTTTTTGGTAGCTTTGCAGACTTTTTAACGCTATGTTTAATCCGCAAGTCTTTGGTTAATTGATTGTCCTCATCTTGCATAGTAAAGAAATTAGACGGGCAATCTGCCAAATATGTTTGCTGACTATCGTAGCGCGGTAATAGGGATTTAATAGTTGCCTGACTATAATCACTCTCACCCACGTCACCAAAAACTAATTGAGACGCCAAACTTTGAGATGCTAAGCCACTCCTTATATTGTCATATGTTTTGTTAATCTTCATGTTAAATACCCCTTCTTGATAAGTAACATTATAGGGATATCGCGGCGTTATTTAATCATAGGTTTGATTGTGGTTTTGTTATACTCAGCTAACTTGTATTAGCAAATGTGCAGATTTGAAACCGTTTGTAAACCGCTAATAGTTAAACTTGCGCCCTCTTAATTTATAATTTTTGGCACCCATGATTTGTACTAGGATGGAAAATTTTTATTTAACCTGTAGATTTAAAAAAATTATCTTCTATCGATGAATATTTGTTGTTCAGAGGCTTTGACAAAATCTTCATAAGAAACCACCCCTTGACTATTAGGGGCATTTGTTGTGGAATTACTGCTGCCCGTCTGCGCGCGCTCATCTGAACCTTGATTTAGGTTATTGGGATTTGAGCTATTAGGATTTAGGGTATTGGGATTAGCGGTGTCAGTTGGCGCCTCAGGCATCTGATTAGTCCTACTTGGCGTATTGGCAAGTGTATCTGTTGACACTTGATTGGTGGTCATAGCGGGATTGACATTCGCTGGCGCGGTGGGTTGTGGGGTGGAAGAGACGCCGTTTCCTAATTGCTCACCGGTAATTATTACCGCTTCTGTTCTTAAATTCTCTGGTTGAGTGGTCGAGGCGGCAACAGCGGAAGCAGTTGCAGGCAATGTCTGCGCCGATTGGCTAGGGTTTGTTGCCGTTAGAATGACATTGTTTTGAGTGTCTCTATTATTTTTCATCGCTTGATAACTGTGATAACTGTGATAACTCTGATAACTGGGCACGACAACTTGGGTTAACAAACCGATGAGTGACATGACTAACAGCGGAATCAATACCATCAGTACCGTTTTTAATTGGCTAGCAGGTCTAGCAGGTAAGCCATAATAATTGGCGCCTTCACTGCCTTTGACTGCTAGCAAGTAAAGGTAAACTAAGACATTTACCCCGGGCACTAGCATCAATAACGCAAGCCACCCCGTTTTGTTAAGGTCATTGAAGCGCCGTTTGCTAACAGCAAGCTGTAGATAAAACAAAACCGCCACACCCACACTACTTGCACCAAGCAAACTCATCGGCAACTGCTCACTACTGGCATTTACCATGCCTTGAAAGCCACCAATCATCACAAATAGCAAAGCGACCAGCATTAATGCTATCAACGCATTGAAGGTGGAATACGCTAAAAATTGCATACGGCTAACCCGACCGTGCCAATCAAAAAACCGACGATTATTAAAGCCTTCATGCATCTCAGTTAACGTGACAAAAGACGTACCAGCTTCAGTTGCAATTATTTCATCAGGTTGCATTTCATCAACTTGATGCATATTATTGAAACTGGGGTCAATCGGGGGTAAAGACTGGGCTTTTTTTGGCTTGGGTAGACGGATGGCCATAATGAGCAACTTAATCTATAGGTTTAAACTTTTTTTTAGCGTAATATCTTTAACGTAGTATTGCCCAAATTCTATAATATATTGGTTAGAATATCTTGAAATGGCGACATAAATTTGACATTTTTTGTAACATTAATTTAGTGACATTGATTTAATGGTTTGGCTTGATTGCAAATTTATTGGATAAATAATTTATTGAATGAGTAAATAGTTTTTAACCCCCGATAACACAACGCTGTAATTATCATTGAGTATTGATATGGATATTTCACAACTCACTTATTTTGTGGTAGTGGCAAAAGCAGGTAGTTTTAGCCAAGCTGCCAAAACCTTGGCTATATCACAGCCATCGCTAAGCCGCCATGTCCAGCAACTTGAAAGCGAGCTGGGTGTCGAGCTGCTGGATCGCTATCACCGCCCAATGACTTTAACAGCGGCGGGACATTTTTTTTTAGCACAGATTGAGCCAATATTGTTGCAACTTGAGCAAGCCAGTGAGTTGACTCAGCGCTTTGCCCAGCCGCATCGAAACAATCATTTGACGATTGGATTTGTCGCCTCAGTGCTGTACGGTTTGTTGCCTGAAATTATTTCTACAGTCAAACAGCGACATCCCAATTTGGATATCAAGCTGGTCGAAATCAATTCGGAGCAGCAAATGTCAGCGCTAAAGTCGGGGGACATCGATGTGGGATTTGGAAGATTTCGGCACAGTGACAACTTTGTGCAACAGATATTTTTACGTCATGAACGCTTTGTGGTGGCACTGCCAATGGCGCACCCCTTGGCATCACGCCCGGATGATATCGGCATCGCATTTAAAGAGTTGCTAGAAGATACGCTTATTTTGTATCATCGCACGCCCTTGCCAATCCTGCAAAATCCGCTATTCAATGGCGAAACTGATCAACTCATGTATTTGTTTGCCCGCCACCAATTGTCACCTCATTTGACCACCAAAGTGCGCGATATCCAAATCGCTTTGGGCTTGGTGGCGGCAGGTGAAGGTATCACCTTAGTGCCTGATAGTTTAAAAACCGTCCGTACCGAGCAAATTCATTATCATCGTCTACGTCACGAAGATGCGACCACCCCAATTTTTATGAATGTGTTGGCACACCAATCCAATCCGTATATTGATGATTTACTGCAGGCGACTTACCAAGTGTATGAAGCTAAGGGCATTACCTACTCTAACCAATCGTTGAATTAAACACAGTTATATTAAAGACTCTTATATTTAAGCCTCTAGTAAAATTTTATTTGCTTAGGCTAAATTGACGTTCTTGGTTGACACGGCTGATAAATTGTTGGGTAAATGCTTGATAATCCACGTCCGCAAAATCTGCTAGACGCAACATGGTCATGCCGGCATAGCCACAAGGGTTGATCATTTGAAACGGGGTCAAATCATTTTGTACATTGATGGCGATGCCATGATAACTAAAGCCGTGTTTTATCTTAAATCCCAATGACGCAATTTTACCAAGTTCTAAATCGTCTTGATTATACACATACACCCCTGGCGCATCCGCACGCGCTTTGGCATAAAAATCTGGCGGCAAATAAGGCGTGATGACATCAATGATGATGTTTTCAGCTTTACTGACCAAATCGCGCACGCCCCACCCCAACGCATTTAAATCAAATAAAAAATACACCACCAACTGCCCATGACCGTGCCAAGTGACTTGACCGCCACGATCGGTGTGGATGATGGGGGTATTATCTCTTTGCAAAATATGTTCAGGTTTGCCCGCTTGACCCAGTGTAAACACATTTTCGTGATCCACAATCCATAACTCATCAGCGCTAAGCTGCGCCTGCTCGCTGCTGGTAGATTTTTTTTGCTCGATACGCGATAACACGCGCGCCAGCATTGCCGCATGGGTGGGTTCATATTGAGCGTTTTGCAAATATTTAATTTCTAATGGTAACATCGCATTTCCTTGCAGTATCTTTTTGCGTTTGTGTGACAAACCGCTTATTTGTCGTTTGTAGCAGTAACATTGACTTTGCCCAGTTGTAAAAGAGATTTTTGCAGTATTGACTGATAATCAGTCATATCACGCTGCGCGACTGAGCCAAAATTTGTTAATTGACTGGTTAATTGACTGACTGGCATCAGCATCGCAGGGTTGGCGATACCGCTTTTTGCAAAACCGATGGCTAAACTGGCGTTATCGCCGCCCAAATAAAAATCTTTGATGGTAAGTTGATCGTCAGTCGGCGTATGGGTTTTCTCATTGTTATTGGGCGAACTAGTTGCAAAATCCAGCGTTAAGTCCTGCTTTTCTTGAGTGACCAAGCTGAGCTCGTCATAGCCTCTATCCGCAAGGTAAACCGTATCTTTGCCACCGCCCACATTGATGATGGTATCATGACCAAATCCTTTGGTGAAATAATATAAATCATTGCCCGTGCCACCCACTAGCATATCATCACCGGCATTGCCGATGAGCACATCATCATCAGCACCGCCTAGCAGCCGATCTTGACCGCTATTACCCACTAGCACATCGTCCCCCTGACTACCCCATAATAAATCCCCTACGCCCTGCTGTCCAAGTACAGAACCGTCAATATGGTGATTGATCAGGACGTCATTAGCTAAGGTGCCAAAATACTGGTTAGCTTTATTGGCAAGGGATTTGGCTTCATAACTGTTCCAATCCAGTGGCTTGCCAAATGCTTGCTGATAATCTTGCGATATACGCGAAGTGGCAAAACGGTTATTCAAGAACACCAAGGTATTGTATTCATCATACGTATAAAGTGGCGCATGAAACTGCCCACTGGGCAACATGCTCTGATTGAGCACTGCCAATTGGGTTATTTTATCGTTTTCACTGATTGCTTGGCGCATGATTTCATCGACTTCAGTAAACACATCTTTATCTTGCGGTTTTGCCGCGTTATCGAGCCACAAGGGTTTGACAAACCGTTGATAGCCTAATTCTTTTGCCACCAAAAACTCATAATAAGTTGCCTCACCCTCCGCTTTGGCGCGTGCCATCCCATAGGTTTGTGGCGTATCAAATTGATACAAATTGTTTTTATCACGATTGATTTTTTGGTATTGACCGGTTGCGTGCCCTAGCTCGTGGGCGATGTTCAAAAAATTTTTGTAACTTTTAGCAATATGAATGGTATTGCCGTAGGCTTTTGCGCCGGCACCGACGGTGGTATCCTGCTCATCGATGAGTAAGTTACCTTGGAATCGATTGAGCAAATTGACCAAGGTAGGCGATTTTTCGATATCTTGGACATTAAACCCCGATTGAACCAAATAGACATTGTTGGGATTGTTCAGATCTAACGCAGGCATGACCTTCCTTTACGTAAGTGGCTTTTTAGGTAGTTTTTTTAAGTGGCTTTCTTTACCTGTTTTTTTTAAGCGGATTTTCTATCAAGTAACGCTTAATGACAGCAGAAAGTTATCACAGCAAAAAGTGAATTTTACAGCGGCATTGACTCATGCACAGTTATTGCACAGATCCTATCGTCGGATAAAGGTATAGTAAAATATAAATTTTAAAAAACGTCAGCAAGCTTAATCAAATTTTCAGCCGGCTGTTAACGCGCTATTATAGCGCAATTAATGACTTAAAACGCCCCTAAACAGGGGGCATTTAACCGCCAGATTAGTCATGCCTATAAAAATGGAAAAATTATGAAAATCGAAAACTCGTATGCCACGCTCGATCCAAGGCTCTACCATAAACAACCCCCTAAACCGCTCACCAACCCGCAAGCAGGGCATTTTAACCCGCAAGTCGCCAACCAAATTGGTTGGGCAGATGATGAGTTTTTAAGGCAGCATTGGGTTGAAATCTTTGGCGGCGACATCGTTCCCGACGGCTTTGAACCGTTAGCCATGGCGTATGCTGGACACCAATTTGGGCAATGGGCAGGGCAACTGGGCGATGGTCGTGGTCTATTACTCGCTCAGGTAATCGATAAAGACGGACAATTGACCGATTTGCATCTAAAAGGCGCAGGATTAACCCCCTACTCGCGCATGGGGGATGGTCGTGCGGTGATTCGAAGCGTCGTGCGAGAGTATTTGGCAGGTCATGCGCTTAATCGCTTGGGTATTCGCTCTAGCAACTCACTGGGTTTTGTGGTGTCAGATACCCCTGTCAACCGTGAGACACGCGAACGCGGCGCTGCGCTACTACGTACCGCAGATTGTCATATTCGCTTTGGGCATTTTGAATGGGTGGCAAATTATGCGCCTGATTTATTGCTGTATTTTACCCGTTATGTCATCAAAACTTATTTCGCCGAATGTTTTGACAGTGACACGCCCATTCAAGATTTTTTGCGACAAGTGGTTGATAAAACCGCCAAAACCCTGGCGGATTGGCAGCTGATTGGCTTTGCCCATGGGGTGATGAATACCGACAATTTATCCATCACAGGTGCGACCATCGATTTTGGTCCTTACGGTTTTATGGAGCGCTTTAATCCGATTTGGATCAACAACCATTCTGATTACAACGGGCGTTATGTTTATCAAAACCAGCCTTCCATTGGGCTTTGGAATTTGTCACGTCTGATTACCTTATTTTTACGCCTTAATGGCGAAAAACTGACCGCTAATCATCCGCCAGAAACTTTGTCGCGCGAGCAGTTAACCGACATTTTAGACAGTTTTGGTGAGATTTTTTATCGGTATTATCAGCAAGGTCTCTGCCAAAAATTTGGCTTACCCATCAGTGAAGAAAACTGTGACTTTGCTTTGCAGTACTTGGAGATCATGCAGCAAAACAAACTCGACTTTACCAACAGTTTGCGAGCGCTAGTAGCAATCGTTGCTGACGCCAAACCCAATGATAAATTAAACCTATTACATGAATTTAATTTACTTAATCAGTTGAAAATTTCAATTAGCAGCGGTAACGGTCAAGCCAATGCCACCTTAGCGGATTGGATTGCTACCTACCATACCAAATTACAGCAGGATTCTTTGCAGTTGGTAATGAGCCACAATCCAGTGTATGTCCTAAGAAACAGCATGGCACAGCAAGCCATTGAATTGGCTGAACAAAATGACATGAGTGAGGTGGATAGACTGTATCAGCTACTGGCTAATCCTTACCAAGTTAGTGCATTAGCCAAGCCAAGTGACACCGAGCCACCGTTGGCAGATGCGCCTGAAATATGCGTCAGCTGCTCATCTTGAGGTGATAGACAAAGTCGTTAGCGTGATTTTTTAGCTAACTAGTTTTATTTTTTGCGGGTACTCAACTAGTCATCAATCTGTCAATAGTGCTAGAATAGCGAACACTACGATTCGAAAATGACTATCGCAACGAAGGATATTATGGATAAATTATCGCCGACCAACAATGGCTTATCAGACAAAGAATTATTTGAACAAGCCGCCTTGCATTATCATGCCAATCCACGCCCAGGTAAAATTTCTGTTACCCCCATCAAGGCACTTGCCAACCAACGGGATTTGGCACTTGCCTATTCGCCTGGCGTTGCCGTACCTTGTCTAGAAATTGAAAAAGACCCCAAAAAAGCCGCGCTTTATACCGCTCGTAGCAACTTAGTCGGGGTGGTGACCAATGGTACCGCTGTTTTAGGATTAGGGAATATCGGTCCTTTGGCGTCAAAACCTGTGATGGAAGGTAAAGGCGTGCTGTTCAAAAAATTTGCCGGCATTGATGTGTTTGACATTGAAGTGGCACAAAACGATCCGGATAAATTCATCGAAGCAATTGCCTCTTTAGAGCCTACCTTCGGCGGTATCAATCTTGAAGATATTAAAGCCCCTGAATGTTTTTATATCGAAAAAGAATTGCGTAAACGCATGAACATCCCTGTGTTCCATGATGACCAACATGGTACCGCGATTATTGCGTCTGCCGCGTTATTAAACGCGCTACAAATTACCGGCAAAAAAATCGAAGATATCAAAATTGTGGTATCTGGTGCAGGTGCTGCAGCGATTTCTTGTTTGGATTTGATTTGTGCGTTGGGCGCAAAAAAAGAGCACATCTTTGTCGCTGACTCAAAAGGCATCATCACCAGCAACCGCGCAAACCTCGATGAGTCAAAACAGCGTTATGCCCGCGATACCGAAGCCAAAACCTTATCGGATGTGATTGAAGGCGCGGATATGTTCTTAGGTCTATCTGCCGCTGGCATGCTGACCCAAGATATGGTAAAACGCATGGCGCAAGATCCCATTATCTTTGCCCTAGCCAATCCAAACCCAGAAATTCTACCTGAAGATGCCAAAGCGGTGCGTCCCGATGCGATTATCGCCACAGGTCGCTCTGACTATCCAAACCAAGTAAACAACGCACTGTGTTTTCCGTATATCTTCCGTGGCGCGCTTGACGTCGGTGCCACGACCGTCAACGAAGAAATGAAAATTGCCTGCGTGCGAGCTATTGCTGCCATGGCACATGTGGAAGCCACCCCACAAAAAGGTCAAAAAACGGTGGATGAAACCCAACGTTTTGGTCGTGAATACCTAATCCCTGGGCCGTTAGAGCCAAATTTGATTTTGGAGATTGCACCAGCGGTTGCCAAAGCTGCGATGGATTCTGGCGTTGCCACGCTACCCATCGAAAACATGCGTGCTTATCGCGATAAACTCTCAGAGTTCGTTTATAACTCTGCGTTCTTGATGAAACCTATTTTCACCCGTGCCAAACAAGAACCAAAACGTATCGTTTACTGTGAAGGTGAGGATGAAAACGTATTACGGGCAGTGCAAGTGGTGGTGGATGAAGGCTTGGCAAAACCTATCTTGGTCGGTCGTCCAACCATTATTGCCAACCAAATCCAGCGGTTGGGCTTACGTATGGTGGCAGGTGAAAATTATGAACTAGTTAACATCGAAAGCGACCCACGTTACAAAGACTACTGGCAGTTTTACTATGAGATGAACAAACGCAATGGTGTGACGGTTGAGTTGGCGCGTCGTGATGTGCGCCGTAAAACTTCGTTGATTGGCGCGCTAATGGTTGAACGTGGTGATGCTGACGGTATGATTTGTGGTACATTTGGTTCATATCACTTGCACTTAAACTACGTGCAAAACGTGATCAAAAAACAAGCAGATGCTAAAGATTTTTATGCGTTAAATGCCTTATTGATTCAAGGTCGTAACTTGTTCATTGCTGACACTTACGTGCATGAAGATCCAACTGCTGAACAACTAGCAGAAATGACGGTATTAGCAGCGCAAGAAGTCCGCCGCTTTGGTCTTGAACCGCGTGTGGCATTGCTATCACATTCAAACTTTGGTTCATCTGACTTTGAAAGTGCCAAAAAAATGCGTCAAGTTTATGATTTATTGACCGATATGAATGTTGATTTTGAGTTTGACGGCGAAATGCATGGTGATACCGCGCTTGATGACCGTATCCGCCATGCCTCATTCCCATTTAGCAAATTGACAGGTTCAGCCAACCTACTCATCATGCCAGACTTAGATGCGGCTAACATCGCATTTAACTTGCTAAAAACCGCGACCAATAGTGTCACCGTCGGTCCATTGTTATTGGGAGCGCAACGACCTGTGCATATCTTGACATCTTCTGCGACAGCACGTCGTATCGTCAACATGACTGCCGTAGCAGTAACGCAAGCGCAAGAGTTGGCAAAATAATTTTGTGTTGATTGATAAAACCAGTTTAGTGCTCTAAACTGGTTTTTTTATGGGTTTAATTTAGTTAAAACATCGGGGTGGTCATGCAAGTTTATTTGGTCGGTGGTGCGGTACGCGATTATGTATTGGCGCGCGAGGTCACTGAACACGATTATGTGGTGGTCGGCGCAACGCCTGAGCAGATGCTGGAGCTGGGATTTTCGCAGGTAGGGGCTGATTTTCCGGTTTTTTTACACCCAAAGACCCATGACGAATATGCACTGGCTCGCACGGAACGCAAAAGCGGTAACGGCTATCTTGGTTTTAAGGTACACGCTGACGCCGCTGTCACCTTAGAAGAAGATTTAGCCAGGCGCGATCTCACCATCAATGCCATGGCTATAGAAGTCAACGGCTTGTTTGACTGCAGTTTTAAACAGGGCAAATTTGATACCCGCGATATCATCGACCCGTATGGTGGCTTAGCAGATATTCAGCAAAAAAAATTACGCCATGTGTCCGCCGCTTTTACAGAAGATCCGGTACGCGTATTGCGCCTTGCCCGTTTTGCCAGTCGTTATGCGCCGCTCGGATTTACGGTCGATGAGCCCACCGCTAAACTTACCAGCCAAATGAAAGCCGCAGGTGAGCTGAGTCATCTTGTCGCTGAGCGGGTATGGTCAGAGACGTCAAAAGCGTTAACGCAAGCTTGGTCGGATATTTATTTTGACACGCTTTATCAGCTCAATGTCCTCGATGTTATTATGCCAAAACTCTATCAAGCATCGATTGATAATCCTAGCCAATGGCAATTGATGCTATCTGCGCTGCGGATGGCGGGAGAGCAACAAGCGCACAACGTCATGAAGTTCGCCCTTATAGCCACCTGCTTTAAGTCTCACCAGCACCACAATAACCCAACCACCGAGTATTTAGAATTTTGCCAAGGTTTAAAGGTGCCAAAAAACGCTGAGCGATTGGGGTTATTCATTGTTGAGCATTTTGATGAATTAAAAAATTTTAATCACTTAACTGCAGACCGATTGTTTGAACTGTTAAGATTAAGTAATAGCCTTAAAGACACCTCTCTTTTAGAGCAAGCCTTACAAGTCGTTCATCTTTATCAACAGGTCAAACAAACCGCGCTGTTAGCCACTATCAAAACGCAGTTAACGCAAATTTCTGCCAAAGATGTGGCAAGCGAGCTGACCGGCAAACAGATCGGTGAAGCCATTGACCAGTTAAGGTTGCAAAAACTTGAGGAAATTTTAAATCAGCCACGATAAAGGAAGCATCATCATGACAACGACAGCAATAGCAACAAAGATCCAACTAACCCATGTGTTAGTATTAAATGGTCCCAATCTTAATTTGCTTGGCAAGCGAGAACCAGAAATCTACGGATTTCAAACCCTACAACATATTGAAGATGATATAAGACAATTAGCCAGCCAGTATCAAGTCAAACTCACCTGTTTTCAAACAAATCAAGAATCTGCCCTGATTGATAAAATCCATCATCACGGTTTGTTGACCACAAATCCTGACGAGCAGATTGACGCGATTATCATCAATCCCGCTGCCTTTACTCACACATCGGTAGCAATTCGCGATGCCCTACTCGCCGTAAATAAACCTTTTATAGAAGTTCATCTTTCCAATATTCACACCCGTGAGCCATTTCGACAGCATTCTTATTTTAGCGACAAAGCCGAAGCGGTCATCTGTGGTATGGGCGCTTTTGGTTATACTGCAGCGTTTAATTATCTGGTTCAAAAATATCAGTAACAACATAATTTAGCCTAAAATCAGTAGCAACATAGCAGCAAATTTTAAGTGTACAAACGTACACAAATATACCCTGCTATATCTATTTATTTTAGAAAAATCTTGTTACAATACGGCAATCTATGAATTGGTTGTCTATGAAGCGTATAATTTTAAGGTAGTTAGGATATGGATATAAGTAAAATCAAACAACTTATTGACTTAATGGAAGAGCGAACATTAGCAGAATTAACCGTACAAGATGGCGATAAAAAGGTCTCTATCTCACGCCATTTACCCCAAGCGAATGTTCAACCCGTCACAGCAACTACAGCCACCACGACAACCGCTAACGCTGCCCCTGTAAAATCTGGCATGGTAGAAACATCACCGATGGTTGGGGTGTATTATGTTGCACCGAGTCCTAATGACGCGCCATTCATTAAGGTGGGTCAACAGATACAAGCAGGCGATAGTTTAGGCATTATTGAAGCCATGAAAATCATGAACCCGCTTGAAGCAACCCAAAGCGGTATCATTGCAGAAATCTTGGTACAAAACGGCGATGTGGTGCAATTTGGTCAACCGATTGTCCGTTACGAGTCTTAATTTTTAACTTTTTTGTATATTTGAAGTTTGATTATCGATAAAAATTAGGGATAGCAATGATAAAAAAATTACTGATCGCCAATCGTGGTGAAATTGCACTTCGCATTGTTCGCGCTTGTAAGCAGCTTGGCATTCAAACGGTGGGCGTCTACTCAACTGCAGATGACAACTTGATGCACCTTCGATTCGTTGACGAATCCATCTGTATTGGCAAGCCCAATGCCAGTCAAAGCTATCTCAATATCGATACTATCTTAACAGCCGCAGAAATCTCTGGCGCTGATGCCATTCACCCAGGTTATGGATTTTTATCTGAAAATGCCGAATTTGCCGAACGCGTGGAAGAGGCAGGGCTAACCTTTGTAGGTCCTGCGCCTGAGCACATTCGCTTAATGGGTAACAAAATATCCGCTATCAACGCCATGAAAAAAGCCGGTGTGCCTACTGTCCCTGGTTCAGTGGGTAGCGTCACTCTGGCTAACGCTGAAGAACAAGCTAAAGCCATTGGCTTTCCTCTGTTAATCAAAGCGGCAGCGGGTGGTGGTGGTCGTGGTATGCGCGTGGTTGAACGCCTTGAGCAGTTATTGTCTCAAGTGCAAGCCGCCAAACAAGAAGCCGAATTGTGGTTTGGGGATGATAGCGTTTATATGGAGCGCTTTTTAAAAAACCCACGCCATGTCGAAGTGCAAGTGTTAGGTGATGGCGAAGGCAATGCCATTCATTTATTTGATCGCGATTGCTCGCTGCAACGTCGTCACCAAAAAGTGCTTGAAGAAGCCCCTGCCCCAGAGATTCCTGATGATATTAAAGAGCCCATTTTGCAAGCTTGCGTCCGTGCTTGTGAGCAAATTAACTATCGCGGTGCAGGGACGTTTGAATTTTTATATGAAGATGAGCAATTTTTCTTTATTGAGATGAATACCCGCGTACAGGTTGAACATCCAGTCACCGAGATGATTACCGGCATTGATGTAGTGGTTGAACAGCTTAAAATCGCATCTGGCTATGGGTTATCGTATCGTCAAAACGAAATCGAAATTCGCGGTCATGCCATCGAGTGCCGTATCAATGCCGAAGATCCTGTGACTTTCATGCCCTCACCCGGTACGGTGACCCACTTTTTTATGCCAAATGGTAGCGGTGTACGTTTTGACTCGCACCTTTATCCAAGCTATGCCATCCCTACCTTTTATGACTCATTGATCGGCAAATTAATCTGTCATGGTCAAACCCGTGAACAAGCGATTGCCAAGCTTCGCCATGCCCTTGACGAGCTGATTATCACGGGTATCAAAACCAATGTGCCATTGCATCGCGATGTGATTTTGCAAGATAAGGCATTTTGTAAGCAAGCACAAAACATTCATTATCTAGAAAAAAACTTATTATCCCAGCCAGAGACGTCAAAAACCGAAACAGAATAAGGTTAATGGTAAAAAAAAGAGGGTCATTTGAGCCTCTTTTTTTATTCAATTTTAATTCATCGCCAAATTCTTAAGAGACGCTTTAAGCAGATTTTGGATGGTTAACGGTGAATCAATAGCAGATTTTGCCAGTTTTATCGCAGCTTGCGCTTCTTTATCGCGATAACCTAGTGCAATCAACCCCGCTTCGACTTCAGCAATGATAATGCCTTCATTGCCACTATCGGTCTCTAATGGCAATGAAGGGGCAAAACCTGACGTATCACCTAAGTGCTTGATTTTGTCTTTTAATTCAACAATCAGTCGCTGTGCGGTTTTTTTACCGACCCCTGGAATACGCGTCAATGCCAGCTCATCATTGTTCATCACAAACTGGTGCAACTCCTGCACCGTTACGGTTGACATCATCGCCAACGCCATCTTTGCCCCCACCCCATTGACTTTAAGCAACAGTCTAAACACTTCCCGATCGCTATGGCTTAAAAACCCAAATAACAACTGAGCATCCTCGCGCACCAAAAAATGCGTCCACAAGGTGACGGACTGATTTAATTGTACTTGGCAAAATGCATTGAGCGGCATCTCAATTTCATACCCAACGCCCGCTGTGGTCATCACCACTACCGTAGGTGCCATTAGATGATGCACTTGCCCTTGAATTAATCCTATCATTGATGACTCACTACAAATAATTTAATCCAATAAAAAAGTGGGCAACCTCAGTCAACCCACTTGAATGTCATGCTTTTTAGTCATTTGCTAAAACTTTAGTTCTAGTATTTAGTTATAGAAACTAACCATTTTTTCTAGGCTAATTGGGCGAATTTTATCCGCATTACCCGCCGTACCAAATGCGGTATAGCGATCGATACAAACCGCTTTCATCGCATCGATAGTCTTGGCAAAATATTTGCGTGGGTCAAATTCTGCTGGGTTTTCAGCGAGGAATTTGCGAATCGCACCGGTTGAGGCTAAACGTAAATCGGTGTCGATATTGACTTTACGTACACCATGTTTGATGGCTTCTACGATTTGCTCAACTGGCACACCATAAGTCTCACCGATATTGCCGCCATTTTCGTTAATCACTTTGAGCCATTCTTGTGGCACACTTGAAGAGCCGTGCATCACAAGGTGAGTATTAGGAATGCGGGCATGAATTTCTTTGATACGTGCAATCGATAAGATATCATCGGTAGGTGGTCGGGTAAATTTATACGCCCCGTGGCTAGTGCCGACTGCAATCGCTAGTGCGTCGACATGGGTATCGTTAACAAATTGCTCAGCTTCATCAGCACTGGTTAACAGCTGTGAATGGTCAAGTTTACCTTCTGCCCCTACGCCATCTTCTTCGCCAGCCATACCTGTTTCAAGGCTACCCAAAACGCCAATTTCACCTTCTACTGATACACCACAAGCATGAGAGAGTTTTACCACTTCACGCGTCACTGCCACATTATAATCATAGTCTGCAGGGGTTTTACCATCACTCTTTAACGAGCCATCCATCATCACCGATGAAAAACCCAATTGGATTGAACGCTGGCAAACCTCTGGACTGGTACCATGGTCTTGGTGCATAACCACTGGAATATGTGGCCACTCTTCAATGGCAGACAAAATAAGATGGCGTAAAAATGGGGCACCTGCGTATTTGCGTGCGCCTGCCGATGCTTGCACAATCACAGGTGAGTTGGTTTCATCGGCTGCCATCATAATGGCACGCATTTGCTCTAAGTTATTGACGTTAAATGCAGGAACACCATAGTTGTTTTCTGCTGCATGGTCTAAAAGCTGACGCAAAGAAATCAAAGCCATATTACTTTCTCTTAGTAAAGTTAATAATCAATTGAAAATTTTAGAAAAATTGGGTTTTGCCATGTTGGACAAGGCTTGAGTATAACAGAAGTGCACTACAATTTAAATTCAAAAAAATAACTTTGAAATGATTGATATTATGAAAAAATAGTTAACTCAATAAAATAAAAAGCCCCAAAATGATTTTGGGGCTTTTTTAGGCTGAATGCTAAATTTAGTATTTTTGTTTTTCTGGCACGGTTGTTTGAATATCAGTATTGCTATTTGCTGCATCGTTTTTAACCGCTTCTGCACCTTGGGCTACATTGGCTGCACCAGTCGCTACAGCAGAGGCTACGTTTTCGGTGGCTTGCGCGGCGCCATTGGCAACAGCTTCAGTCGCGTTGATTGCTGCGCCTTGGGCAACCGCGGCACCCGTGGTAGCAGCACTGGCAACTGCGTCACCTGCATTTGCTGTTGCACTGGCGGCACTTGCAGTCGCGTCTTTAATGTCTTGACCCGCTGCGCTTGCTGCGGCTTCAGGTTGACCGTTAGCTGCAGCTTCTTCCGTTTTTTTACTACATGCCGTGATTGATAAAGTGGCTAATAAAGTTGCCAATACTAAATTACGTTTTAACATATTAATTCCTTAAACGCCAAACATATGGGTATACATACTTATATAATATCTTATCGACAATATATTTTTGGTGCAATTAATTACAATGTTTACCATACAAATATTAACTTAACATTACATTAATTCAGCGATGATAAATTTAAATCGCTGAATTAATGATAATGATTGTTAGCATTTAGGCACGTTGGCTCAGTGCGTGCACGGCAGGTAGGGTTTTACCTTCCACAAATTCTAAGAACGCCCCACCCCCTGTTGATGTGTAGCTTACTTTATCGGCGACCTTGTATTTATCAATCGCAGCGAGCGTATCACCACCGCCTGCAATGCTAAAGCCTGCACTTGCTGCGACTGCTTCACTAACGATTTTGGTACCTTCGCCAAATTTATCGACTTCAAATACGCCGACAGGTCCATTCCATAAGATGGTTTTGGCATTTTTAATCGCATCGGCAAGTTTTGCCGCACTGCTTGCACTAATGTCTAGAATCATTTCATCATCTGCAATGGTATTGACAGATTTGGTTACGGCATCGGCAGATTCTAGCGAGCCCAAAAAATCATCAAAATCAATTTGTGATTTTTTGGCGACGACCACTTCGTCAGGTAATAATACATTGGTTTCTTGCATAATGCTTTTGGCCGTTTCCACCATGTCCGCTTCATATAGCGATGCACCGACATTGGCACCTTTGGCTGCCAAGAATGTATTGGCAATCCCACCGCCCACAATGATTTGGTCACAGATTTTTGCCAATGATTTAAGCACATCCAATTTGGTAGAAACTTTCGAGCCACCAACAATCGCAAGCATGGGCTTGGCCGGGTTATCTAAAGCTTTGGCTAATGCATCAAGTTCTGCCGCTAACAACGGTCCTGCACAAGCAATCTTTGCTTTGGCGATAACGCCTTCTGTCGACGCTTCAGCACGGTGAGCAGTACCAAAAGCATCCATCACAAATACATCACATAAAGCGGCATAGCGTTCAGATAAAGCAGCATCGTTTTTCTTTTCACCCGCATTAAAACGTACGTTTTCCAGTAGCACAACTTCTCCTGGGGCTACTGTCACATTATTTTGGACATAATCGGTCACTAATTTGACAGGCTTGCCCAGAGCATCGCCCAAATAATCTGCGACTGGCTGCAACGAATATTTGGCTTCAGGGTTTGAGGGGGCTGGGCGACCTAGATGTGAACACACGATAACCGCTGCGCCTTTATCTAAAGCCAACTGAATAGTAGGCAAGCTTGCTTTTAAGCGGGCATCATTGGCAATTTTGCCATCTTTTAACGGTACATTTAAATCTTCGCGAATCAAAACTGTTTTGCCAGAAACATCAATATCGTTTAAACGAGCAAATTGCATGGATTAACCTCTAAGTTAACAACAGGATGGTGACCCGTAGGGGTTGATAAAACGTCGTCACATGACAACAAAAATTGAATAAAAAAATAAGCGTAGATTAGCATATTTTGAGTATTTTTAACATTATTGATGCTATCAACTAACGCCACGCGCGGTGATAACACGGTATTACTACTATATTACTACTTTATTAAGAAGGGTGTTGATGATAAGCTTATAAAAACAACAACATGAACGCAGCACTGCGTTCAATATTTTATTATAAAATTGGAGGCCGTATGGTTGACCTTGACAAAGCAAAACAACGATTACTTGACCTAAAACAAGAATACCAAACTCGCGTGTATAAAATCCAACATGATATGCAAAATCCTGATACGGATATGACCCAAGATTGGGATGACCAAGCGGTGATTAATGAGCAAAACGATGTACGTAAAAACTTGCTAGTCGAAGCCCAGCAAAACCTTGAATTGGTGAATAATGCCTTACTTCGTATCGAAAATGGAACTTACGGTATTTGCGCTGTGAGTGGTGAAGAAATCGAACCTGAGCGTCTAGAAGCAGTACCCTTTGCGACCACCTGTATGAAACACGCTAAATAGCTTACAAAACATACCAAATAGCTGATTTTGGTAGTCTTTCACCCATAAAAAAGCAAGGAAAGTTATCCTTGCTTTTTTTTCAAAAAATCAGTCAATTAATTGCGAATTGATTAGGTGAATCGGCGCATGCTTAAATTAGCAATAATATTTTCTGCATCGTTCCAGCGGGTTTTTGAGTCATTGGCGCCCAATAACACTACGATGGCTGGACGATTACCGACATTGGTTTCAAATAAAACACAGTTACCCGCTTCACGAATATACCCTGTTTTTGATAGGCCAATATTGTATAGACCATCACGCACCATGTAATTGGTACTGCGCGCCGCAACCGTGCGATAACCTGAATTGATATTATTTACCCCAAATTGGCGGCTAGGTGTGGTACTAAACTGGCTAATTAAATTATGCTTATAAGCATAGCGCGCCAAAATTGCCAAATCACGCGGTGACGCCACATTACGAGAATCCAAACCCGATGGATCATAATAACGGGTTTGCGTCATCCCCAGTTCACGCGCTTTTTGGTTCATACGGCTGATAAAATTGTCATAGCCCATAGGGTCAGTACGTGCTAATGCTTTAGCCGCGGGATTTTCTGATTTCATCATCATCATCAGTAGCATTTCAGCACGATTAAGCTGATCGCCAACTTTTAGACGGTCACTGCCCGATTGTTTTGGGGTTTTGAAATCTAATGGACTAATCGTCAATGTTTCGCCCATGTTAGCGCCTGATTCCGCCACCACCACAGCCGTCATCAATTTACTGATTGACGCAATCGGACGGGCGATATCAGCATTTTTTTCATAAATGGTATTGCCCGTTAACGCATCCACTACCAAAGCACCTTTAGAATTGGCAAAATAGCTGCCCGAAGCCCGCGTGCTATCTTGAGACCATGCAGGATTATAGCTATCATCCTCACTGTATGCATTGTTATAGCTATTATAATTACCGCTATTAAAACTTGTCGTCTGTGGCGTGCTGTTATACATGATGGCACGGGCTTTGTCTAAACTACCCTGCCCACCCCAACTAACTTTAGCTTGGCTACCTGTCTGCATATTTAATTCAGCATTACTTTGTACGCCAACCAGTGCAATGACAGCACCTAACAACGTTTTCTTTAACAATGTTTTCATTTCAACACTCTCAATCAAATCATGGTTAACTTGCTGTTGGATAAAGCATACAGTTACCAAAACTACCAATATATTTACGAAGAACAGATGAACAACCATACCTTAAGCCTAATAGCCATTAAAATCAAGCTGTTAAAAGTTACAAAATCTAACAAGAATAACGGATTGATTACGCAAGACTGATTTAAATTTACGATGAGTAGTTTAGCACAGTACAAATGTTACGCATGTAAAAAAGTAAAAAAAGCGTTTAGCTAATACAATAATAAAACCATAAGTAACAATAGGTTAAGATATCTTTTAATAAAAAAGCTGACATATTACTATGCCAGCTAATTTATAATTTAACGATGATTTATGGTTTGAAACTGTCTTTTAAGGTCACAATACGGTTAAACACCAAATGCTCTGGTGAATAATCTTTACTATCTGCCACAAAAAACCCTTCGCGTTCAAATTGAAAACGCTCGCCTGCATTGACTTGTGATAAAGAAGGCTCGACAATGGCATCTACTTCACGTAGTGAATTGGGATTAATCTCTGCGGCTAAATTATTGATGTCAATTTTGGCGGGGTCTTCTTGGTTAAACAGCTGCTCATACAGACGGACTTTGGCAGGTTTGCCCAAGCTTGCCGACACCCAATGTATCACACCTTTAACCTTACGACCTTCTGGATTGTTGCCCAACGTTTTTGGGTCAATAGTCGCTGTTAACCCCACTACTTCACCTTTGTCATCGGTGATGTGATCCTCAATCTTTAACACATAGCTATTGCGTAAGCGAATTTCTGGGTTTTGCGGTGACAAACGTTTATAGCCTTCAGGCGGCGTGATTTCAAAATCCCCTTTATCAATATAAATTTCTTTGGTAAAAGGAATGTCACGCATACCTTGGCTGTCATCATGGCTATTTTTAGGCTGGGTCAACCATAAAACCCCATTGTCGAGTTTAGTTTTTACACTGTCTTTTTTAAGTGCTTCAACATTGGCAACCGCTTCATCAAAATTGGTAATGGTCACTTTTAGTGGGCTTAGCACCGCCATGGAACGATTCACATGCTCTAATGAGTTACGGATACTAAACTCGAGTAAGCCAAAATCGACCACACCGTCTGACTTGCTGACGCCTACACGGTCACAAAAATCCCGTAAGCCTTCAGGGGTATAACCACGGCGGCGCATACCGGCAATCGTCGGCATACGCGGATCGTCCCAACCGCTCACCAAGTCATCTTCAACCAGTTTTTTGAGTTTGCGTTTACTGGTCAAAATATGGTTCACGTTTAGGCGTGCAAATTCATATTGGTGTGGTTCTTTGTCAAAGCCCACTTTATCTACCACCCAATCATAAAACGGACGGTGGTCTTCAAATTCTAGGGTACAAATCGAATGCGTAATACCTTCGATTGCATCTGACAACGGGTGAGCATAATCGTACATGGGATAAATACACCAATCATCGCCTGTTTGGTGATGCGCTTGGTGCATGACACGGTACAAAATCGGATCGCGCATATTCATATTGGGGCTTGCCATGTCGATTTTGGCACGAAGCACCGCTTCACCATTGCCATATTTGCCTGATTTCATATCGTCAAACCGTTGCAAATTCTCTTCAACACTGGCATCACGGTAAGGTGAGTTTTTGCCTGCTTGACCAAAATTGCCGCGGTTTTCACGAATATCCTCAGGACTTTGCAAATCAACATAGGCATCGCCTTGTTTGATTAATTTCACCGCCCAATCATATAACTGACCAAAATAACTGGACGCATAGCGCGCCTCGCCTGTCCAGTCAAAACCAAGCCATTTGACATCATCTTTGATATTATCGACAAACTCCTGATCTTCCGCATCAGGATTGGTGTCGTCAAACCGTAGGTTACACAGCCCTGCAAACTCTTTAGCAAGCCCAAAGTTGAGACAAATAGATTTGACATGACCCAAATGTAAATAGCCATTGGGCTCAGGTGGAAAACGGGTCACAATCTGGCTATATTTTTGCGAAGCAAGGTCATCGCGTACAATCGCACGGATAAAGTCATTTTTTTCACTATTGGCTGCTGTATCGTTGGTTTTTGTATTTTTGTCGGTCGTCGCCGTCATTTGGTTGCCCCTTACCTATTACAAAAATGGTGAACTAATCTGCCATTCTAGCAGTTTTTTGACATCGAAAAAACTTAAATGAATTTAATTGAAACATTTAATTTTGCCAACTTTGCAAACTAAATACTGACTTTTTGATTGAAAATCGCTAGGATAGCCACAACAATTGCAAGATACGTTTTTTTAACCATAAAAACCATTAGGAGCACACAATGGATATGCCATATGTAGAATTAGAAACCACCATGGGTAACATCGTTATCGAACTCAATCAAGAAAAAGCCCCCAATACCGTGGCAAACTTCTTAGAATACGTCAAATCAGGCCATTATGATGGCACGATTTTTCACCGCGTCATTGACGGTTTTATGATTCAAGGTGGCGGTATGGACGCCAACATGACAGAAAAATCTACCAATGCCCCAATCCAAAATGAAGCAGATAATGGCTTAAAAAATGAAGTCGGCACGATTGCAATGGCACGTACTTCTGACCCACATTCAGCGACTGCGCAATTTTTTATCAATGTAAAAGACAATAGCTTCCTAAACTTTTCTGGCAAAAACCCACAAGGCTGGGGTTATGCGGTATTTGGTAAAGTGACTGAAGGCATGGACATTGTCAATAAAATCAAAGGTGTACCAACTGGTAAATACGGTTTCCACGCTGATGTGCCAACCACGCCTGTGGTGATTACCCATGCAAAAGTAATTGAGAAATAATTTTTTTGTATGCAAAGTTTTGCAGATTTGGTCACCGATAATCCCTCCGCCATTACGCAGGTTATTATCAGTGACTTACATTTGAGCATGAATGAGCCTGCCACTAATCCTTTAGGGCAGGCTTTTTTAGATTTTTTAGATAAATTGGCTTTATTGCCCAATCTAAAACAGTTTTTTATTCTCGGTGATTGGTTTGAAGCTTGGTTAGGAGATGATGTTGCCGATACAGATACCCTAATAGATGCGCTGCAACCGATTATAGCAAAGCTCAAAACATTATCCGATAAAAACTGCCAAATTTTTGTCATGCATGGTAATCGGGATTTTCTGCTTGGGCAGCAATTTTGCGACAAGTTTGGCGGGCAATTGATTTTTGAGCCGTTTTATTTGACGTTAAATGGCAAAAAAATCCGCCTAGAACATGGCGATGCGCTGTGCACCGATGATAAAGGTTACCAACGCTTTCGCAAAATCATCCAACATCCTATCACTAAAAAAATTTTGCTCGCGCTACCCATCAAAAAACGCCAACAAATCGCGCAAGATTTACGCCAAAAAAGCAAAACTGATAATGCCAAAAAATCCTTGCAAATCATGGATGTCAATGAACAAGCCGTCAAACAAGCCTTGCAAAAAGCCGATATACTGATTCATGGGCATACTCACCGCCCTGCTGTTCATCAAATTGGCGATAAACAACGGTTAGTGCTCGGCGATTGGCGGATTAGAGATAATCAGGTACTTGCTGAAATTTGTCTTATTGATGAAACCTCGATTATCTTATTACCACTTTAGTCATCTTTAAAATTTTTTGACTATTAATAGAGGCTCTTTTAAAGTCCTGCTTCAATGAGTCTATTTCTGATTTCGTCAAGTGATTTTGGTTTTTTGAAATGCCCGAGTTCACCGCTTGTGAGGTATTCGAGAGGAAAGTGAAATTCATTTTGCCACCATTGAGCTAAATCAGGATGTTTAAGCTGAATTAATTGTATCATTTTTTGGGTTGGAACAATATCAAAAAAAGGTAATTGATAGCCAGTTAATACAACTGCTTGAATTACCTTACCGCCCATTGTTTCTATATAGCCTTTAAGTCCTGCTAATGTACCACCCATCGCCACTGTATCATCAACGATTAAGTATTCTCGACCACGTTCAACTTCGCCAGTAAAAATAGCTTGTCTGACGATTCGCTCATAAGCACTAGCCTTAGTATGGTTCGCTTTTACAGCTTGTACGATGTCAAAGGTGATGGGCAGATTTAACTCATTGGCAAGAATTTGACCAAATACCATTGGAAGTCTATTATTTCCCAAAAATTCTATCGCTAATACAGGAGCGATAATAGGAGATTTTCCTTGTAAGCAATGCTTGATACTTGCTATATCCTTTTGTGTCATCAATTGAGTTAAAAGTTTAATAGCGGATAATTCATTACCCGATTTAGCTTGTATATACAGGTCTTCATCGAGGTTTTTCAATGTATTTAAAGCATATAACACCAAAATGGGTGGAAAATCCACCCAAGTTGTTCTTTTAGCATATATACTATCCATGATATTGCTTAAACAACCGCTTTCACGGCTTGAATGACCGCATCAGTGGTGATGTTAAAGTATGGGAACAAGTCTTTAGCAGGGGCAGACTCACCAAAGGTGGTCATACCCACGACTTTACCATCAAGCCCTACAAACTTGTACCAATAATCGATATGGCTGGCTTCAACCGCCACACGCGCACGCACTTGGGGTGGTAACACGCTGTCACGGTAGTTGATTTCTTGTTTGGCAAACACTTCAGCACAGGGCATTGATACGACGCGCACGCCCAAACCTTCGGCAGTCAACTCAGTGTAAGCATTCATGGCAAGCTCAATCTCTGAACCTGTGGCGATGATGATGGCACGTAGCTCGCCTTGTTCTTTGGCTAGTATATAGCCACCTTTGGCAATATTGGCTACTTGTTCGATATCTCGCGCTTGGTGCGGTAGGTTTTGACGGCTAAAAATCAGCGCGGATGGGGTTGATTTTGCTTTCAAGGCTTCTACCCATGCCACGGCTGACTCGACCGTATCACAGGGTCGCCAAGTATGTAGATTTGGGGTAGCACGCAGGCTAGCAAGCTGCTCGACAGGTTGGTGAGTGGGTCCATCTTCACCCAGACCGATTGAGTCGTGCGTATAGACATTAATGACGCGTTGTTTCATCAAAGCTGACATACGCACCGCATTGCGCGCATATTCCATAAACATCAAGAACGTCGCCACATACGGAATAAAGCCGCCATATAAGGCAATACCATTGGCAATTGCCGTCATACCAAATTCACGCACACCGTAGTGAATATAGTTACCTGCCGCATCATCTTCGAGCGCCTTGGCATTTTTAAACCAAGTCAGATTTGACCCTGCCAAATCAGCAGAACCGCCCAGCAGCTCTGGCAATAATGGCTGTAAGGCATTGATTGAATTTTGGCTGGCTTTACGCGTTGCAATGTTTTCTGGGTTATTTTGACACGCCTTGATAAATTCCTGGGCTTGTGTCTCAAAATTTGCTGGCAAGTCACCATTCACACGGCGAAGCAATTCACTGGCAAGCTCTGGGTAAGCGTCTTTATAAGCATCGAATTCACTTTCCCATGATTGTTGTAGTGCTTGACCTTTAACTGTACAGTCCCACCCTTCATAAATATCGTCTGGAAGTTCAAAGGCTTCGTGATCCCACTTGAGTGCTTGACGGGTAAGCAAGATTTCATCCGCGCCAAGGGGTGCGCCATGTGAGGCCTCCAAGCCTTGCTTGTTGGGTGAACCTGCGCCAATCACGGTTTTACAGATAATGAGTGATGGTTTATTTTTTTCAGCTATCGCATTTTGGGTCGCTTGGGTGATGGCATCGGTATCGTGACCATCAACTTTTTGCACTTGCCAGCCATAGGCTTCAAAACGTTTTTGGGTGTCATCTGAGAACCAGCCTTCGACGTCACCATCAATCGAAATACCATTGTCATCATAGTATACAACCAATTTTCCCAGTTGCAGCGTACCGGCTAATGAGCAAACTTCATGGCTAATACCTTCCATCAAACAGCCATCACCTAAAAAGCAATAGGTTTGGTGGTCGATGACTTGGTGACCGTCTCGGTTAAATTGCGCGGCTAGGGTTTTTTCTGCAATCGCAAAACCTACAGCGTTGGCAATCCCTTGACCCAAGGGACCTGTGGTAGTTTCCACACCTGCGGTGTAGCCATATTCAGGGTGACCGGGGGTTTTAGAGTGCAATTGGCGGAAATTTTTGATATCCTCAATGCTAACGTCATATCCTGTCAAGTGCAGCAAAGCATACTGAAGCATTGAGCCATGACCATTTGAAAGCACAAAACGGTCGCGATTTAGCCAATTTGGGTCGGTTGGATTGTGCTTTAAAAACTTACGCCATAACACTTCAGCGATATCTGCCATGCCCATCGGCGCGCCTGGATGTCCAGAATTGGCTTTTTGCACCGCTTCAAAAGCTAGGGTACGGATGGCGTTGGCAAGACGACGTTCAGAAATTGGGGTTGTCATTGGCTTTCCTATATTACAGAATTAGTTACAGAATTAATTGCAGAATTAAATTTTGTCGTATGTAACATGCTAAAAATAAAACTGTGACAAATTTTATCACAGTTTTGGGTCATTTTTTTAGCTTTAACCGTTTAGTTTGCTCGGCTTTCAAATAAAAGCAAAATGGCAAAAGATGAAATTTTCTGTCAAATTACTTGTTAGCCGACAATTTTTGGTTCAAATTTTCTAAACGCTCAAGCGTGCCCACATCGACCCACGCATCGCTCAGCAAATCGCCAATTACCAAACCTGCTTGCATGGCTTGTTTGAGTAGTGGCGCAAGCGGCGCAGTCTCACCTGCCTTGACCGTATCCAATAATCTTGGTGACATCACGCTAATCCCTGCAAAAGTATATTTTGGTGTGCCATCTGCCTTGACCTTGCCATTTTCTAAGGCAAAATCACCCGTTGGGTTGTGCGTAGCTTGGTCGGTGAGTAGCAAATAAGCCTGCGAATCGTTTAACTGAAGCTGGCTTAGTTGAGCAAAATTAAAAGGCGTCCACACATCCCCATTGACCAAAATAAATGGCTGGTCTTTTAATTTACCAGTAGCCAAAGCCATCTTGATACCGCCTGCTGTCTCAAGCGGTTCTTCTGGCTCAATCGACCAATGAATGGTGACACCGTATTGACTGCCATCCCCGATTGCATTTAGCAGTTTATCCGCAAGCCATGACACATTGATGGTGATATCAGTGATACCGGCTTGTTTGAGTGCTTTGATATGCCACACGATAAGCGGTTGCCCGCCGACTTCGACAAGTGGCTTTGGCGTGGTCAAAGTTAAAGGGCGCAGCCGAGTGCCTTTACCCGCGGATAAAATCATGGCTTGGGTGATGGTGGTTGTCATGGGGTTTTATCCTTGGATTTTTTGATGAAAAGCAGGTTCAACAACGGCTGTCATCCAATCAGCAAATTTATCAAAAGTATGATGCTCATCCCTTTGGCTGATAGCTTTTAGACAAGTTAATAAATTATTGAAAACTTTGGGCAGGTTGACCAAATAACGGTCTTTGCCATCTCGCTCAAACAAGCGTACAAAGATTCCCAATACCTTGAGATGACGCTGCATACTCATGATATTAAAATCCACAGTAAACTCTGCCAAGCTTTTGTCAATTTGCGCCAATTGATAATAATGAGCCAGATGCGTGTTGACCCATGTTTCATCATAATTGATATAGGCATCTCGCAATAAAGACGCCAAATCATAGGTATAGGCTCCGATGACAGCATCTTGAAAATCAATCACGCCCAACTCATCGCTGTGATTTAATACCATCAAATTACGGCTGTGAAAATCACGGTGCACCACCACTTGAGGCTGCGCGATGACTTGCTGGATAATATCAGACTGCAAATCTTGCCACAGCGTCTCTAAGTCTGGGGTCATCGTCACGCCGATATAGCGTAAAAACCACTCGCTAAACAAGCCCATTTCTCGGCGCAGCAAGGCATCGTCGTAACTTGGGATAACGGCTTTGGCGTCATTGATGTCAATTTTTTGAATCGCCAAAATTTCCTGCATTGCCTGCTGATAATAGCGCGCAGTTTTTGCCAGCTCGCCTGCATCCGTTAAATCCTTGGCAATGACATCGGCAAAATCCGTATTTCCCAAATCCTCAAGGACGATAAAACCTTGCTGTTCATCCGTGGCAATCATTTTTGGCACATGCACATGACCTGCCATTAAGTTGTCCACGGCGATAAATTCTTTTACCGATTCTTTTTCTGGCGGCGCATCCATCACGATATAGTGTTGATTGTCGACGGTTAAGCGATGATAGCTGCGAAAGCTGGCATCACCAGGTATTTTTTCATGCTGCAATGATTGATTTGGAAAAACTTGGGTTAACCAAGTGTGCAGCTGTTGTTCCCGTGACTGTTGTTCAAGTGGCTGTTGTTCATATGAGTGTGGTTGACATGGCTGGTCATCTGATGGCGAAGCTGTGCTATCGGAAGGGTCTTGGTTGGCAAGTTGTGCGGCGGGATGGTTCATAAGGTGGGCTTACTCAATAAAAATAAGTTATGCTACCGAAAATCTGCGTATCTCTCAAGTGGCGTCTATCATGTTTGCAATTTTAAACATCTTTTGCAATAGTATATTGATGACGCTAGTGATATGATGTGAAGGTTTTTATATTGCGTCTTTGGTAAATGTCTAATGAAAAAATCTGTGAAATTGTCGCCTATTTCGTCAACTTCTAATCGTTTAACTTCACATTCGTCTTTGCCAACCCAGCCCACACGCCTGCATCAATCATTACACCAAATTTATCGACACACCAACGTTTTAGCGATGACGCTTGGGGCAATGTTTACTACTTTGTATTCAACCTCAGCGCTTGCGGTGTTGCCGACAGCAGCCGTGACTGAATCGAATGATGCAACGACAGCACAAAGCACAGCAGCTAAAAACATTGAGTCACAGAATATTGAGACACAAAGCACTGAATCACAAAGTATTGAAAAACAAAACCTTGATACCTCAGCTGCAAAGCCCGATACCGATAGTAGTATCGCCACCACAGCAGACAGCGTTACTACTGTCGATGTAACCACCAATCAAGGTATCACACCGATTAGCGCGCCTGACATCAAACCAAACTCTGCGCGTACTCGACTCAACTTTACCCCAAATCAACAGCAGCAAGCCAGTCTAGATAAGCTCAAAACCTTTTATCAACCCAAAACCCCGCAAACCACGGACGATACTAACGCCACGGTTGCTAATCCAAATTTACTGAACCCGCTCGCGCCTGATAGTCAACAGTCAGGTGCTCAATCAAAAACAGGTAGCCGAAAAAAAGACGCCATGTGTCATGGCAACTGGGTATATCCCACCTCGACCATTTATCAACAACAGGCATTAGCGGCAGCCGCTACCGATAAGCCCAATAGCAGCTTCCCAATTTATGCGTCGTCTGACTATGGGTATTATGACAATGAAAATTACGCTGAATTGTCAGGCGATGTGCAAATCAACCAAGGTCGTCAGCAAATCTCTGCCGATAAAGTGGTCGTTAACGTGCAAGATGGCATTGCGGCCGCTCAAGGTAATGTTTTGTTGGTCGATGCCGCGCAAAGCATCCAATCGACAGACGGTAACCCACGTGTAAGCCTTAAAGATAGCCCAAAAGGGGGGCTGATTACCGTTGCCGACGAACTGGCGTACCAAACGGATAGCAGCAAAGCAACCGCCAAAGATGTGGCGTTTGCCAGCGTGCCCCTACAAGCGTATGGTTATGCCAAACGGCTTAATAAAGTCGATGAAAGCCGCGTTGAAATTGACGATGTCATGTTTACTACCTGCGCGCCTGACAATCCGACTTGGCAAATCAATGCCAAAAACATCGATATCAATACCGACACGGGTCGCGGTGAGGCCTATAATGCCACGTTAAAAGTCAAAAACACCCCGGTATTGTACCTACCGTATTTCAACTTTCCGATTGACGATCGCCGCACCAGTGGTTTTTTGTTACCACGCGGCGGCTTTAGTACAGAAGGGAGTTTTAATGTACAGTTACCTTATTACTTTAATCTAGCGCCAAATTACGATGCCACTGTCACGCCAACCATTTTTACTGACCGCAATCCGATGTTGACAGGTGAGTTCCGCTATCTGACAGAAAAATTTGGTTATGGTAGCTTGACAGGTTCTTATCTGCCAAACGACAAACAATATAATGATGAAGACCGTAAGCGCTTTTATTATAATCATCATTGGCAGTCAAAAGATATCCCTAACCTGTCCATTGATGCGCTATACCAGTATGTCTCAGATCCTAAATTCTTAAACGATTTTGAGACCTTGGGTGACGAAACCGTTCAATTAAATTTACCGAGGCGCATTCAAGCCAATTATTACAATGACTATTTGACTGCGCTTGCCAAGATTGAAACCTTTCAAACACTGGATCGTAATTTAACCAATTCAGAAAAAATCTTGGACAAAGACAAACCGTATGACCGTCTGCCGCAGTTATCGGTCAAATATCGTGTGCCTTGGGTGACCCAATTTGATTTGACGGGTATCAGCGATTTTGCCTATTTTAAACGCCCAATCGATGATGGCTCTGCGCCTGAGCAAAGTGGTGGCAGACTGTATAACAAACTCACTGCCGCCTACCCAATGATGCGGACTTGGGGATATGTGACCCCGTCAGTAAGTTTACAGCACCTTTATACCCAATTTGACCAAGAATCAGCCGACGCCAATGGACTGGATAAAAATAGCAAAAGCCAATCTATTTTTGTACCGCAGTTTAGTATTGACAGTGGCTTAAATTTTTTTAAAGCAGGCACTCCGTTTGGTAAATTTGATGACTCCTTAGGCGGCTATCAGTTATTAAGCCCGCGCCTAAAATATGTGTACTCGCCCTATAAAGACCAGACTGACGTACCCAACTTTAATACCCGTTTGGCATCGCTCAATTTTTCGCAATTGTATGAAGATTCATGGTTTTTGGGATATGATCGCCTGCCCGACAACAATCATCTAACCCCATCATTAAATTATCGCTATATTGATGGCAATGGTTTGACTCGCTTGGATGCTAGCGTGGGTAAACAAATTTATTTGAGTGATATTCGGGTACATCTTGACAATACCGATGATGGGTTAAAAATTGACAATACCGGTACCGTTTTTCAGGTAAGCACCCAACCGCGTCAAGATTTTTGGGTGGATTTAGATGGCTCGGTTGATGACAACGCTGATTTAAACTATATCAACACCCAATTTCGTTATGCGCCAACTTACAATAGCCTTTATAACTTAGGGTATATCAAACGCAATGAGAGTATATTTGGACAAAAAGCCCTCTCTGCTTTCACAGGCTCTGCTGTTTTGCCTATTAATGATAATTGGCAGTTTTTAGGGGCTGTCCAATACGACAATGAGAAAAGTCGTTTTAGTGATGTGTTAGCGGGCTTTACTTATGATAGCTGTTGTTATGGCTTATCGATTTATGCTCGCCGTTATTATGATGAATTAAGTGATAAAGACAGTGCTGACCACGCCATCATGGCAGAAATTAGCTTAAATGGGTTATCCAACAAAGGTGACGGTCGACTGGCTAGCTTGATGCGTAATCGGGTATTGGGTTATGACCCTAGATACTAAATGCCTTTTACGCAAAAAACTGCCTAAAACTTGACGTTTTTTAGGATTTATTATGATACAGACATACGCTAGCAAATATTATTGTATAAAATGACCCAAACTTTACAACATCACTTAGCAATATCATTTAGCAACCTCTAAGACACTCGGTCAAAGACCCGTCATTTAAGCTAAATGGTTTTGCCACAATTTTTGAGTCATCAAATTTACTTTTGGTTTTTATTTTAAGGATACATGTCATGAACTATGCTGTCATGCATAATTTACCCAATTTTCACCGCAACACCCTATCTGCTCTCACTAGCGCTTTGATATATGGCGCTCTATTGGTTATGCCAACATTGAGCGCGCAAGCCGTGACTGCAGCAGCGGCTGCAACAGCCAAAACCAACACAACCAGCAGCAAAACGACGGTAGAATCTAGCAAAAAATCTAGTACCAAACCTGCAGCGCAAACCACAAGCAAATCAACCAAAGCTGTGACAGCAAACAAAACCACCAACGCTGCCAAATCAGTCAAAGCTGACACTAAAGCCAGTGGCTCAAAACCTACCACTCAAAAAACAGCAAAAACTGTCTCCCAAACTGCGCCCGTAACATCAGAGGTCGCCAACTCATCAGCCAAGCCAACGCCTGTCGTCACTAGCAGCTCGCAAGATCAGGTCATTGATGGCGTGATTGCTATTGTCAACGACACCCCTATTTTACGCAGCCAGTTAGATCGCGCGGTTGCTCAAGCTTCTGCACAGCTTCAAGCGCAAAACAAACCTGTACCACCCGCACAGCAACTTTATCCGCAAGTATTGGATCAGCTAATTACTAAGCAAATCCAACTTGATATCATCAAACGCCAAGGACTGCAAGCTGAGGAGAATGCAGTGAATGCTGCATTGACCAATTTGGCACAACAAAATGGGGTCGCAAGCCTTGCCGAATTCCAGCAAAAACTTGACGCCCAGCGCGTAGGTAGTTACCAAGCATTGCGTCAAAAAGTCAGTGAAGACTTGGCGATACAAACTTTGCAGCAGCAACAACTTGCTAGCCGCATTAAAATCTCAGATCAAGATATTAACAACTTCTTAAAATCACCAGAGAGCAACGCTTTAGAAAAATCACAATATCGCACCTTACATATTCGCGTGCCTTTTGTAGCCGATGCCGCAGGTAAAACCAGCGACAAACAAAAAAAACAAGCGCTGACCGTAGCCACCCAAATTGCCAAAAACTTGCAAGCTGAGAATGCCAATATTGAGCAAATCATGACTGACGCGCAAACCAACTATAACGCGCAAATTCAAGGGGGCGATATGGGCTACCACGTCGCGGCAGAGTTACCGACAGAATTGTCAAAAAACATCACCGCCCTTGAAGTCGGGCAAGTCACCAACCCCATTGCCACGGCAGAAGGTTATAACGTGATTAAATTGGTCGATAAACGCGGCGGTCAACAAAAAATCATCGATCAATGGCATACCCGCCATATTTTAATCAGCCCATCGACCGTCCTACCGGCTGACATGGCGAAACAGCAGATCGACACTATCTATGAAAAACTGCGTCAAGGTGCGGACTTTGCTACCTTAGCGAGCACCTACTCGAAAGATCCAGGAAGCGCCAGCAACGGCGGCGATTTGGGCTGGGTCAGTGAAGGTGATATGGTACCAAGCTTTGAAGCAATGATGAAAAAAACGTCGGTAAATGACTATTCTGTGCCATTCCAATCACAATTTGGCTGGCATATTCTTAAAGTCGATGAAAAACGCCAAAAAGATGTGAGTGATGTCTATCGTAAAAACATGGCGCGTGAAATCCTATACCAACGTATGGCACCACAAGCGCTAGACGATTGGATGCAGGACTTAAGAGCGCAAGCTTACGTTAAAATCATGCAATAATTTAGCTTTCACAAAAAAGGCAGTAAGATTAACATACTGCCTTTTTTTATAATTAAATTAGTCCATAAAAATCAGTGTTGCCATTCTACCTGTTGCAGGCAATTGATGCTGGGTTTGCCGACGATACGAATAAAATCGTGCTTCCCCATGGCTATCTAAACCACTTTTATGCACCTGATGAATACCACAAGCCTTGAGCTGTAATTCTGCTATTGCAGGCAAATCGGCAAAATAATGACCGACCTTATCAGCATTTGGTTGAAACAACTGGGTAGCGACAGCCTCAGATACGTTTAACACTGATAACACGGCATCTTTGACACGACTGTCCACTTCATAGCTTGATTGTGCGATGCTAGCGCCTATCCAAGCGTGCCACCCACGAGTGACCTTCTGCATTTCGGCAGGCGCATTGTCCCCCGCGGCAAAGTCAAACTGGTGTACCATTTTTTGTACGGTCTTTGCAATGATATTTTTATTAAGACCTTGCCAGCCAGCGTGAATCGCCGCAATCAGCTTGTTATCATCTGCTGCATCGGTGGCTATCATGACGGGTACACAATCTGCTGTCATAATCGCTAAGGCAACGTTTGGTAAACGCGTAATATGCGCATCAGCAGATATCGCTGCTGCGCCAATTTTATCGGTAACCTGATAAACGTCGTTACCATGGATTTGATTAAGCCAATGAATGCTGTTTAATGCGGGATGATAGTGTTGCAAGGATTGCAGCAAATGCGCACGATTTTGATGCACCTGCATGCTATCATCCCCTACATGCAAGCCTAGATTAAATTGACCATACATAGCATTCAAACTAGACTGCCCCACTGCATCATTGCTTGAAATGCTTGGCATAAACTCACAGCCAGATAGGGTTTGAACCACGGTTACCCCTTGGCTTGGTGCGTGCGTAAGTTCAATCCAGTGTGAGTTGTTATCCGTCATTATTGGGCTCTTAGGTATTGGGGACTTAGGTATTAGGCTCTTAGGTATTGGGCTATAAGTTGGCTTGTGAATGATTTGTCGATTAAAACGCATCGCCAGGCACATACACCTCACCCACCATCAGACGGCGTGCTGAACGGCTCATAGACACTTTTTTGGCTTGCCATTTGCCATCCACTTGCATAGACTCACCCCCGACCAGTAGCGTGCCTGATGGGTGACCAAAGCGTACTTCAGACAAAGCTTTGCCACCTGCTGCTTGGTTGACTAGCGTACCTTTAATGGTCGCTGCAGTGCCAATTGCAACCGAGGCTGTACCCATCATGGCATGGTGCAATTGACCCATGCTCATCGCGCGGGCAAGCAAATCAATATCGCCTGCCTTGACTGCTTTGCCACTAGAGGCGGTATAATCAGCGGGGGGTGCAACCCAAGCAATTTTTGGGGTATGCTGACGGGTTTGGGCTTCTGTTAACGCTGCAATCAGTCCCATTTTAACTGCGCCATGAGCACGGATTTTTTCAAGCTTAGCCAAAATTTCTTGGTTGCTGTTGATATCTTTTTGCAGCTCAGCGCCCGTAAAACCTAAGTCTTTGGCATTTAAAAAAATCGTTGGGATACCTGCATTGATCATCGTAACGTCAAATTCACCGATTTCAGGTACATTAAGTTTGTCAATCAAGTTGCCCGTCGGGAACATATCGCCATCGCTGTCCACAGGGTCGATAAATTCAATTTTGACTTCGGCTGCTGGGAAAGTCACACCATCTAGCTCAAAATCGCCCGTTTCTTGCACTTGACCATCGGTCATAGGTACATGCGCGATGATGGTTTTGCTGATATTTTGCTGCCAAATTCGGACTTCACAAATGCCATTTTGGGGCACTTTACTGGCATCCACCAAGCCATTGGCAATCGCAAATGAACCGACTGCAGCGGTTAAGTTTCCACAGTTACCTGACCAATCAATCATCGCTTTGTCAATGGCGACCTGACCGAATAAATAATTCACATCATGATCCACAACGTCTGTTTTTGACAAAATCACCACTTTGGAGGTTGATGATGAGCCATTCCCCAAACCGTCAATTTGCTTACCATACGGATCTGGACTACCAACTACCCGCAGTAAAAAATTATCTCGGGCTTGCCCTGGGGTTTGGCAGCGTTCAGGTAGGTCATCAAGCTTGAAAAAAGTACCTTTTGATGTACCACCGCGCATATAGGTAGCTTTAACAGCGACTTGTGGGGCAAAATGGGCCATGTTCATATCCTTATGGTGGCAGGCAGAGAATTGACGCATCAATTTGTTTTATGGTTAGTCACATGACTACATTAAAAACATGCTAAAACAAATTGATGACTGGGTGGCATACGTTGAACACGTCATTTAACAGTGGTTTACGTTAGTATTGCTCGTTTTTTTCTTCAATGGTTAATTTGACATTGGTGTCGGTTGGGACTTTTTCATGCGATACTGACTTGGTCGATTTGTCTGTACTTGTGCTAGCCGCTGACTTAGTAGCGGTTGATTTGCTATCAGCATTTGAGGTGGTTGACTCAGATTTTTTATCCGATATTTTATCTGCGCTATCTGATTGCGTGTTTTTCTTGTCTGATGTGTTGGTCACGTCAGTCTTGGTTTTTTCACTGTCGTTTTTTTCACTGTTGGTTTTTGGTTTTTCTGTCGTTTGTTTTTTGACAGGTTTGGTCGTTGTATTTTGGCTGTTGTTGGCAGCGACACTGGGTCTACTAGTCACAGGTGGCAAAACAGCGATAGCGCCTGCCGAAGAACCGGCTAAGGGCGTATTAGATGGTTGGGTCAGCGTTTGCGCTAATGCCGAATTTGCCATAATCTCACCGACTAGCCCAATCACATCGTCGCCTGTTGTGCTATTGACTTGGTAATTGGTGCCGCTGGCTGATAACCCAAATCCAACAGGGTTTGCCACCAATGTGCTATTTTGCAGTTGATACCCACGCGACGCGATTTGCTCGGCGGCGACTGGCATTTTTAGACGGGTATAAATTTTATCCGCGTTATCGAGCTGCGCTTGAGGCATATTAAACGACACCGTCGCTTGGCATTTACCATTGCTACCATTCACACTCTCTAGGTTAATGGCCACTTGCGACAAGCCATTTTGCAAGATAGTCATATCAACCATCGTACCTGCTTGCTGCTGAATGATGTCAGACTGCTTTTTGGCTTGCTGGTCGATGCGATTGACCAGATAACTGTGAATGGCACTGGTTGCCTTCTCATTGTTACAGGCAATATCAGACATCTCAATTGGCTTTTGCTCACTGCTTGCAGCACTGCCAGTTTGCTCGTCTTTTTGCTCATTGCGACTACATCCCACAACGGTTAAGGCAAAACACGCCAACAATAACGGCGTACGCATTTTTTTTGACAACGTATTTTGTGGGAAAATCATAGACATAAGGCACCTTTCACGCAGAATTTATTACCATGCCATTATAAAGCAAAGTTTTGCAAATTGGCTAGTTGTTCACTATTATTTATAATAAAATTTAGTTGTAATAATTTTTAGTAGTGATAAAATTTTATTGTCTATTGCGAGCCATCGTATGCGCCATCCAAATCAAACGTATTATTTACTCGGTCATCGTGCTGCGCGGGCTGAACGGCTTGAGAACTGTCAAGACGGATTCGCCTATGTGCAGCAATTACAAAAACATGATAAGCAGCTTGATGGGGTTGAATTTGACGTCCAAATGACCGCCGATGGTAAATTTGTGGTGGTACATGATGAAACCTTAAATCGTCTTACAGGACAACAATCGTGGATTGCCGATAAAACATGGGCGGAATTAGATGCCATTGTGCAATCGGACTATGGGCGTTTTTCCCAACGTTTTGAACTAGGGTTTTTAAAACATCACATATTGTTGCTAGACGATTTACTACCCTATCTGCAACACTTTCGCCATATTCAACTGGAAATCAAAACCCATGCTAAAACCCAGCCAGCGCTATTGGTTAAAAATCTGCTTAGGCTATTATCACAAGAAATATGGCAAGCTTTACCCATCACTTTGACCAGTTTTGATACCGATATTTTGTACCAAATTCAAAACCAACAGCAATTTTTAAATTTTCACTTTCCGACAGGCTTATTACTTGAACCCAAAACACTTGAGCCTAAAACACTTGAACCCAACACCACGCTGGCAAGCCAAATTGCTTTTTTACCGACGCCTGATGCAGCGGGTAAAAATTTAATATTGCAAACCTTTAATCGCGCTTGTGCGTTAGGCTGTAGCCAAGTGGGCATTTATTATCCGCTTATTACCCCAGCCCTGTTGGAAATTGCCAAAATTTATGGCTTAACAGTCAGCGCTTGGACGGTGAATGAAGTTGAGGTGGCAAAACGCTTGATTGAGATGGGCGTCGATTGTGTGATTACAGATTATCCTACCCAATTTTTAACCCAATTATATGAGTTTAACGTTTAAATTGACCCACTAAATTGACCAATAGGGAGATAACCATGAAACTTGCAGAAGCTTTGTTACGGCGTGCCGATATGCAAAAAAAGCTCGCCAGCTTGAAATCGCGCATTGCTGAAAACGTCAAAGTCCAAGACGGCGATACCCCAAATGAAAACCCGAATGAACTGTTGCTACAAGCCAATCAAGTCATGAGCGAGCTGTATGCGTTAATCGACCATATCCATCGTACCAATGCCATCGCTGTCATGCCCGATGGCTCAACCATGCTGAGCACTTTAGTCAAGCGTGATGAACTTGCCGAACGCCATCGCCTGCTGCAAACCGCGATTGATAATGCTAAGACGGAAGGCGATCGTTATAGCTACCGAGAAATTAAATGGCAAAAAGTGATTGAACCGGTCAGACTGCAAAAACAAGCAGATGACATAGCGGTCAAACTCAGAAACTTAAATATCCAATTGCAAGCCGCTAATTGGCAGATTGATTTAGTATAAGCTAGTTTGAAAAAACCCTACAATTTGCTATGATGGATTTGAACATACAGGGCGACTATCAGACCTTGTTTGGCGCGCTGTCCACCGAGAGGTTGAAAACAAATCGGGCACAGCTTGCAGGTCTGCGAGCAAGACCATCTTTTTACTTGTCATGCTCAGCACACCTTACTAGTTAAACCCGCTCACAAGGCGACTTTAGACCTGCACTCATTACTACCGGATATTGACTGTATGTTCACCTTTTTTGTCTAAAATCCTCTGTTTGATGGGGGCAAAACTTTTGCGGTGCATGGGCAAAATACCGTAATGTTGTATCGCTTGAATATGGGCGGCAGTGGGATAGCCTTTATGCTGCTCAATGCCATAATCAGGATATAACTCTGACAACGCCACCATGTCTCGGTCACGCGTCACTTTGGCAATCACACTGGCGCCACTGATACACGCATGTTTGCCGTCCCCTTTCACAATCGCTTGCTCATGCGTAATTTGCTGATAATTGGGCAAGTCAAACAACACGGGCAGTTTATTGCCATCCACCATGACGCTAAAGGTCGCCGTTGGGTATTGCGCTAACATTTGCGCCATCACGCCTGCCACCGCTTGTTTCATGCCTAGTAATGTCGCTTGTAAGATGTTGAGCTGGTCTATTAAGCTGGCAGAAATTTTGACAACCTGATGCGCACTCGCCGTTTGTTCAATCAAGGAAAATAATGCTTCTCGTTTTTTCTCTGACAGTTTTTTGGAGTCAGTTAGCGCGCTTAGCGGATGATTGTGGCTAATACTCACATTATCAGCGGTGGGTAAATCAGTGCTTAGGCTATCTTCTTTGATAGATAAAATCGCCTTATCGAAGATGAGCGCACAAACCACCACATCCCCCAATAACGGCCCTCGCCCGACCTCATCCACACCAATAATAAAATGCTTTGTCATTTAATTTAGATCCCAAAATTTGTTACAATGCCTACCATACGGCTATTTTACATTTTTAAGGAAACAATATGAATATTTTAGTGATTGGCACAGGTGGACGTGAGCACGCATTGGCATGGCAATGCGCCAAAGATAGCAAAGTTAGCACAGTTTTTGTTGCCAACGGCAATGCGGGCACAGCGCTTGAACACAAATTACAAAATGTCGATTTAAACGTCAAAGACCATGCGGCGGTGATTCAATTTTGCCAAGACAATGACATTGCCTTTGTGCTGGTTGGTCCTGAAGCGCCACTTGTGGCAGGTATGGTCGATGACTTAACAAAAGCAGGTATCAAAGCTTGGGGACCCACAGCGTATTGCGCGCAGCTTGAAGGGTCAAAAGCCTTTGCCAAAGATTTTATGATAAAACACCATATTCCTACCGCCAAATACCAAACTTTTAGCGATGCTGAGCAAGCGATTGCTTATGTGAAATCTGAAGGCGCGCCGATTGTCATCAAAGCCGATGGTTTAGCCGCAGGTAAAGGCGTGATTGTGGCGATGAGCGAACAAGAAGCCATTGACGCCATCAATGATATGTTATCGGGCAACAAATTTGGTGATGCGGGCAGCCGTGTGGTGATTGAGCAGTTCTTGCAAGGCGAAGAAGCCAGCTTCATTTGTATGATAGATGGCAACCATATCTTACCGATGGCAACCAGCCAAGATCACAAGCGTATTGGCGAAGGTGATACCGGTCTTAATACAGGCGGTATGGGTGCTTACTCACCTGCGCCCGTGGTGACGCAGCAAGTACATGACAAGGTGATTGCCCGTGTGATTCAGCCAGTGGTCGACGCCATGAATGCCAATGGCACGCCTTATACGGGATTTTTGTACGCAGGCTTGATGATTGATGACCACAATGACCCCTATGTGATTGAATTTAACTGCCGTTTTGGTGACCCAGAAACACAGCCCATTATGATGCGCCTAAAAGGCTCAATGGTCGATTTGATAGCATTAGGGTTGGATGGCAACCTTCCCAAACAAACTGAGTGGGATGAGCGTCCTGCCTTGGGTGTGGTACTGGCTAGCAAAGGCTATCCAGAAAGTGCAAGTAGCGGCGATGTCATCCATGGGTTACCAACGCTTGAGTCACAGTATGGGCAAACGGATATGGATGTCAAAGTTTTCCACGCAGGTACCAAAGCCTTTGACAATGGTGAAATTATCACCAATGGCGGCCGTGTGGTTTGCGTGACGGCGCTCGGTGACGATATTTTGGATGCCCAAACCAAAGCCTTAGCAGTTTGTGGCGCTATTAGCTTCGATGGTATGCAATATCGCCGTGATATCGGTTGGCGCGCTATTCAATCTAGCGCCGAATAACCAGTAACCAATAAGATGACATTTAGACATTTAGTCACTATGTTACGCCAAGTGGTTACGCTAAGTGCTAATCCACTTTATTAAAAATCGGTAACAACAATCAAAGCAAATCATGTGTTAAAATGATTTGCTTTTTATTTGGCTTTTTCTTTCAAAAACATTAGGCACCCTGTATGGCAAATCCGCAAAATCACGATAATCAACCGCTTGAACAGCTCAAAACCTCGGCGCTTGACCGTCGGTTATCGATTGCCAAAGCATCGCTCAATATCGGCAGACGATGGGCGACCAATAGCGCCTTTGGCTTATTTAAGTCAAAAGAAGAAAAAGCGGTACAAAAACAAGCGTTTATGCGTGAGCAAGCCCAATATTTGGTGGATGAGCTGGGTAAACTCAAAGGTTCGGTGGTCAAAATCGGTCAAATGTTAGCCCTGTATGGCGAGCATTTTTTGCCCCCCGAAATCACAGAAGCTTTACAAACATTGAACAGTCAGACGACTGCTTTTTCATGGTCAATTATCGAATCCGCGCTACGAACCGAATTGGGCGATACCATCCATGAGTTTGATATCGACCATACCCCAATTGGCACCGCCTCACTTTCGCAAGTACATAGAGCGGTTCATAAAGCCACGGGCGAGCAAGTGGTATTTAAGGTGCAATATCCCAATATCGCTGATGCCGTGGACAGTGATTTGGATTTGTTCCGCCAACTGCTTAGAGTCACCAATGTTGTGCCGCAAACCCGCCAACTCGATGATTGGTTTGAAGAAATTCGTGACCTGCTGCATCATGAAGTCAACTACCTCTTAGAAGCAGATACCACTGAGCTATTTTTTCAACGTTTTGTTGGGGATAGTCGCTATGTGGTGCCGCGCATCTTCAAAGCTTATAGCACCGATCGGCTGCTATGTATGACCTATGAAGATGGCGTGTCGATTTTGGATGAGCAAGTATTTGCGCTGCCACAAGAAAGACGGAATGCGATTGGGCAGGCTTCGATTGAAATTATGCTGCGTGAGATTTTTGAATGGGGCGATATGCAGACCGACCCCAATTTTGGCAACTATCTGATTCGCCTTGCACAAAAGCCTGATACACAGCTTGACCAATTGGTGTTATTGGACTTTGGCGCCATTCGTCAGTTTGATGACAATCTGCTACTCATCGCCCGTAATTTGCTGTTGGCAGGCTTTTTTCACGACCGTAGCAAAATGCGCCAAGCGATTGAACAAGCAGGCAAGCATTTTGAATTCTTTGCTAATCTTAGTGATTCGGTGAAAAATGATATGGTAGAGCTATGTTTGCTTGCCAGTGAACCTTTTAGTTTGCCAAGTCGTAATCCGACAATTCCACCGAATGTACTGGATGTACATGGCAATTACATTTGGGCGGAAAGTGATTTACATAACCGTGTCATTAAGCTTGCCAGCAAATCAGCGACCTCAAAATCCTTTAGTGTGCCGCCTAAAGAGCTGATGTTTATTAGCCGTAAATTCATCGGCGCTTATACCTTTATGACTGTGCTTGATGCAAGAACCAAAGCCCATGACTTGATGGCAACATTCACCTCAGAAGATTAGGCGTAAGTTTGCCATCAATATCACCGCGCCCAACTTGATAAAGCGTCAAATTTTGTATGGGATTTTTACTGCTTTTTCCACATCAGCCAATTATCAATCACCGCATTGGCGGGATTGATGTTGCTTTGCTCACGCAGCCATTCTGATGTTTGCCGCAAATCTCGCAGCTGCTCGTTATAATTTTTAACTTTTAATGATTGCTGTACCACACGGCAAATATTGTCTGGGTTGGCGTCTTCTTGTAGCAATTCTGGTACGATTTCTCGACCTGCCAAAATATTAGGCAATGCCACATACGGCACTTTGACCAGGCGTTTTGCCAGCCAAAAGGTCATTTTATTGAGTGAATATACCACCACCATCGGTTTACCCAGTAGCATGGCTTCAAGCGTGGCGGTACCCGATGCGAGCAGCACCAAGTCTGATGCCGCCATCACCCGTTGGCTAAAATCCGCTTGTGTTTCATCACAGCTCACTGTCACATGATGGCGTACCTGCGCTGATTGGGCTTCTAGATATTGCTCTACGATAGTCAGTAGATGCTCGTTGACCGTTGGTACGATAAAGCATAGCTTATCATCCATAATCAACAGTTGATGAATGGCTTTGAGCATTTTTGGAAAAATCGCAGCGATTTCACTGCGTCTTGAGCCTGGCATCACTGCAATGAGATGACTCATCTCAAGCTTGCCCATTTTGACAAAAAACTGATGGTAGGTTGGATTATCCCAAATCAACTCACGGCGCAGCTCATCCATAGGCGTTGTAAGCAAATTGTCATCCATGGTTTTGAGGAGTGAATGCCCGACACACACGGCGGGATGATTATGTTTTTGATAGACAGACAACTCAAACGGAAACAAACACAGCACCAAATTGGTGGCGCGTTTGATTTTCTCAATTCGCCCTTCCCGCCATGCCCATATCGATGGGCTGACATATTGCACACAATAAATACCCGCTGATTTTAACCGTTCGCCCAATCGTAAATTAAAATCCGGCGCATCAATGCCGACAAAGATATCGATTGCGTTTTGTTTAAACGCTGCCAAAATCTCATCGCGTGCTTTAAATAAATCTGGCAAATGCTTGACCACTTCCACCAAGCCCATCACCGACAAACGAGACATCTCAATGACTGAGTTAAGCCCCTGCGCTTGCATCTGTGCGCCACCCACCCCCACCCACACAATGTCATCACGCAAATTATTCATCTGGCGCATAAAGTCTGCACCCAGCGCATCGCCTGAGACTTCGCCTGCTACGATACCAATGACAATCGGCTGAAACTTGGTTTTAGCAACATTTTGCAGCAAATTCTCTTCACTTAGGTTAGAAAAGCTCGCTTCGCTGACGTTAGAAAAGCTCGCTTCGCTTGGGTTAGCAATATCGGTTGCGAGTGTGGCGTTTGCAGCAAGGTCTGAAATGGTTTGTGCAGGGGCGTTAGCGTACATGAGATTAAACAGCCTTGTTTGGTTATCATTTTAAAAAAATATTTTAGGGGTAAACAGATGAAAAGTAAAACCATCAAAAAATTTAAATGACAGTTATTTGTTATTTTGTACTAGTATGATGATACAATAGTTGTTATACTGTTGTTGTAGGATATGCAGATATCCAAACAAAGTTTAAACATTGACAAAAAATTTTATCAACTGCCAAACTAAAAGTAGGCTTTCCTACTGACTCAAGTAATGACATTATAATTTTTTTGGTTTATAGTGATTTTTTAAATTTTTGCCAACAGCCTGTGAGAATTATGACAACTTTTGCCAAAACTGATATCGCTGATGTAGATAATGTGAATATTGAAGCAATTTTACCGCTAGTGACGCCTGCGGAATTAAAAAACGCACTACCATTGAGCCCCAAAGCTATCGAGACTGTGACCAAAGGTCGCGAAACCGTGCGTAATATTTTAGACGGTAAAGACAAACGCTTATTGATGGTGATTGGTCCCTGCTCGATTCATGACGTCAACGCTGCGCATGAATACGCCGATAAACTGTTGGCTTTATCCAAAGAAATTGAAGACAGTATTTATGTGGTGATGCGTGTGTACTTTGAAAAACCCCGTACCACGGTGGGCTGGAAAGGCTTAATCAATGACCCAGACATGAATGATAGCTTTGATATTAATAAGGGCTTGCGTGTTGCGCGCAAACTGCTGCTTGATTTGAATGAAAAAGGCTTACCTTGTGCAACCGAAGCGCTTGATCCCAATACACCGCAGTATATCCAAGATTTAATCAGCTGGTCAGCGATTGGGGCACGTACCACTGAGAGTCAAACTCACCGCGAGATGTCTTCAGGTCTGTCTTGCCCAGTCGGCTTTAAGAACGGTACAGACGGCGGTATGACAGTGGCGGTCAATGCCATGCAAGCGGTCAAATCTGGTCATAGCTTTTTAGGTCTATCTGCCGATGGTTTGGTGTCTATCATTCAATCAAAAGGTAATCCATACGGTCATGTGGTGCTTCGTGGCGGTAATGGCAAACCCAACTATGATGCCACTGCCGTTGCCCAAGCAGAAAATGAACTTGCTAAAGGTAAAGTGTCAGGCAAAATCATGATTGACTCAAGCCATGCCAATTCAAATAAAGACCCTTACCTGCAACCGATGGTCATTCAAAATATCGCTGAGCAAATCAAACACGGTAATCGCTCGATTATTGGGATGATGGTTGAGAGCCACTTAAAAGGCGGTCGTCAAGATTTGACCGCGGATTTGAGCCAACTAGAATATGGCAAGTCTATTACCGATGGCTGTATCGATTGGGATACCACGGTCAAAGCGATGCATGATTTACGTGACGCCATTAAAGATGTATTACCCACTCGCGAGTTGAATGATTAAGTCTTTAGCATTTGAATAAATTTAATTAACCGCTATAATGAATTTGTAGCGGTTTTTTTGTTGATGAAATTAGGGTCTAAACATGAGCGAAAAATTGGAAAAATATGGCGTCAAAATCGTAGAACGTCCTGCCATTAAGCCCACTAAAAAACTTGATTTGTCAGGTATTTATGGTATGCAAATTATCAAATCGGAAACCAAACTAGTTCTACGCACTCATAACAAAACCTTTAAACGCCTAGCAGATATGTAATGGAGTTAATATTTTTCCCATTTGAGCGGGTTATTGAAATAAATGTCTATATCCTTTCAACAGAAAAAGGTATGAAGGGGCAAGCAGACATTGGCAAATTACAAGGTGCTTTAGCGAGAATTGATAATGCCATTGTATATGGTGAACTTAATGATATTTTTGAGATTGCAGCGAAGTATGCAACAAGTATCGCTGTAGCTCATGCATTATCTGACGCCAATAAACGAACAGGTCTTGCGGTTGCTTTAGAATATTTGTCATTAAATGATTTTGAAATCACGATTGACCACATTTTGTTAGCCGATGCGATGCGAGATTTAGTTATCGGGGAAGTGACTGAATCCGAGTTCGCCGATATCCTTTATTCTCAATATGCATTGACCACTAGACTAGGTTAATAATGCGGCGGTTTATCGCTCAAAAAATCAAACGGCTGAATTTGTGAGCCTTGCGTTTGAGTTTCCAATTTTTGATAAAGTAGCTGTAATTGCCGTTGTTGGTTAGCAATCAACTGGCTTTGCTCGGTGACGATATTATCAAGTTTATCCACTGTATCTTCCATAAACAACACTTGCGTTTGTAAATCAATCAATTCTTGGGTTAATTTTTGCACTATGTTAACCCACCCATTTTCATCGCTTGCCTGTTTTTGGTTATCTTTTTCGCTCATTTAGAATGCCTCATAAGTTTCCCCACAATTTTTTGCCATAAAGTCTGCTACAATAGCCGCATTTTCCTATTATACAAACATTTTTACTAAACTTTGAGAAAGTTATGGCACTGATTCATTTACGAGATATTCATTTGGCATTTGGTATTGCACCGATTTTGGACGGTATTGATTTTAATATCGAACAAGGCGAACGCGTGTGTTTGATTGGGCGCAATGGTGAAGGCAAATCAACTTTGTTTAAGGTCATTAGCGGTCAAGTCAAGGCTGACAGTGGCGAATTCCAAATTAGTGGTGATTTGAAAATTGCCATGCTTGAGCAAGACATTCCAGAAACGTCGGGCAAAGTCAGTGACATTGTTATGGCAGGTGCCGGTGACGTGGCAACCTGGCTGACAGCCTACGAGCAAGCCAGTGATAAATGCGCCAGTGGTGACATGAAAGCCTGCGAATTAATGTCAGATTTGCAGCATAAAATTGATGATGCCCATGGGTGGGACTTGACCCGCGAAGTACAGACCATGCTGTCCATGATGAATTTGGACGGCGATGCCGATATTAGTGAATTATCGGGCGGGCGCAAACGCCGTGTGCTACTTGCGCGTGCGCTGATTACCAAACCTGATGTGCTACTACTTGACGAGCCGACCAACCATTTGGATGTCGAAAGTATCGAATGGCTTGAGCAATTTTTGCAAAACGCGCAAGGATTAACCCTGCTGTTTATCTCGCATGACCGCTCGTTTATTGACAAAATCGCCACCCGCATTGTCGAGCTTGACCGCGGTATTCTACGCAGTTATGACGTCACCAAGCAAGCAGGCAATGTCAATAAAGGCTATGCCCGCTACCAAGAGCTTAAAGAACAACAACTGAGTGCCGAAGAAAAAGCCAATGCCAATTTTGATAAAAAACTGGCTGAAGAGGAAGTGTGGATTCGTCAAGGCATCAAAGCGCGCCGTACCCGCAATGAAGGTCGCGTGCGTGCGTTAAAGGCGCTGCGTGAAGAACGTAAATCCCGCCGTGAGCAAGTCGGGCAAGTTAACATTAGCATGAACGATGGCGACAACAGTGGCAAATTGGTTGCCAATGTCAAGCATCTAAATCTAGGTTATGGCGATAAAACCTTGGTAAAAGATTTTAACACCAGCATCATGCGTGGTGACCGTATTGGCATTATCGGTAAAAACGGTGTCGGTAAATCTACGCTCATTCATGCGATTTTGGATATTCCACAGCCTGATATCACCAAATCTGGCTCAGTCAAATTAGGCACTAATTTACAAATCGCCTTTCTTGACCAATTGCGTGACCAACTTGATCTGGAAGCAACCGTGGTACAAAACGTTGCAGAAGGTTCTGATTTTGTAGAAGTAGCGGGTAAAAAGAAACATATCATCGGCTATTTGCAAGATTTCTTATTTGCCCCAGAACGCGCCAGAACACCGGTCAAAGCATTGTCAGGCGGTGAACGTAACCGCGTTTTGCTAGCCAAACAGCTACTAAAACCTGCAAATATCTTGGTACTTGATGAGCCGACCAACGACTTGGATATGGCAACCCTAGAGCTATTAGAAGAAGCCGTCGATAGCTTTAATGGCACCATCTTACTAATCAGCCATGACCGTACCTTTATGGACAATGTCGTGACATCAACTTGGGTTTTTGATGAAGATAGCGATGGCAATGGCATTGTCAAAGAATATGTCGGCGGTTATCAAGACTATTTGACGCAAAAATCCCGTGAACAAGCGATTAAACCCAAAGCAGACAAATCAGAAAAGACAACAGCAAAGCCCAAAGCAGTGATTAACACTGATGCACCAAAAACTGATACGGTGAAGAGAAAACTGAGCTATAAAGAACAGCGTGAATTGGATAGTCTCCCCAATGAAATCGCGCTACTCGAGCAAGAGCAAGCTGAACTTCAAGACAAATTAGCCGATGGCAGCTGGTTTGTAAGCGATATAGCAGCCGCTACCCAAGCCAGTGAACGCCTCAACGAGATTGATGATTTGCTACTTGAAAAAATGGCGCGTTGGTCAGAACTTGATGATTAAAAATAAGTAAATAATTTATAAAGGCAAGGTTAGCAATTAACCTTGCCTTTTTTATCTTTTATATTAGTTAATATTTACAATAACCATTATAATGTAATTTATACTTGAAAATAGCCTTTTTGTTCCTATATTATAGCTATCAATAAGGAGAAAAATCATGGCCATGCAAAATAGCAATAAAACTTACCGACAAGTCGACAAAATCCATGCTGCCCCACGCCCCCATTGGGTGGGTGATGGTTTTCACGTCAACCCGATGTTCAATCACATGGTGGGTGATAAACGCACCGATCCTTTTTTAATGCTCGATTATGCAGCAACACAGTATTTTGAACCCAATGCTCAAGCCCCGCGCGGTGTCGGACAACATCCGCATAAAGGGTTTGAAACGGTAACTATCGCCTATGCAGGTGAAGTCTCTCACCGTGACTCTAGTGGCGGTGGCGGTACGATTAAGACAGGTGATGTGCAATGGATGACGGCGGGCAATGGCGTGATTCATGAGGAATTTCACTCCCCTGAATTTAGCCAAGCAGGCGGTGATTTTAGTATGGTACAGCTTTGGGTCAATCTACCTGCCAAAGATAAAGCCACGCCTGCCAAATACCAACATCTTGCCAATGATGACATGCCTGTGGTCAGCCTGCATGATGATGAAGGACTGCATGCAGGACAAGTTAAGGTAATTGCTGGGGAGTTTACCCCTACTATCAATGCCAAAGCCCCCCAGCAGGGTGACAATAAGGCACGCGGCATTGGCACGACTTTTACTCCCATTAATTTGTGGGATATCAGTATTGAACCCAACCGCTCGATAGAAGTCGCAATCTCTCGCACCCACAATTTGTTGTTATTGTCGATGCAAGGCGATGTTATCATCAACGCTGATCACGACCAGCAAGCACACGCCAACCAATTAATCACTTTTGAGATTGAAAGTGACGAGGCGGGCGAGGATTTTGTACGCTTAACGGCAGGCAAAGCGGGAGCGAAAATCTTGCTGATGAGTGGTGAGCCGATTAATGAGCCTGTGGTGGGTTACGGACCCTTTGTGATGAATAGCCAAGCCGAAATCCGTCAAGCTATCTTAGATTTTAATGCGGGGAAATTTGGCGATATTCAATAAATTTTTCGGCTAAAAAAAGCGATTTCATGTATTTGATATCGCTTTTTTATTTCTTATTTATCTTGCTTATTTATCTTGGTAAGTACAAAGATAAGCCGTCTCTTCGTCAATTTTTACCTTGAATTTTTGGTTGGCATCGACGGTAAAGGTTTCACTGGCTTTAAAAGTTTGCCAATCAGTTTGGTCTGGCAACAATGCTGAGATAGCCCCGCTAATGACGGTCATGGTTTCAAATTGACTCGTGCCAAATTCGTATTCCCCTACTTTCATCACGCCTACGGTCGCAGGTAGGGTGGCTGTTTGAAAACCGATTGATGCCACATTCCCATCAAAATATTGATTGACTTTTAGCATAGTTATTCCTCAAAATTAGCTAGTATAAACCGATTATCATAAACTTTTTTGACCAATTATCAAATCCTATTTTTCAAAAAACGCTGGCAAAACTGCCAAAATCTGGCAATATTTTTACCCCAATTTTTGTAGTATTTTTATATCAATTATTCCTTAACAACTAAAATTTCCTATTTTTGTGCTATATTCAATTTTTTTACCACAGTTGTTATGTTTGTACGCATTTGGCTTGTATTAATTGAGGTTATTGCTCTATGTATGTTAAATATCCGTCGTCTATCGTCGCTTTATCGCTCTGTTTGTCGCATCGTTTGGGTGGTCAAAAACTGGCATTGCCTGTCAGCTTAGCGGCATTGTTGGCAGCCTGTTCATCAGCACCTATTCAGACCCAACCCCAAAAATTACCAGGTACGTTGCCGACTTCCCCTGTGGTGATTACGGCACCCCCGAAAGTCACGCCCATGCCACCTGTGACTATTCCAACCAATCAATACAGCAGTTTTTATCAGTGGAAATCGGATTTTATTGAACGCGCCGTGCAAAAAGGTTACCCCCGTGCTGATGTTGAACGCTTACTGTCAAGCGCTAACTACAGCGAGCAAGTGGTATCACTGGATAAAGGACAGCCTGAATTTGCCAAAATGCCTTGGGAATATATCGATGGTGCCGCGTCGAGTGGTCGTGTCAGTGGGGGTCAGCGCAATTTTGCCAGCCAAAGCGCCCTACTTGATCGCATTGAAAATCAGTATGGTGTGCCAGCCTCTATTGTGACTGCCATTTGGGGCATGGAATCTTCTTATGGTCAAGGCACAGGCAACTCATCACTGGTCAATAGTTTGGCGACCCTGGCATATGATGGTCGTCGCCGCAGTTTTGCAGAGGATCAGCTACTAGCGCTGTTGTCGCTGCTTGAGCGTGGTGATATTGATTGGTCGCAATTGCGCGGCTCTTGGGCAGGTGGCATGGGGCATACCCAATTTATTCCCAAAACTTGGTTAGATGAAGCAGTAGATGGCAATGGTGATGGTCATCGTAACCCTTGGCATACCGCTGATGCGTTAGCCTCTACCGCAAGCTATCTCAAAAATGCAGGCTGGCAACGTGGTATGGGCTCGTACTATGAAGTACGATTACCGAGTGGTTTTGATTATCGCCAGGTCAGTACCAAAAAAACCATGGCGGACTGGCAAAATTTAGGTGTTCAATTTATTACCCCAAATGCGCCCATGGATGCGATGGCAGAATTGTGGCTCCCTGCGGGTAAAGAGGGTCCTGCGATTTTATTAACCAAAAATTTTGATGCGATTAAGGTCTATAATAACTCCTCCAATTATGCTATGGGGGTGAGCTTACTTGCCAAAGCCATTATCGGGCAGCCAGGCTTACAGCAATCTTGGCCTCGCTATGAGCAGCCACTTGCTACTTATGAAGTACGCCAACTTCAACAGCGTTTGACGGCAATGGGTTATGATACCAAAGGGTCAGATGGCGTCGTAGGCACCAATACCAAATTGGCATTTCAGCGTTGGCAAGCCGACCACAACCAAATTCCTGATGGATTTATCTCAAAACGCTCGGCAAGTGGGCTGATTAATTAAGGTATTTCTTCATAAAAAGCCACCTAAATGATTCAGGTGGCTTTTTTATTTAATTATCCATACTAAATTCTTCAGCGTAGCTATTCCAACCGAGCTTAGTACGGCAAGCTTCAAAAAAATCTACCCCAGGTGGGTGTAATAACGTGAGTTTGTTAGGATGCTTGTGAATCACTAAGCGCTGGTTTTGGTTAAGGGGCACCGACGGTTTCCCATCTGCACTCACCATCGGCTGGGTACGATTATCTTTATGGATGCGGATTTTAATTTCGCTGTTGCCGCTAACCACAATCGGGCGGCTTGATAAGGTATGTGGATGCATGGGCACCAGACAAATGGCATCCATACTAGGATGAATAATCGGCCCGCCACCTGATAGCGCATAAGCGGTGGAACCCGTCGGTGTGGAGGCAATCAGACCATCACTATGCTGACGATAGACATTAAGCCCATCAATTTTTAAATGAAAATCTAGCATATGCACTGACTTGCCTGCATGCAGCACAATGTCATTTAGCGCCATATCTTCATAAATCACATGCGCACCTTGACGGATTTCCATCTTTAACAAGAATCGATCTTCAAGCTGATAATGACCTTGTAAAATACTGGTCAATTTTACGTTTAAATCATCAGGATAAATGTCAGTTAAAAACCCTAAACGTCCGCGGTTCACCCCCACCACTGGCACTTTGTGTTTGACCAATACTTGCGCCGCATGTAGCAGCGAGCCATCACCACCGACCACAATGACCAAATCACAAGCACCGCCTAGCAAACTGCGCTCAATCGTAGCAATCTCGCCTAGACGTGCAAAATCTAATGCCGGCAACCGTGCCGTCTGATGGTCAATTAATAAAGGCAACCCTTGCTCATGGAAAAAGTCACAAATTTGGTAGATACTTTGAATGACACTTGGCTTGTTGGCACGACCCATAATGCCGATACGCCCAAAGGCAGGATTGGGAATAAGTGTGGACGTCATAGCAGAAAATTAACTGATAAAGATTAAGCTATTTTATCACAGCTTACTGGCTCACGTTATGCCCAATCAATATTTTATATTACAAAATTGCTAACCTTCGTTGTGCAGTTAATGTATACAAACTCGTTGCTATTTGCTAATTTAAGGTAATTGATATTTAACTAACTTTTGAATTTTTTTAACTCTTGGGAGCAAATTTTTATGGCAAATCCGATTATATCTCGTGCTGAACTTGCGGTTAGTACGACACCGATGACGGTCAAAGGGGTCATCCGAAAAACCTCTTTTCTGTTAGGTTTGACGACCTTATCGGGTGTTGGATTTTTTGGCTATTGCTTAGCTACTGGCGTCACTTCAGGTTTTGTGAGTGTAGCGGCTTTAGCCAGTATCTTGGTGGCGTTTGTATTGAGTATGGTAATTATCTCAAAACCCCACATAGCTAAAACACTGGCAATTCCCTATGCTATTTTAGAGGGCATCGTGATTGGCGCGATTTCCCTATTTGCTAGTATTAAGTTTCCCACAGTGGCTCCGACGGCGTTGGTCGCAACTTTCGTGACCGCTGCAGTGATGCTGGCGCTTTATCGCAGTGGCGTGATTAAAGTCACCCAAAAATTTCGTTCTGTGATGATGTCGGCTGTGATTGCTATCATGCTGGTGTATCTAGTACAAATCGGGTTTAGCCTATTTGGTAGCTCACTGCCGTATTTATTTAGCGGTGGCGTGGTGGGTATTGGTTTTAGCTTGCTGGTGATTGTGATTGCATCACTGAGCTTGTTATTAGATTTTGATAGTGTTGAGCGAGCTTATGCCGCAGGGGTGGATGAAAGCTATGAATGGGTACTAAGCGTCGGTATCTTATCAACACTGGTGTGGATGTATATTGAATTTGTGCGTTTACTGCGTTCACTGCAAAACTAATTTTTATCAAACAAAAAAACACGGTTTAAAGTACCGTGTTTTTTTATGGCTTGTAGTTTAAGGTAATAAGCGTTCCATCACCCATTGGTCGCCATCTAGCGAATATACGATGCGGTCGTGCATACGATTGGCTCTACCCTGCCAAAATTCGATTTTTTCTACCGTCAGCAGATAGCCTCCCCAAAATTCTGGTAAAGGGATTGGATTGTCCCCATACTGCGCAGTTAATTGGGCAAATTTGTCTTCCATTACCTCGCGGCTGGCAACCACGCTGCTTTGTGGCTCGCTGACCCAAGCGGCTAATTGGCTATCACGCGGACGGCTATGAAAATACTGAGCAGATTGTTCACGACTAACCTTTTGCACAGCGCCGGTAAGACGGATTTGTCTTTCTAGGCTTGGCCAAAAAAATAATGCTTCAGCATTGGGGTTGGTCGCCAAATCACAGCCTTTGGCGCTGTCGTAATTGGTATAAAACACGAGGCCAATGCCCGTGTTATCCAATTGGATAATTTCACGCATCAATAAGGTGCGCACACTTGGCTGCCCATCACGTCCACAAGTCGCCAGTGAAAACGCATACGCTTCTCCTTGCTTGCTATCAATCGCTTGCTGCACCCAAGTTTGTAGCAAGCTAAACGGTTGCTCCGGCAAGTGTGATTCGATAAGCTCGCCTTGCTCATACGATAATCGTTGACTGGTAAAATCAATACTCATGTTTTATCCTTATGAAACGTCAACTTTACGCCATCACTTGGCGTACTTTTTCAGCAAGTTCATTGGCTAGCATATCGCACTCAATCTCATCATCGCTTTCGACCATCACCCGAATCAATGGCTCTGTACCTGATTGACGAATCAGTAAACGACCCCGTCCTGTCAATTTTTCTTCGGCAGCTTTAAACGCATTTGCCAATTCTGGGAAGGTATAGGGATCTTGTTTTTGCGCCAATCTGACATTGACCAATTTTTGTGGTAGCTGCGTATAACCCTTCATCAGCTCTGATAATGATTGTTTGCTCTGCGCCATCACCGCAAGCACTTGCAAACCTGCCACAATCGCATCGCCCGTACTGGCTTTATCTAGCGTTAAAATATGACCCGATGACTCACCGCCCAGTACCCAGCCATTTTTTTCAAGTCCTTGCATGACATAGCGGTCGCCGACTTTGGCGCGCTCAAAGGCAATACCGGCTTTGTCAAACGCCAATTGCAGACCCATGTTGGTCATCAAGGTACCTACCACGCCATCGACTTGTTGCGCTGCTTGGGTGGCTAAAATATATAAAATGCCATCACCATCAACCAACTCGCCTTTTTCATTGACCATGATGATACGGTCGCCATCGCCATCTAAAGCAATACCCACTTGGGCATCATGGTCAAGCACCGCTTGTTGCAAGTTTGCCGGATGCGTAGAGCCGACATTGTCGTTGATATTAATGCCATCGGGTTTATCGCCAATCGCAATTACGGTGGCACCTAACTCACGTAATACACGGGGTGCGACACTGTATCCTGCGCCATTGGCACAGTCAACGACGATTTTTAGGGCATTTAAATTTAGGTTGTAGGGGAAAGTGCCCTTACAAAACTCGATATAGCGACCTTTGGCATCTTCCACACGATAACTTTTGCCTAGCGCTTCTGGGGTATCAATGACGACATTGATATCTTTGATTTCATCAATTTTTTCATTGATGGCTTGTTGAATTTCATCTGACAGCTTTTTGCCTTCATTGGAGAAAAATTTGATACCGTTGTCATAAAACGGATTGTGGGATGCGGATATCACCACGCCCGCATCAGCGTGAAAACTTCGGGTCAAATGCGCGATGGCAGGGGTTGGAATAGTGCCTAGCATATGCACATCTACTCCTGCAGCGTTAAATCCTGCTTGCAGACAGGCTTCAATAACATAGCCAGAGAGCCGCGTATCTTTACCAATGACGACATTGGGACGATGATTTTCGTTTGGGGTCGCTTGGTTAGCTAGCAGCACTTTACCCGTGGCATAGCCTAGTTTGATTAAAAACTGCGGATGTATCGGAAATTCCCCAAACTTACCACGAATACCATCAGTACCAAAATAACTCATTTAATTCTCCTTTGTCGCCCATTGTTATAAGAATATAAAATTTTAGCATAGCAAAATTTCACGCATGTTGCGACATCTGTTTGTTTTTATGGGTCACTCGGCAAGGTGTCAATCTAGGCTGTAAAAACTTTGGGCTATAAATTGGGCTATAAATTGGGCTATAAAAAAACTGGGTAGTTAACCCAGTTTTAGCGCAATCAACATATCATTTAGTTTACACGGTAATTCGGTGCTTCTTTGGTGATTTGCACGTCATGTACGTGAGATTCTTTCATACCTGCCGAAGTCACACGCACAAACTGGGGTTTGCTACGCATTTCTTCAATATTGGCACAGCCTGTATAACCCATTGACGAACGTAAGCCACCGGCTAATTGGTTGATAATACCGTTCATTGGACCTTTGTAAGGGACGCGACCTTCGATACCTTCGGGTACCAATTTTTCTACCCCTTCTTTGGCGTCTTGGAAATAACGATCGGATGAACCGTTTTGTCCTGACATCGCACCTAGCGAACCCATACCACGGTAGGCTTTGTAATAGCGACCTTGGAATAGCTCAACTTCCCCTGGCGCTTCTTCAGTACCTGCAAGTAGCGAACCCACCATGATAGAAGAGGCACCTGCTGCTAACGCTTTTGCCATATCACCTGAAAAACGGATACCACCATCGGCTATCAGTGGAATGTCATTTTTTAGCGCATCAGCCACGTTGCTAATCGCTGAAATTTGCGGCACGCCGATACCTGCGATAATACGTGTGGTACAGATAGAGCCCGGACCGATACCCACTTTGACCGCATCGGCACCCGCATCACGCAACGCTAGTGCCGCATCAGCAGTGGCGATATTACCGCCAATCACTTGGATGTTTGGATAGTTCTTTTTCACCCAAGCCACGCGATCAATAACGCCTTTTGAATGACCATGTGCAGTATCTACAACAATCACGTCCACATCGGCAGCGATGAGCGCTTCAACGCGGGCTTCGGTATCTGCACCCGTACCCACTGCCGCGCCAACACGTAAGCGACCTTTGCTATCGCGGCAAGCATTTGGGTTGTTTTCAGCTTTGGTGAAGTCATTGACAGTAATCAAGCCTTTTAATTGAAAATTGTCGTCCACAACAATCACTTTTTCGATACGGTGTTCGTGTAGCAAACGTTTGATATTCTCTGTGGGCTCGCCTTCTTTAACTGTCACCAATTTTTCTTTTGGGGTCATGATATTGCGAACAGGCTGGCTTAGATTATTTTCAAAACGGATATCACGGTGGGTGACGATACCGACCACTTGGTTACCTTCTACCACAGGCACACCGCTGATTTTGTTTTCTTTGGTGATGCGAAGCAATTCGCCTACACTGGTATCGGGTGATACGCTGATAGGATCAACAACCGTACCGGCTTCAAATTTTTTCACCCGGCGTACTTGCATGGCTTGTAAATCAATGTCCATGTTTTTGTGCAAAATACCCATACCGCCAAGCTGGGCAATGGTAATCGCCATTTGTGATTCAGTCACAGTATCCATCGCGGCAGATACGATGGGTAAATTTAGCTCAATACCGCGCGTCAAACGGGTTTTTAAATCTACCATTTTAGGCAAGACTTCGGAATAAGCAGGTAGTAGCAGCACATCATCAAAGGTAAGTGCTTCATCAACGATTCGTAACATAAAGACCTCGGAGTAGTTAAGAGTAAGTAGTTAAATAGTAATTAAAATTTTGTCGTGGTGAAAAATTTGACAGCCAAAAAACCGCAAAAGGCTGAACAGTTCCCTGCCCAGCCTTTGGATTTAGCGTGTTGTCATTGGTATATTCAATTGACACCATCGTTTAGTTTTTGATTAACCGTCTATTCTAGCTAAAATCGGTTAAATTATCAAGCGATTTAAACCGCGACAGGTTAAAATCAGCTTAAACACGGCGCCACATCGTGCCATTTTTACCGTCTTCTAGCTCAACGCCTTGCGCCTTCAAATCATTACGAATTTGGTCAGCTTTGGCAAAGTCTTTGTCCGCTTTGGCTTGCTTGCGCGCTTCGATGAATGCTTCAATCTCACTATCACTTAACCCGGTCGTTTCGCCCACTTTTGCTTGTAAAAAATCGGTTGGATTAAGCTGTAAAATATTGAGCGGTTGTGACAAATCTTTTAGCAATGTTGCCAACGCCAGCGCTTGGGCATTGCCTTCAGCGGTTTCGAGATTGACTGCTTTGTTGATTTCACGTGCCAGACTAAATAATACACTCACCGCCCCTGCACTGTTAAAATCATCGCACATCGCTTGATTAAAGGGGGTTTCAAATGGGGTTTTGTCAATCTCGCCGGCTAGTTCGGTGAGGCTTTCTACAGATTTTAAGGCTTGATACAGACGCGTGAGGCTGGTTTGGGCTTCTTTAAGCGCGCTATCTGAGAAATTCACTGGACTGCGATAATGACTCGATAAAATAAAGAAACGAATGGTCTCTGGGTGAAACTGTCCCATCACATCGCGAATGGTAAAGAAATTACCCAGTGATTTTGACATTTTCTCGCCGTCAACATTGATAAAACCCACGTGCATCCAGTTGTTGGCATAGGTTTTACCGGTTGCGCCTTCAGATTGGGCAATTTCGTTCTCGTGGTGCGGAAACTGCAAATCATGCCCGCCGCCGTGAATATCGAAGGTGTCGCCCAAGCAGCAAGTACTCATCGCCGAACATTCGATATGCCAACCTGGACGACCCACACCCCAAGGTGACTGCCATTTGGTCTCAGACGGCTCTGTTTGTTTGGCAGATTTCCACAATACAAAGTCAAACGGATTTTTTTTGTCTGTCTCAACATTTACCCGCTCGCTGGCACCTGCTTGCATATCGGCTAGGCGACGTTTTGAGAGCTTGCCATACTCAGCAAAATTTTCGACCGCATAATAGACGTCGCCCGTTGCGCCTTGATAGGCTAAATTTTTGCTTTCCAGCGTTTGGATTAGATGTTGCATCTGTGGGATAAAATCCGTGGCTTTTGGCTCACTGTTAGGACGCTCACAGCCCAGATTATCAGCATCTTCATGCATGGCTTTGATAAAGCGGTCTGTCAACTGATAGATACTTTCGCCATTGTCCTTAGCGCGGTTAATAATTTTGTCATCAATATCGGTAATATTACGCACATAGTTGACATCATAGCCAATATGACGCAGCCAGCGCACAACCACATCAAAGCCGACCATGACCCGTGCATGACCAATGTGGCAATAATCATAGACTGTCATCCCACAGACATACATGCCAACCTTGCCTGCTTCTAAGGGCGTGAATGGGCGTTTTTGTCCACTCATCGAGTCATATATGGTAATCGGCATGGGCTGTGTCAGCTGGGTCATGGGATAGTCACCTTTGCAAGTTGGGTAAAAAAGACAATCGGTTATCATACCGAAATTTTGTTAAAAGTGCTATGATTTGGCATATTTCACACTTTAAGGTCTCTATAATGGGCAATCGATTATCAAAGATTTACACCCGAACGGGCGATGACGGCACCACTGGCATGGCGGATGGTTCACGGGTGTCTAAGGCAGACTTACGCTTTGACGCCATGGGCAAAATTGACTTATTAAACTCCCAAATCGGTTTATTGCGGGGCTATCTTACTCAATTTAACCATACTCAAGATAGCCATGCCCAATTTGATGCTAAGCTAGGCCGCTTGCAGCATCAGCTTTTCAATCTAGGGGGTGAGCTTGCCATGCCCGAATACCGCGGGATTTTGGCAGAGTATGTGACAGAGCTGGAAAATCAAATTGATGAGTGGAACACCCATTTACCACCCCTCAAAGATTTTATTTTGCCTGCAGGTACCCTTGTGACCAGCCAAGTGCATATCGCTCGCTGCTACTGCCGAGACGCTGAGCGCCTACTCGTGGCATTAAATTCGCGGGATGATAATGTCTCACCACTCAGTCTACAGTTTATCAATCGTCTATCCGATTGGCTGTTTGTATTGGCGCGTGTCGTTGCTCGGTTGGATGCCGGTCAAGAAGTGCTTTGGGATAAAGCCACCCTGTCATAACTCTATCACGATACTTTAAAAACGCTATCCGTTAAAAACACCATACTTAAAAAGCCATGCTGCAATTTGACCAACTGTCCTACCAAATCGACCATCGAACACTCGTCAATCATGTTTCAGGTGAAATCCATGACCATGACTTTATTGTCATCACAGGACAGTCTGGCAGTGGCAAATCGTTACTGTTAAAGCTGCTATCTAGCCTATTACCTAAGTCAGCAGGTCACATTACCTTAAACGGCAAAAATTTGACCGATTTGACGCCGGCTATTTGGCGCTCACAGGTGGCCTATATTGCGCAACTAAGTGAGATGATTGAGGGCAGCGTCTTAGACAACTTGAGCCTGCCCTTTAGCTTTGCACTTTATAAAGACAAAAAAATCGATGTATCTTGGCACGAGCAGCAGCTAGTTAACCTTGGCAAATCACCGCAGTTTTTACAGCAAGATAGCCGCAGCTTATCGGGTGGCGAAAAACAGCTCGTCAATTTATTACGCACGCTACAATTGCACCCGACCATTTTATTACTCGATGAGCCTACCGCCTCCCTTGATGCCACCACCACCCAGCAAGTCGAAACATTGATTAACCACTGGTATCAGTCCACCCCCAATGCCACCGTCGTGTGGATCAGCCATGAGCCGACCCAAATTCAGCGCTTATTGGCGATTGGCACTAGCCACTGGACGATGGCTGATGGTCAATTAAGCAATCACAAGTTAACGGTGGATAGCAAAGCACTCGCATCCGTATCACAAGGCAATCAGCCATGATGATGTTAGCCATCACCATGCCCGCTATCTCCTACCTACAAGTAGCGCTGGCAAGCCTGGCATTATTACTGGTGATGGCAATCAGTGTTTGGTTGAAACTGGGTATCGTCAAATCCCTGCTCATTGCAAGTTTTCGCACGGTGGTTCAACTAAGCTTAATTGGACTGGTACTTGCGTGGATTTTTGCCAGAGAGCAATGGTATGAAGTGTTGGCAATTTTGACTTTTATGTCGATTATCGCTAGTATCGCTGCCAAAAATCGGGTTAAAAAGCCTTATCAAGGTTTATTTTGGGATACGGCGTTGGCGGTGTTTGTCAGTAGTTGGGTGGTAGCTATATTTGGTGGTGGGTGGGTGCTGTCAGACAACGCAGCTACATGGTTTCGTCCGCAAGTCATGATACCGTTATTGGGGCTGATTTTAGGTAATTCATTGACCGCTGTCTCACTCTCTATGAACCAACTTGTCAGCAGTTTTCATCGCGAACAAAGTATGATTAATACCTATTTGGCATTGTCCGCCACGCCTTGGGAAACCGCAAAACCCTATGTCATTGCTGCCATTCAAAATGGTATCACACCGACGATTAACAGCATGATGGTGGTGGGGTTAGTGAGCTTGCCGGGTATGATGACAGGACAAATTTTGGCAGGCGCAGACCCGCACCAAGCCGTGCTTTATCAAATTATTACCCTGTTTTTAATTGCCACCAGCAGTACATTAGGGTGTACAATAGCGACTTTGCTGATTTTTCGACGGTTTTTTAACCCGGAGTGGCAGTTTGTCATTCCACCCTCTGCCAACACTTCTCATTAACCGTTAATTGGCTATCTTTCATTTATTTACTAAAAATTCTAATGACCCTGCAAAATTTCTTATTTTTTTTAATCAGTACTTGCCTTATCTCGGCAGCGCCTGGCTCTAATATGCTATTAGCGTTCCAATTTGGTGTCAATTATGGCATCAAAAAAACCCTGTGGACGTTGGCAGGGCTGAGCATGGGTTTATTTATTTTATTGACAACGTCACTGTTAGGGCTAGGGCTTATCAGTACCAACGCGCCTTTTTTGCTGACCATTATCAAAGTCGTGGGCGCGCTGTATTTAGCCTATCTTGGGATAAAATCTTGGCGCCAAGCTGACAGCGAATTGCACAGTGACCAGTTACAGGTGATACCGACCCCCGCGCAACTGTTTAAAACAGGGATTTGGGTGTCGTTGTCCAACCCCAAGGCGATTTTGTTTTTTGCCGCATTTTTCCCCAAATTTATCAACTTTTCCGCGCCTCTACTGCCGCAATACCTCATGCTCACGGTGGGTTTTTTTATGATTGAGATAACTTGGCAACTGGTTTATACCATGAGTGGCAAAAAACTGTCGGATTGGCTGCAATTTGGCAATCGCTTGATGTGGCTTAATCGCTTATGTGGCTTGATATTTATTATCATCGCCATCGCGCTCATCACTGAGATTTTTTGGCATTAGGTTCAAAAAAAATAGTGACGGGCGATATCGACAATCAATTTGAGCGCTATGAGGGTGAGTAGATACGGCAGGATTTTTTCTAGCCAGTCTAAACGGATTTTATGGCGCAGTCGGGTACCAAGCCATGAGCCCGCCAAAAATTGCCAAAAATAGGTAAAGTCTAAGGCATCGCGACCAAACCAAGCGCGCGATAAAAAACCCGACGTCACATCGGGTTTTTTGATAAGTGAGGGTTAGGCATCGTATGGGTCGCGTAGCACGATGGTTTCAGCACGGTCTGGACCTGTTGAGATAATGTCAACGGGGCACTCGATAAGCTGCTCAATGCGCTTGATATAAGCTTTGGCATTTTCAGGTAGCTTGTCATACTCTGTCACGCCCACAGTGCTCGTTTTCCAGCCTGGCAAAGTTTCATAGATAGGTTTCACGTTCTCGTAAAACTCCGCATCGCTAGAGCCGCAAACTTCCCCACTTGGCAACTCATAACCTGTGCAGATATTGAGCTGTTCAAGGTCATCTAACACATCAAGCTTGGTCAAGCAGATACCAGATAGGGAGTTTAGTACCACAGCACGGCGTAGAATCGCTGCATCAAACCAACCACAACGACGGGCGCGGCCCGTGGTAGCACCAAATTCTTGACCGACAGTACCGATGTGCTCACCGATATCATCAAATAGCTCAGTTGGGAAGGGACCCGCCCCCACGCGTGTGGTGTAAGCTTTGGTGATACCCAATACGTAGTCAAAGTACAAGGGTCCAAGACCGGTGCCCGTCGCCACGCCGCCAGCGGTGGTATTTGAGCTGGTAACGAAGGGATAAGTGCCGTGGTCAACGTCAAGCAATGTACCTTGCGCGCCCTCAAACATTAAGTTTTTGCCTTCTTTGCATAGCTTGTCAAGCTCGCCTGTCACATCAGCCACCAAGTCTTTTAGCGCATCACGCCATTCTTCTGCCAGCTTTAAGGTCGCCTCAAAATCGACTGCGTCCACCCCATAGTATTGGGTCAAGGCAAAGTTATGAAACTCAAGGTTAGTTTTTAGTTTATCGGCAAAGTCAGCTCGCAACAAATCAGCAAAACGCAATGCACGGCGCGCTACTTTATCTTCGTACGCAGGGCCGATACCACGACCGGTCGTGCCAATTTTGTTGTTGCCGCGTTTGATTTCACGGGCTTGGTCAAGCGCTACATGCTGTGGCATGATCAGTGGGCAGTTGGGCGAAATACGAAGTCGCTCACGCACAGGCACGCCTGCTTCAACCAGTGATTGCATTTCTTTTAATAGCGCATCTGGGGCCAGCACCACGCCATTACCAATGTAGCAAGTGACACCTTCACGTAGAATACCCGATGGAATCAAATGTAATACGGTTTTTTTACCGCCAACGACTAAAGTGTGACCAGCATTATGACCGCCTTGATAGCGCGCCACCGCACTGGCTTTTTCAGTCAATAAGTCAACGATTTTGCCTTTACCCTCATCGCCCCACTGGCTACCAAGGACAACGACGTTTTTTCCCGTATGTTTCATGATAAGTCACCTTTTATCAAAGTAATTGCTAAAAACAAGTTTACAACAGCTTAAAAATTAATTTTCTGCCAAATGCTCTAAGTACCAAACCCCATTCGCTACTTGCAAACGATGGGTGGTTTGCTCAGGTTCATCGGTTTCATCCAGCGCAATCATCACCCGATGCCCCTCTTGGCGTAGTGAGTCAATCGCTTGTTTGAGCGCTGGCGCATCAGGATGATTGGGTACATGTAAAATAGTTTGTACATGGCTATAAGGTACCACGGTAAAAGGCTGCTCATGTACCTGGATATGATTTTGCCAACGGTTTAGCTCGCAGCTAAAGCCAACGCCGGAACGCACGGCATCGGTATTATCAACTTCATGATGAAAATGATTGCTAAAACGACCGCCACGAATCAGCGGCAATGACTCATCTGCCACGTACACATTAAAGACAACGCCTGTATGATAGTGATATCCCAATCCTGTGACATCGACACTGACGTTGGCATCCCAGTGCTCTTCAAGATAGCTCACCAAATAAGTCAAATCAGACAAGGCTTTGGCAATGATAGCATCGTGTTTGGCTTGAGTTGAGAGCCGTTCGCTCAGTTTTTGCAAGTCATTACCTGCCTCGCCTAGCACATAAAAATCGTTGGCAAGTTCGCCAAACTGGCTCATTTTGCTGGTCAAAAGTTTCAGCTCAGGTAACGCTTTATTGGCATAGAGCTCAATGAGTTTTTCTTGCAGATACGTAGGTACACTGGCAAGCTGGCAAAGCTGCTGAAAAATCGCCACATGACCAATATCAATATGCGAGCGTGCAATCACATCCGTGCTATCTAACAAGGTAAATAGCACATCTAATAGCTCCACTTCACTGGCTAGTGAGTCGGTACCAAAAATCTCAGCCCCCAACTGTAGCGGGGTGCGCGAACCAAATAAGCCTTTTGGCATGGTATAGATTACATGCCCTGCATAACAATAGCGAGAAATTGATTTTGATGGGTTACTAGTGTCTTGATTATTGTGAAGACGCGCATCAATCCGCGCAATTTGTGGGGTGATATCTGCGCGTACCCCCATGAGCCGACCGGTTAGCTGATCAATGATTTTAAAAGTTTGTAATTTAACATCTTCAGACGCATAGCCGAGCAAGCTTTCGGTATATTCAATCATAGGCGGGCTAATAAATTCATAGCCATGGCTGATTAAAATACGGGTCAATTGATAACGCAGGGTTTCTTGCTTTACCGCTTCGGTTGATAGTAAATCGACAACCCCATCAGGTAATAGCCAAGTATTTTTTGTATTAAGATAAAAAGCAGACTGATTTGCCACATTGGTGGAATTTGATGCTAAATTTGACACAATAAATCCTAAGGATAATTAAATGATATATCACTAGACATGACAACAAGCGGCCATATGAAAACATAGACCATGAATTACCATGTAAAATCATAGAATAATCGATGAGAAGGGCACTTACAAAAATAAAATGCTAAGAATAAAAATAAGGGCACTTTTCCTTTTCATTGTATCATAGCTTCACTGGGCTTAGGCATTTTTTTATTGCCCAATTTTTTATGCTACACTCCTATAAAATTTTATTGAAACTTATTTATTGAAACTTATTTATTAAAACTTACAGCTATGCAATCATTATAGGGAAATCCAATTCACCCATGAAACTCTTTGTCTCAACCACCTCCCCTTTCGCCCGTCTCGTGATGGTCGCCTGTTTACGCCAGCAAATTGATGCCGAGCTGATATTTGTCATGCCTTGGGAAAACCCACAAGAATTATTAGCGGTCAACCCTTTTAGCCAAGTACCTGCCCTGCTCACCGATAATCAATTACTCATCACCGAAAGCAGTGTGATTTTGGCGCACCTTATGCCGCAAATTTTTGCTGATGAAAAATCTGCCGCTTTAACAAGCCTGAGCTTAGGCATTATCAACCAAACCGTTCGCGCCTTTGCCACCGAGCGCTTTCAGCCATCAATTGCTACCCCACATCCATTTATTGAGCGCTCGACCAGTCTATTGTCGAATTTACTCCCCAATGCACCACAGCTCGATGCACAAAGCGACGCGCTCGGCCAAATCTTTTTTGGCATTGCCTTAGGGTATTTAAAATTACGTTTGGCTGAGGTGTTTGACAAGGCAGTCACTGAGGTCAATAAATCAGCACTCGAGCAATTTTATCAGCGAGATTTTATGCAAAAAACTCAGAGTATTGCTTTAGAAAAACTACCAAAATCTATCTTTAAACTTTAACTAATCCTCCATCTAAACCAATCAAAACATTAAAAGAGCTCACTATGTCCTATCATCCAAAAGCTGAATTAAACCAAACCAATGTACTGGGTACCGCACTAGCGAGTTGCTGTTTTGACCCGTTAACAGGTTATTATCGAAATGGTTTTTGTCATACCGGCGCTGGTGACGTCGGCTTACACACGGTTTGCGCCAAAATGACCCGAGAATTCTTAGAATTTTCTGTTGCCAAAGGCAATGATTTGGTGACGCCTTTACCCGAATTTGGTTTTCCAGGGCTGCAGCCCAATGATTTTTGGTGCGTGTGCGCCCTGCGCTGGGTGGAAGCATTGGATGCAGGGGTTGCGCCGCCGCTAAAGCTTGCCGCATGCCATGAGAGTCTCTTAGAGTTAGTAGATATAGAGACACTGCAGCAGTACGCTATTTAAGGCGATAGTGAAATAATGACCGTTGCTAAGTCCATGGTTAACGAGATTAAGCTAGGTTTTAGCGGTCTTGTCACGTATAATTATCTTGAGATTGTCATTTTTCACTGTTATCATTATCCATCTAATTTTAGCCGTATGATTGCATTGTTAATGCATGACTTCTTTTTTTATTCGTTTAAAAATCACTGAGAGTTACAAAATAGCAAGAACACACAGGCGCATTTGCCTACTTTGATGTTTACTTGCTGTTTTGTGGTTGCTACCTTTTAAGTACTTTGATAACGACTGGACACATTTATTCGATCTGATACAACTCTTTCAAATCGTGATAGCGAGGTTTTTGGTTATGACGCCACCCCACCAAAACAAAAATTTATCTGAACGCAGCGACGATTTATTAGAGCACCCCACTCAGACGACCCAGCGCGTCACTCTGCCGTTAGCCTCAACACTTAATCCGCCACATGATATGTCGACGGATTCTTTTACCCTTGCCAACGCTGATGTCATGTATGATGAAATCACTGATGAAGAACTCGATTTGCACGGTGATGATAGTTATATCTATGGCGAAAATTATGACGATGACGGCACTGTCGAAGTCTATGCACCTACCGATGTACCACCGCCTGAGTACAACCCTGAAGCTGAAATCACCGAAGATCGCTTTAAAGGGAAAAATGAGATTGCCAACTGCTTTGCCTACTCTCGTAAATCTGGGGAAAAAATCGGCGAGATTGAGCTTGATGATGTGCGCCGCGAACTATCCAACAACAACGTGTTTGTTTGGGTAGGACTACACGACCCAAGTATCGAAACCATTCGAGAAGTCCAAGAGGCATTTGACTTGCACGAACTTGCCATTGAAGATGCTTTCGCTGAACATCAACGCGCCAAAGTTGAAAGCTATGGTAATGATAGCGTGTTCGTGGTAGTACGAACCGCCAAATTGACCGAAAACACCATTCGTTATGGCACTACGGCCATCTTTATGGGCAAGCAATATATCATCACTATTCGTCAAGGTGCCTCTCATAGCTACGAAAGTGTGCGAGATTTTTGCCATCGCCGACCAGAAAAATTGCGCCTTGGACCCATCTTTGTGCTGCATGCCATCCTAGACTTTATCGTCGATAACTACTTACCTATCACTGAAAAATTAGGGCGTTATTTGCGTGAGCAAGAACGGGAAATTTTCTCTGAAAACTTTAACAAGCATACACTGCGCAATTTGTATGAATTAAAATCACAGCTTGTACATATGCGTGCTGTCATCTTGCCCGTACAAGATATCTGTAATTTTTTTATCAATCATAAAAAGACTGATTTGATTCCAAGTTTCCCTAGCCAAGCCAAACCGTATTTTCGCGACGTCAATGACCATCTACTGCGTGCGCTCGATGCGGTCAATGGACTCAACGAAATGCTCAGTGTTGCTATGGATACTTACATGGCAGTGGTCAATATGGGTCAGAATGAGGTGGTACGAAAACTTGCCGCTTGGGCAGGTATCCTCGCGGTCCCGACTGCCGTAGCAGGGATTTATGGGATGAACTTTGAAAATATGCCTGAACTAAAAATGCATTATGCCTACTATGTCTTATTAGCCGTTATTTTGACCATTTGTTTCACGCTTTACTATCGCTTTAAAAAGGCAGGTTGGTTATAAATTTTATCTTTAATTATAAAAGCTTAACAGATGATGCTGTTAGGTTTTTTTATTATTGGTTTATAAATTTATCAATTAAACACTATTCTCTAAACAGTAATTAAATTAAACAGCTCATCAATTTCTTCTTTCAAATGGTACATTTCAGTGTCATTCCATTTTTTGGATAAATGGCTGATGGGCAAAATCACACAGTGTAAATCTCGATAAGTGATGGCATTAAAAGTATTTCTCACCAGAATTTTATTGGCTTCTCGCTCAAAATATTTAATTACATCAATATTTTGGGTAATGACTAAGACAGGTTTTAAAATGCTATATAGCCAATCAAATAGATGCGTGTGTTTATGCTGAGGGCTTAATAAAGTCTTTTTGGGGGTGATAACACTATAAAGGTAGGTTTCAATCACCGGATGATTTGAGATTTCATCAATCAAATTTTGCTGAAATATATGGTTGCGATTCCACTGTAAATCATCATTGTAGCTAGCGATGTCATAATGCTCAGCAAACGATTCACGATCAAACCCTATGTCATCATGCCAAATATCGGCATCAAACACGTCTAAATTAACTTCGCGAGCTGGATTGTAGCCGACCATCATGATTTTGCAATTAAGGGGTGACCCTGAACAGATAAAGGGACGTACTTTCACATTGTCTAGTTGCTGCTCGCTAAGCCGCTGCTGCATCTCTGTACGGAATTTTTTTAAATCCATTTTCACAATTTATTCCCAGAAAATTTACTATCAATAAAATCCCACAATTTTTATTATATTACCTAGTCGCTATACAACAATCAATATACTTTTAGCGATAATTAAGTCACTGCTTAACGAGTAAATAGCAAATAAAAAAACCTCAAAAAGCATGAGGTTTTTTTATATTTATCGCCTATATATTTATCGCTTAGTAGCTTATGATAGCGGCGATTACAATTTGCTAGTTAGTTCTGGCAAGACTGTAAAAATATCACCTTCTAGGAAATAATCAGCCACTTGAGAGATAGGCGCTTCTGGGTCATTGTTGATGGCAACGATAACTTTTGAATCTTTCATACCTGCCAAATGCTGAATAGCACCTGAGATACCTGCGGCGATATATAGGTTTGGTGCGACAATTTTACCCGTTTGACCCACTTGTAGGTCGTTTGGCACATAACCTGCGTCAACTGCCGCACGTGATGCACCCATCGCAGCGCCTAGTTTATCAGCCAGTGGTTCAATATACTTGGTGAAGTTTTCACCGCTGGCTAATGCACGACCACCTGATACAACAATCTCTGCAGCAGTTAATTCTGGACGATCAGATTTTGCCAACTCTTCACCGACAAATTTTGATTTACCCGCATCTTCACCTGCGCTTACTTGTTCTATGCTAGCTGCGCCGCCTTCCGCTGCCGCTGCATCAAATGCGGTGGTACGAACTGTGATAACTTTTTTGCTTTCAGTATCTTTAACGGTTGCAATGGCGTTACCTGCGTAGATTGGACGCTCAAATGTCTCTGCATCAATTACAGCGGTTACATCAGTTAGCATATTGACGTCTAACAAAGCGGCAACGCGTGGTAAGAAGTTTTTACCTGTTGTTGTTGCTGGTGCAACGATATGGCTATAATCACCTGCAAGCGATACCACGAGTTTAGCAACGTTTTCAGCCAGTTGATGCTCAAAAGCAGCATTACTTGCGCAAAGCACCTTTGAAACACCCGCTACTTTAGCGGCTTGTTCTGCCACGGCTTCACAGCCAAGACCTGCAACTAATACAACGATATCGCCACCGATTTTGCTTGCTGCCGTTACGGTGTTGAGTGTTGCTTTTTTCAGCTCTTTATTATCATGTTCTGCATATACTAAAATTGCCATGAGATTTTCCTTAATATTTGATAATCGCTATCGTTAAATGACGAATTAAATTGAAGGTAGTTAAGTGATTAGATAACTTTAGCTTCGTTTCTTAATTTATCGACTAACTCGTCAACCGATTTAACTTTAACACCCGCTTTACGTTCTGCAGGTGGCGTTACTTTTACGATTTGAATGTTACTAGCGGTAGAAACACCATAATCTTCTGGTTTTTTCTCTTCTAATGGTTTTTTCTTCGCTTTCATGATGTTAGGCAGTTTGGCATAACGTGGTTCATTTAAACGTAAATCAGTGGTGATAACCGCAGGCAATGATAACTGAACGGTTTGTAAGCCACCATCGATTTCACGTGTTACATTGACGCTACCACCGTCGACTTTTACTTGTGATGCAAAGGTTGCTTGACCTACATCCATCAATGCCGCTAGCATTTGACCTGTTTGGTTGTTGTCATCATCAATCGCTTGTTTGCCTAGTAAAATGATGTCAGCAGCTTCAGCTTGTGCAATCGCTTTTAAAATTTTTGCGACTTGTAGGGGACGCACAGTGTCGGTCGTTTCAACTAAAATACCACGATCTGCACCCAGTGCCATTGCACCACGGATTTGTTCTTGTGCTTCTTTTGGTCCGATAGATACAACAACAATTTCAGAGACCACGCCCGCTTCTTGTAGGCGTACAGCTTCTTCCACAGCAATCTCATCAAATGGGTTTACAGACATTTTAACATTGGTTAAGTCAACACCAGTGTTGTCCGCTTTTACACGAACTTTTACGTTATAGTCAACTACACGTTTAACAGCAACTAATGCTTTCATACGTTCCTCGTTTGTTATATGAATTAAAAAAGGAGGATAAATCCAAGTATCCCCAGTCATGATAAAATGAACATCCTATTCTTTTTAACTTAAACTAGCTTGGTGAGCTAACTTAGCAAGCTAAAAAGTATAGGTATACTGTGAATACTCACAATACCCATTATCTTCGTTAATAATATATGTTGCGATAACTTACCCAACAAATCAAGAAAATCCTATGAATTTTAAGTCATAAAAAAATGGTTTGAATACATCAAAAATTCTTGAATTTTTCGAATATATCATAACTAAAATAATTAGGGAAATTTTTTAACTAAATATTCAACATACAATGTCTTATGCTTGATATAAACATTGAACACAAAACAAACGCGCAAAAAAAAACAACCTATCGTCCGGTTGTTTTTCTTTATTGCAAGCTAATTAAGATAAGCAGTTAATAAACAAACAATTAAGCTTGTAGTTATTATTATTGTGCTTCAATTTGTTCGGCTTGTGGGCCTTTTTGACCTTGGCTCAATACGAAGCTCACACGTTGACCTTCTTTAAGTGTTTTAAAACCTGAACCTTGGATTGCACTGTAATGAGCAAAAACGTCTTGACCGCCATTATCTTGAGCGATGAAGCCGAAGCCTTTGCTCTCATTGAACCATTTTACAGTACCAGTAGCTTTATCTGACATAAAAAATCCTACATTAAAAATTAACTATGTTATCTATAACGCTTGCAATTACTTAGGTAAATACAGGGTGTTATAAATTGTCATCGCTAAAAGTTTGTTAAGTGTATTTTAGCGAATAATGACAGTATAGCCTAGTTTTAGCGTTTCACCTACTATTTTTTGATTTTTTTACCACAAAGTTACAATTAAAAAGGCATTTAAATTGACTTTATTAAGCTAGATTAAAGGCGATAACACCGTTCATCAACATATTGATAAATATCGCAATACTGGTCACCGTAATCACCAGTGAAAATGATAGGCTGTAGTCCATATATCTGATGGGCATACTCATGTCATCGACATCTTTAATATCGCCCGCCTGATCTTTGAGTAGATAAAATCCGTAAATCCAACCAAATACGCTATACAGAATATAGGCAAATGGCACGACTTTGGCAATGCTACTAAATGCGCCATAATATACGGCGACCACGGATACCATAAGCCACACAGTTTCTAATATGGAACTCACGCTAAATAACGTCGATTGCGGCAATTTTCCTAAATTTTTCTTCAAAACTATGGATTCATAGGCAATCAGTAGGGCGACAATTAAGGTACCGACCAGATAAATTGCTTGCCAATTTAACGTATAGCTATCCCCCATCAGGTGATTCAAAGGATTTGCCAATGCAGGCAAAGAACTCATACCGCTAAAAGTGTGTAAAAAAGTTGCAGTGGACAACTGCCAAACAGACGCTATATTCAAAACAAATCTCATAAACTTTATATCGATACCCATTATTTTATACTAAAAAACCCTGTCCATGTAACTTTACACAGCGCAGGGTTATTTTCATTTTATCGTTTTTACCAATTGGGTATGATGTCATTGGTAAAACTAATTGGGTTCAAAACTAGTTTTTCTCTTTGTCGATGATTTTGCTTGAGGTAATCCAAGGCATCATACCGCGAAGTTTGGCACCTGTTTTTTCGATTTCGTGCTCAGCGGTTTGACGGCGGCGCGCTGTCATTGATGGGTAATTTGACATACCTTCAGCGATAAACATTTTTGCATATTCGCCTGATTGGATACGTTTTAGGGCATTACGCATCGCTTCACGTGATTGGTCATTAATAACTTCTAAACCTGTCACGTATTCACCGTATTCTGCGTTGTTACTGATTGAGTAGTTCATATCAGCAATACCGCCTTGGTACATCAAGTCTACAATCAATTTTAATTCGTGTAGACATTCAAAGTACGCCATTTCTGGGGCATAGCCTGCTTCAACCAAGGTTTCAAAGCCCATTTTGACCAGCTCAACCGCACCACCACACAGTACTGCTTGCTCACCAAATAGGTCAGTTTCAGTTTCGTCTTTGAACGTTGTTTCGATGATACCTGAACGACCACCGCCGACGCCCATTGCATAAGACAACGCCACTTGTTTGGCTTGACCAGAGGCATCTTGGTAAACGGCGATTAAATCAGGAATACCGCCGCCTGTGGCAAATTCGTTACGCACGGTATGACCCGGTGCTTTTGGCGCAATCATGATGACGTCTAGGTCTTTGCGTGGTACCACTTGGTTGTAATGGATTGAGAAACCATGGGCAAATGCAAGCGTGGCGCCTTGTTTGATGTTTGGCTCAATCACGTCATTGTATAGTTGTTTTTGGAATTCATCAGGGGTTAAAATCATGACTAAGTCAGCTTGCTTGACTGCTTCTTCTACTTCAGCCACTTTTAGACCGGCATTTTCTGCTTTTTTCCAAGATGATGAATCTTTACGAAGACCTACCGTAACATCAACGCCGCTGTCTTTTAGGTTTAATGCGTGGGCGTGACCTTGTGAGCCGTAGCCGATAATCGCGACTTTTTTGCCTTGGATGATTGATAGATCACAATCTTTATCATAAAAAATGTTCATAACTATTTCCTTGTGTAAAAAACAACTACTATTAAAAGGTTGGTAAATTTAGACGCTGAGGATTTTTTCACCCCGAGCGATACCAATAACACCAGAACGTACCACCTCTAAAATGCGTTCACGTCCCATCAATTCGATAAAGCCGTCCAATTTTGCGGTGTCACCGACAATTTGAATGGTATAGACATTGGGCGTGATATCAACAATACTTGCACGAAAGATATCCGCACAGCGCTTCACTTCTTCGCGGTTGCTACCCGTGGCACGTACTTTGATCAGCATGAGTTCGCGTTCAATATGTACACTATCGGTCAGCGTGGTTACTTTAACGATTTCAATCAGCTTGTGCAACTGTTTGGTCACTTGCTCAATCTTATTTTGATCGGTATCTGTGGTCAAGGTCAAACGCGATAAAGTCGGGTCATCAGTTGGCGCGACGTTCAGTGTCTCGATGTTGTAGCCACGTTGTGAAAATAAGCCAACCACACGAGACAGTGACCCTGATTCATTTTCCATTAAGACAGAAATTAAATGTTTCATTAGGTACGCTCCCCTTTGGCTAACCACATATCACGCATTGACTGACCTGCTAATTGCATTGGATAAACATGCTCATTTTTATCGACGAGTACATCGATAAATACCAATCGATCTTTGAGTGATAAGGCATAAGCAAGTTGTTCATCAAGTTTGGCTGGGTCAGTGATTTGGATACCGACATGACCGTAAGCTTCTGCAAGTTTGACAAAATCTGGCAATGAATCCATATAAGAGTGCGAATGACGACCTTCATAAATCATGTCTTGCCATTGTTTTACCATACCCAACTGGGCGTTGTTAAGATTTAAAATCTTCACTGGTAAGTTATATTGTAGGCAAGTTGATAGCTCTTGGATATTCATCTGAATTGAGCCTTCACCGGTGATACAGACCACATCACGCTCTGGGTTAGCAAGTTTGGCTGCCATTGCATAAGGTAATCCTACCCCCATGGTGCCTAACCCGCCTGAGTTTAACCATTGACGCGGCTCATCGTACTTATAGTATAAGGCGGCAAACATTTGGTGCTGACCCACATCAGATGTGATGATAGCTTTACCATGCGTTAACTCGTATAAGCGCTCAACAACGTGCTGTGGTTTCATGCCATTGCTGTCGTCTTTGTCATAGCGCAGACCATGACGTTTACGCCATTCATTGATTTGCGCCCACCAATCATTTAGCGCGGCTTGGTCAAGCTGTGCGTTATTTTCTGTTAATACGGCGAGCATATCACTTAGCACATTTTTTACATCACCGACGATCGGGATGTGTGCGTTGATGGTTTTTGAGATTGACGCAGGGTCGATATCAATATGGATAATTTTAGCGTTTGGACAGAATTTTTGCGTATTGTTGGTCACACGGTCATCAAAACGGGCACCGACGGCCAAAATTACATCTGAATTGTGCATGGTCATATTAGCTTCATACGTCCCATGCATCCCAAGCATACCTAAAAACTGTTTATCCGACCCTGGATAAGCGCCCAAACCCATCAAAGTATTGGTCACCGGTAAATTAAGTAAACGGGCTAATGCGGTTAATTCTGCACTTGCGTTTGACGCAATCACGCCACCACCTGAATATAAAACAGGGCGTTTGGCTGCAATTAAAGTTTCTATGGCTTTACGAATTTGTCCTGAATGACCGCGAACCGATGGTTGGTAAGAACGCATACTGACCGACTCAGGGAAATGATAAGGGAATTTTTCGTTAGGCGCAGTTTTATCTTTAGGTACATCAATCACCACAGGACCTGGGCGACCAGAGCTTGCGATATAAAATGCTTTGCGAACGATTTCTGGGATTTCGCTGGCATGACGTACTTGAAAACTGTGTTTGACGACCGGACGTGACACACCAATCATATCAGTTTCTTGGAACGCATCATCACCGATGAGGCTTGAAGGCACCTGACCTGAGATGATAACCATCGGAATGGAATCCATAAACGCGGTTGCGATGGCAGTAACCGTATTGGTGGCGCCTGGACCTGATGTCGCTAATACCACCCCTGTTTGACCTGTGACACGGGAATAAGCATCTGCCATATGACCCGCTGCTTGTTCGTGACGCACGAGGATGTGCTCAATGCTATCTTGTTTGAACAAAGCATCATAAATATGCAACACGGCGCCGCCTGGATAGCCAAAAATGTATTCGACACCTTCGTCAATTAGCGCTTGCACCAGCATTTCTGCACCAGACATCATCACAGGTTCACCTGCTGAGGCTTTGGCGGTTTTTTTGTCAAAATTGGGTGCAGCGTGAGCCGTTTGGTTTTCTCCCGTCATATTGGGAGCTTGGGTAGTTTGAGTCACTGTCATCACCTTTTATGGTCGTCTTCAAAAATGATACTGGGAAGTTGTTTTAGATAAAAATTGCTAAATGATTAGCAAGAATCTTCAACACTGCCATAAGGTAACAGTGAACAAATCAGACGAGGGCAAAAAGCATGATAACCAAAAAAGAAAGCATCACAAAAATTACGTAATGTATAAATTGATGGCTACTTTTTGTCTTTGTTGACCGATAAGTCAGGGTTGTTAGATTCTTTTGTTTAGATTCATAAACAACAACAACGGTAAAAAATGCTCTCATCCAATTGTAGAGCCTAATCAGCGGATAGCGCCAATTAGCTTAGATTTTACCAATTAGTAACCAACGATAATTGTTACTAACGACCAGTAGAGGACTTATGATGTGAGTTTTTTTAACACTTGTCAATAAAAAAAAGCTACTAGGATTTATAACTTTTAGTTATAGATAAATGAATTGTCTGAAGCTTGATTTTAAGGCTTGGTTTTAAGGATTGATAAACTTTAAAATCTCAGACTGATTGAGCCAGTCATTTTTAGAAAATTACCTTTAGGAAATTAAACGATTATCTTGTCGAAATTTACTGCTAAAAGCTATCAAGCTGTGATAGGCTATCGCATAATTTTCTCGTTTCTTGCATAGGAAAAACAATGTTAAAGCCACTGTTTTTGTTATCACTCATGTTATCACCATTCGTTATGGCGAGTTCAAATGCAGCAACTTATTACAAGTGGACTGACAAAAATGGTGTACCGCATTATAGCCAATATGCGCCGACCAATGGTGTTAATCTGCGACAAGTGCAAGTAGTTAATACCCGTGAACTTGGACCTAGTAGTCGTGCACCTGCGACAGCTGGCAATAGCACAGGTGCTGCATCAGGTGTATCACCAACGCTGACCGCCGATCAAAAACGCGCTGCTGAACTTGAAGCACAAAATCAGCAACTCAAAAAACAGCAAGATGCGGAGCGCTGTAAAGCCTTACAAAGTACCCTTGCCAACCTGAATCAAGGCGGGCGCGTCTATGAGATGGATAATAAAGGTGAACGTAAATATTTAGATGGTCGTGAAATTGAGCTACGCCGTCAGCAAGTCGCGCAAACAGTGAGCCAATACTGTAAATAACTTTGAATGCTATATGACTTTAGCATTCAATGAAAATTAAAGTTGTGTAAAGGTTAAAGGTGAGTGAATTCTCACCTTTTTTTTATTGAACCTTCTTAACCTGCCGTGATTTTAATGGTCCGTGATTTGATGGATGATGTCACCGATTGCCGATGCCATGTGATTAGCTTGCAGCGCATATTCCCCCATTTTTTCTGCTAACGTATCACCTGCTTTGGCATGTATGAGCACGGAGGTTAGCATGGGTGCGGCAATCGCTTGCCCCAATAAGCCCGCCATCAGACCTGCCAAGCAGTCGCCCATGCCAGCCGTTGCCATACCGGCATTACCCAAGCCGCAAATATCAATACTGTCTCGTTCAAGACAGTCTCGTTCAAGCACAATCGTTTGTGCCCCTTTGATAAGCCAATTGCCCCCATAGTGGTGAGCCAATGCCTGAATTGCGCTGATTTTGTTTCGATCGATGTCGGCATAGGGTTGATTGAGCAAACGTCCTGCTTCCGCTGAATGCGGTGTTAGATAAAACCGTTGGTTTGACTGCCCCAATCGTGGTTGAATTGGCGCATTTAAACCGTCACTCGTGCCTGCCCAATCTGCCAAATGGTATAAACCATCGGCATCAATGACACATAGTTTCTCTGATTGTTTGATCGCCGTAAGATACTGGTTAAATAACTCTAACGTTACTTTATCTCTACCCAAACCCATGCCGATGGCAACCACATCCACCGCGTTAATCAGCTCGATGACGCTAGCGATATTGTGTAAATCCGCGGTCATGGCATTGGGCAAAGCGGTGACAATGGCTGAATGAAAATCACGATGACAGGCAACGGTGACTTTGCCTGCACCACTGCTCAATGCCGCACTGGCGGCCAATATCGCCGCCCCTGCCATGCCATGCCCATCCTGTAGCCGATTGCCACCGATGATGAGTACATGACCATACGTACCTTTATGACTCACCTGCTGACGTTGTGGCAAGTTAGGTAGCGTGCAATGTAACAAGATGCTTGATTGCTCAACAGGGAGCAAAGGCACATCGATAACGGTGCCAACATAATCTTTACTATCCCCGATATGCAGTCCGACTTTTCGCCCGATTAAACAAAGTGTCTTGTCTGCTTTAATCGCCGTATCATCATATACTTCGCCCGTAGCGGCATTAAGTCCGCTGGGTACATCGATGCTGATGACTTGACAAGAGTCACTTTGCTTGCGGTATTGATTAATCCAATGGATGATTGGCTGATAATCACCGCTAGGCTTGCCATCGAGCCCAATCCCCAATAACCCATCAATCACCACATTATAATGATAGCTTAAACCAAGCTCATAAAATGGCTGTAAAAATGCTGTCAACGTCAGATATTTTGCCGCATTTGCACAGTTTGACTGGTACAGGTGCTTTGCTGTTTGGCTGTCGAGGGTGGTAGGCGCTGCGACTTGTACTACGGTAACTGACCAATGTGGGCAAAGCTTGTTCACATAATGCGCCACCAACCAAGCATCGCCGCCATTATTACCCGCGCCTGCCACTACCAATACCGATTTTTGAGAGTGACTGCTTTTTTGAAGGTGATTGCTTTTTTGAGGGGGACTGCCTTTTTGATTGCTACTTTCCTGCTTGATGATGTGTGCAAGTTGCCATGCAGCTTGTTGCATTAAGGCGAAACTGTCATTTTTGCTAAACCAGTTTTTTTCAATGTCATAAATTTGTTTGGGGCTATATAAGGCAATGGCGTTTTGCATCACAATATTTTTATCCGTCTGTGCATTACTTTGCATAAGATGATCCAATGATGTGGTAGGTGTTTATTTTGCTATAATAGCATTTTAATTTTATCTGGTTGTTGGCATGTTGGACACTACAAACGAACTTAATGCACTCAAGGGCTGGATAAAGGCGCAAGCCAAGGCGTTGGGGTTTGCTGATTGTGGCTTTGTCCATCCCGCCAATCCCATATTTAGCAAACAGCTTGATGCCTTGCAAACCTGGCTAGCACAAGGTAAACATGGCGATATGCTGTTTTTTGAAGACAATCATGATAAACGTGCTAACCCTGCCCTGTTAGTTGACAGGACGCAAAGTATCATTAGCGTGCGTTTAGATTATTTGGTCACGCCGCCGCCCAAACGCAGTGTGCCAGACAACGAGCGCCCCAACTCAGCGATTATTGCCCGCTATGCTCGAGGGCGTGATTATCATAAAACCATGCGAGGATTATTAAAAACCCTAGCCAAACTGATTCAAGACAAACTAACCACCGATTATCCGCAATATGCCAACGACTTTGTATTTCGCCCCTTTAGCGACTCTGCGCCTATATTTGAGCGCGCGTTGGCTGAGCAAGCAGGTTTAGGCTGGACAGGCAAACACACCTTGCTGATTCATCCACAAGCGGGGTCATTTTTTGTGTTGGGGGAATTATTCACCAGCTTGCCTTTGGCAGAGGATAAAAAGCAAATCGAAACCACATTATCGCATTGTGGCAGTTGTCGTGCTTGTATTCATGTGTGCCCTACCCATGCCATCCGCAAAACACCCACCGGGCATTATGATGTCGATGCACGGCTGTGTATTTCGTATTTAACCATTGAATTAAATGGCAAAATCCCTGTAGAACTTCGCCCCAAAATCGGCAATCGTATTTTTGGCTGTGATGATTGTCAGTTGATTTGTCCTTGGAATAAATTTGCCAGATTAGCGACGATTGAGGATTTTAATCCCCGTCACCGTTTAGATGATATGTCATTGCTTGAGTTATGGGCATGGGATGCACAGGATTTTTTGACAAAAACTGAAGGCTCGCCAATTCGCCGCACGGGCTACGAGAATTTTATGCGCAATGTGGCGGTAGCCTTGGGCAATGCACCATTTAGCCAAGCAATTATTGACAAATTACAACAAAAACGCCCAATGTTAAGCGAAAATACACAAGAACATATTGATTGGGCGACCCAGCAACAACTTAATAAAAGTTAAAATGACGAGTTGGGTTGTTGTAAAAAGGCAATTTCCTCATCACTGGATTGTCTACCCAAAATCGCATTGCGGTGCGGATAACGCCCAAATCTCTCAATAATGGCTTGATGCTTATATTCAAACGCTAACGTATCGGCACTGGCGTATTTTTTAAACAGTGGCAACGCCTGCTGATGAATGGTTGCCGATTCTGCATGCATAAAAGGCATTAAAGCAAAATTGCGTTCGTCTTGATTTAACTTGTCAAAATCTGGCTGTTTGACGATTTCTTGCGCCAATACTAACGCCATGCCATCTTGGGCAAAAGCTTGTGAAGAATCTCGAAAAATATTGCGCGAAAACTGGTCCAATACAATGATTTCTGCCAATCGCCCTTTTGTACTGGTTCGCCAATCCCCTAACTCGCCTCGTTTGGCTTGCTCAAGTGTGGCTAAAAATTTAGCCGTTACCGTTTTATCAAAATCCTCATCTTTGGCAAACCAAAATGGCTTAGTATTTTCCTGCAACCAAAAATCTAATACCTTTTTAGCGTCCGCTGATAAGGCTTGCGCTGCTACCTGTGTTTGATTGGTCATTTGCTTTCCTTTTGTAGGTTAATTATAGTGACTTGTCGGGTAATGATAGTGACAAATTTTGCTAAACAAGCGCGATTTACCTATAATGTGGCACAAATTTAGATTGAGAACAACCATGTATCCTTTTTTACGACTGGGCACCCATGCCATCAAAAGCGCGATTAAACAAAAGCAAGGTCATTCGCTTCAATTAACCGATACCAGCGAAATCACCTTGACCGCTAATATCAACGACATTGACAATTTTTTTGAAATGAACAACGGGCGTATTTTTACGCTGTTTGATTTGGGGCGAAACGATCTTGCCATTCGCTCCGGGCTTGCCAAAAAATTATTCAAGCATCGCTGGGGACTGGTGGTCGCTGGTAGTACCATCCAATATCGTAAGCGTGTTCGTTTATTTGATAAGGTTACCATCAAAACCCGACTGATAGCTGTTGATGAACGCTGGTTTTATATTGAGCAAAGCATGTGGGTCAAAGGTCAGCCGACTTGCGCTGCGCTGCTGCGCACCGGTATCACCAACATCGTGACAGGCAAGGTTTTGCCGACTGAGCAAGTGCTCAGCGCATTGGATTATAAAGATATCAATATGCCACCTGACGACTGGGTCAAAGCTTGGTCGAACGCCGATAAAATCCGCCCATTTCCTAAAGCCAATGTCCACCTTGCCAAAGATTCTGCTATCAACGAGTAAATAAATGCCTTTAACTTTAGATGATTTTGATTATCAACTGCCCGATGAACTTATTGCCCGCTATCCGTTAGCGGTGCGCTCCGCCTCACGATTGCTGTATTTGCCTGCCCATGGTCAACCCAAAGACCAACAATTTGTGGATTTGCCAGAGCTATTAAATAGTGGTGACTTGGTGGTGTTTAATGACACCAAGGTCATGAAAGCAAGGCTGTTTGGGCAAAAAGCCAGTGGCGGCGCGGTCGAAGTATTGGTTGAGCGTATTTTGCCCGATGATGATACTGGCAACCAAAAGCACACCGCTTTGTGTCATGTACGCGCCAGCCGCAGCCCAAAAGAGGGGCAAACGTTGAGCCTTGCCGATGGTAACATTCATGCCACGGTAATGGGGCGTGAGGACAATTTATTTTTGCTAGAATTTGACCAACCGATATTGCCTGTGCTTGAGCACTATGGTGAACTGCCAATTCCGCCCTATTTTGAGCGCCATGCCGATGACAATGACGAAACCCGCTATCAAACGGTATTTCATGACCCAGCCAAACTTGCCAGCGTAGCCGCACCGACCGCAAGCTTGCATTTTGATGATAACGTATTGGCTGCACTCAAGTCCAAGGGCATCAACACCGCCTTTGTCACCTTGCATGTCGGTGCAGGCACATTTGCCCCTGTCAAGACAGAGGATATTTTGCGCCATAAAATGCACTCAGAATATGCTGAGTTGCCCCAAGCGACTGCCGATTTGATTAACCAAACCAAAGCCCGTGGCGGGCAAGTGATTGCGGTCGGTACCACTGTGACACGGGTGCTAGAAACGGCGTTTCAAAAAACCGCCAGTTTTGAAAACCCGATGCTATCGGCTTGGTCAGGTGACACCGATATTTTTATTTATCCGTCATTTAGGTTTGGGGTGATTGATAAGCTCATCACCAATTTTCATTTGCCAAAATCCACGCTATTGATGCTGGTGTCAGCGTTTGCAGGCAGTGAGCCTATCAAACAGGCTTATCAGCACGCCATCGAGCAACGATATCGTTTCTTTAGTTACGGTGATGCGATGTTGTTGGAAAAACTGGTATAATTTCAACCTTTTATGATTTTAACCTTTTAAAAAACTTGTTACAGAAACTTTAGATTATGCAATTTACCTTACATAAAAACGCTGTAGGCGAGAGCCGTGCTCGCCGTGGTACGGTTCATCTCGCTCATGGCGATGTGCAAACCCCTGCCTTTATGCCTGTCGGTACTTATGGCACCGTCAAAGGCATGCTGCCGCGGGATATCCACGAAATCGGTGCCGAAATCATCTTGGGCAATACCTTTCATTTGTGGCTGCGCCCAACCACCGATGTCATTGACAAATTTGGCGGCTTACATGACTTTATCGGTTGGAACAAGCCGATTTTAACCGATTCGGGCGGTTTTCAAGTCTTTAGTCTGGGCGCAATGCGTAAAATCAAAGAGGAAGGTGTGCATTTTCGCTCGCCGATTGATGGCGCAAAAGTATTTTTATCCCCTGAAATATCGATGCAAATTCAATACTCACTGAACTCAGACATCGTTATGCAGTTTGATGAATGCACGCCTTACCCTGCGACGCCTATCGAAGCGGATACATCGCTTGAATTATCGCTGCGTTGGGGCGAGCGCTGTAAAAATGCGCATGAAAAACTGGGTAACAAGAATGCTTTGTTTGGTATCATCCAAGGCAGTATGTATCGCAACCTTCGCGAAAAGTCCCTAGAAGGGTTGCTCGCTATTGGCTTTGATGGTTATGCCATTGGTGGACTGTCAGTCGGTGAGCCAAAAGAAGAAATGATGGCGGTGCTTGATTACTTACCCGATGATATGCCCGCCGACAAGCCCAGATACCTGATGGGCGTGGGTAAGCCTGAAGATATCGTGGAAGCGGTACGCCGCGGTGTTGATATGTTTGATTGCGTGATGCCAACACGTAATGCACGAAACGGTCATTATTTCACCACTTTTGGCGCCGTTAAAATTAAAAATGCGGTGCACCGTTTTGACCAAAGTCCGCTTGATAGTGCGTGTGATTGTTATACTTGTCAGAATTTTAGCCGCGCCTATTTGCATCATTTGTTCAAGTGCAATGAAATGCTATCGGCACAGTTGGGCACCATACACAATTTACGTTACTATCAGCGCTTGATGGCAGATATTCGTCAGTCTATTGAAGATGATAAGTTTGATGCGTTTGTCGATACTTTTTATCAGCAGCAAAACTTACCAAAATCTGATTTGCATTTGACCTAAAAACCACCTAAAAAAAAGAGCCGATTTGGCTCTTTTTTACTTTTCAGATGCTGCTGTTGATACGCTAAAATACGCTAAATAGCAACGCTATCCTTTCTTACAACCTTATCTTACCACGTTATCTGACTAAACCACGTTCACTATGAATCAGGGAATCCAATAGCAATTGTACCAAAGGTTCTTGGGGTAACAGTTGCTCGCTCACCGCGACAATGGCTTCTTCTTTGGTCAATCCTGAACGGAAAATCACCCGATAAGCTTGTCGCAGATAATCAATAGTCTGCTTTGACCAACCTTTGCGGCGCATGCCTTCGATATTAAGACCATGGCTTTTGGCAGGGTTACCCGATACCATGTTAAAAGCCGCAACATCTTTTAAAATCAAGCTTGCGCCACCAATCAAACTATAATCATCAATGCTACAAAATTGGTGAATACCTGAATTACCACCGACAATCACATGGTTACCGATGCGGACATGCCCCGCAATCCCCACATTATTAGCCACAATGTTGTCGCTCCCAATCACGCAATCATGCGCAATATGGGTATTGACCATAAACAGATTACGGCTACCAACGCGTGTGATGCCTTTATCTTGTACCGTGCCGCGATGAATGCTACAGGCTTCGCGAATGCGATTGTCATCGCCAATTTCTAGCCACGTCTCCTCGCCTTGGTATTTGAGATCTTGGCAGTCTTCGCCGATGCTAGCGAATTGAAAAATCTGGTTGCGCTCACCGATACGGGTAAACTTGCTAATGACGACATGGGGGTGAAGCACGGTCTGCGCCCCAATTGTGACATGTTCACCAATAATGCAATACGGCCCTATCTTGACCGACGGGTGTATCGTTGCAGTGGCATCAATAATCGCCGTTGGGTGAATCGTCATGAAAAATCCTTATACCAGCCCACTATTCAAGGAGAACTAAAAATACAGGTTTAGCTGAAACCATAGGCAAAGCTAACTATAAACAGTAGGTTAAAATAAAAACGACATTATAGCATTTTTACTAAAGTATGCCATTTTTATCAAGGATTTTGCTTAACTTAAACAGATTTTATCGTTATAGCTTACTCAAACGCGCCTTATTCAAGCCATGTAAAAATGACGTTAAAGTCATGACTGGTGATATTGGGTACGCTGCTCTGCAATGGTGATTTCTGCACTGGCTGCCAACTCATCACCCACGCACGCTGTACAACTAAATTTATAGATACTGTGACGCTCCATGGTTTTTTCGGCACGTAAAATGAGCTGATCACCGGGGATGACTTGACGTTTAAAACGTACTTTATCGACCCCAGCAAACAGATAAATATAACCATCTCTTGGTTTGACATTTTTGCTGATAAAACCCAGTACACCCGCCACCTGCGCCATGGCTTCAATCATTAAGACGCCTGGCATGATAGGCTCTTCAGGAAAGTGACCATTAAAAAAAGGCTCGTTAATGGTGATGTTTTTAAGACCGGTAATCCACTCATTGGGTTTTACCGCAGTGACTCTGTCTAATAGCATAAAAGGATAACGGTGAGGCAGATAATCACGTAACACAGCGGCATTGAGAGGTAATGTCACCCCAATCTGTGCAAGGCCAGCGATGTCTTCATCAATCAACTTATCAAAATCCATGGATATATCCTTTATACTTTTAAATCATCTTTATCAAAAAAATAGATTTGTGAGAAATAGCTATTGTAACGGTTTTAAGATTGAGTTTACAGTTGTTTTCTCAAATTATTTGATGGATAAAGGTAACGATTAACTTTTTGGTTTGCCAAGTTGCTTAAAATTAATATAGGCTCTTTTCCATAAGCTATTGGGCATCACTGGCATGCCTGAAGAATATACACCCGGTTGGTGAATCGATTTGGTTACCATCGTCATGCCAGTAATCGTGACATCATCACAAATTTTGATATGACCTGCAAAACCTGATGCCCCGCCAATCATGCAGCGTTTACCAATTTCTGTACTGCCAGCAATCCCCACACACGCTGCAATCACCGTGCCAGCACCAATTTTTACATTATGGGCAATTTGCACCAAATTATCGATAATGACATGATTACCGATAACCGTATCATTCAGCGCACCACGATCGATACAGGTGTGGCTGCCTACGCTGACATGATCGCCCAGTATCACTCGTCCTAATTGGTGAATTTTTTGCCAACCTGCTTCATCTGTACTGCCTCTAGGGGCAAAGCCAAACCCGTCATTGCCAATGCTGGCATGACTATGCAAGCTGACATGTTTACCCAATACACAATCATGCCCGATATAGACATGCGGCGCAATGAAGCTACCTTCGCCAATCACGACATTGGGCTGAATATTGACTTGGGCATCAATCTTGACACCATCACCAAGGACGCAGTTATCACCAATTTGGCTATACGCCCCAATACGCACATTGTCACCCAATTGCAGATTGTTACCCAAAATGGCCGTCGGGTGAATCAAACCATCTGATAAACTAGGGTTGACTGTCTGATGATACGCTTGTGTCGGTTCAAACAATGCCGTCAGTTTGGCATACGCGGCATAAGGTGAGTTGACCACGATGGCAACGCTATGGCTTGGGCATTTTTCCTGCAAGGATGCAGGGACTAGCACAGCGCCAGCGCCCGTGGTTTGCAATTTTGATTCAAATAGAGAATTGGCAATAAACGTAATATCGGTGTCGGTGGCATCCTCAAGGGCAGCGATTTTGGAAATTTGTTTCTGCAAATTTTGGTCGGTTTGTACATCCCCTTGGTCAATGACGTCACTAGCTAAAAAATCCAAAATTTGTGCGAGGGTGAACGCCATGTGATTACTCCAATCGTTTGCTTAAAGTTTGCCTTAATTTTACACACAAAATAAAAAACGCAATAGTCGAATATTGCGTTTTTGCTAAAACCTCTGCGCTTAAAAAATATTATTTTACTTGATCGTTAATCGCTTTGGTAAAATCTGCCGTTACATCCCATTCAGGTTTGACATAACTAACGGTTCTATCACGATTATCAATGAGCACATCAATATTTTTTTGACGCACAATATTTTCTTTAATGGCTTGGATTTTGGGGGCAATTCGCTGCATCACTTCTGCCTCATTGGTATCAATGATGGACTGGATTTGACTGGCAACCTGTTCATAGTTTTGTAGGTTGGTTTGAATTTGCTTACGCAAATCATCCTTTTGTGCTTGGGTCATCTGAGCATTTTGCGTGGCGTATTGTTTTTGCAAACGCTCAATGGTGGCTTTGTAGCTATCAAGCTGCTGCTGCTTTGGTTTGACCGCCGCTTGCACCACGCCAATTTTGGTTTTGGCGATGTTAGTATTGTTGATGGCAACTTGGGAATTCCAAACCGCAACGGTATTGGCAAACACTGGCATTGCCAATACACTTAAAATACTTGCTGTGGCTAACTGAGTGATTATTTTCATATACATAGACCTTTTAGAATGTACGTCCAATTTCGAACTGTACATTGTCGACTTTATCTTTATCTTTATCATTAAGCGGAACGGCATAGCTTAATGAGATTGGACCAATTGGGGTAATCCAAGTGAAGCCTGCACCCGCGCTAAACCGCATGTCATTGTCTTTTTCATTTAATAGCGATACGGTATTGCCATTCACTGTGACTTTTTGGTCATATTTATTGGTGGTGTCAAACACTTGTGCCCCTTCAACAAATAACACCGGACGGATTTGGTCTGCCCAATCGCCTTTAAACGGCATCGGCAGAATTAGTTCAGTACCCACTTGCGCGAGTGCATTACCGCCAATCTCTTCTGGGTAATTATCGACCCCACTATTATTTTTCACTTGGTAATAACGATTACTGGTAGGGCCTAACGTGGCATTCTCATAACCACGCACTGAGCCATAACCCCCTGCGAAGAAATTTTTCCAGAAAGGTAAATCGTTACCATATCCTAACTTGGTATAACCGCGTAGTACGGTATTTTTTAGGAATGGGCGATAGTAGTTTCCTTGATAGACCAGTTTTTGGTAAGTGGCATCGCCAAAGGCCAGTTCTAAATTGACGTTATGGGACATACCGTTGGTTGGAAAACGTCCACGGTCAAGCGTGTTCATATTCCAGCCTAAATTTAGGCTCGCGGTATTAAATGGGTCTGATTCGAATGATTCATTGCCATCGGAGTCTGAACCTACTTGCAGAGTACCTTCGTCTTTTAAGTATTGATAGTTTGATACCGCTAACAAAGCACCTGCTTTGATTGTGGTACTATCAAGTGTGAGACCGGCACTTAAACTCTTATTTTCATCAATCGGGTAGCTAAAACCTAAGGTGCCACCATACGAGTCTGTTACATAGTTTGAAATGTTTTTTCTGTCATATTTGGTTTTGCGTGTATAGATACTGGCACTTTGCGATATCCCATCTGGGGTAAAGTACGGGTTGGTATAGCCCAAATTATAACTATCTAACGTCTGAGAACGCGATAACGAAATATTGACTTGATTACCTGTACCCAAAAAGTTAGATTGACTTAAACCTGCTTGGAAAGTGATACCACCACTTTGTGAATAACCAGCCGCAATGGTACTGGTACCTGATGGCTGCTCCTCTACTGCGACATTGATATCTACCTGATCGGGGGTGTTGGGGACAGGTTTGACATCCATGTTGACAGTTTTGAAGAAGCCTGTACGCATTAAACGCGTGCGCGACAAATCGATTTTTTCATTGGCGGCCAATGCGCCTTCCATTTGGCGCATTTCTCGGCGCAATACTTCATCTGCGGTTTTATTATTGCCGGTAAAATTGATACGGCGCACATACACAGGACGCACAGGATCAATAAAGAAATCGACATCTACCGTGCGAGTATCTTCATTAATACGCGGCACTGGGCGGATTTGGGCAAAATAGTAGCCATCGTTACCATACAGTGTGCCAAGATTTTGTAAAGTTGTCGTCATTTGACGTTGTGAATAACGCTCACCTGGCTTAAATGCTACTTGCTTACGAAGCTTGTCGGTATCGTAGTTGGGCGTACCCATAAAGTTGACATTACCAAATTTATATTGCTCACCTTCAGTAAGATTGAGCTCGATAAATACTTTGTCTTTTTCTGGACTTAAATTAATGGTGGCATCATTGATGGTGAATTTGACGAAGCCCGCATTTTGGTACATGGCGGTGACATTTTCTAAACTTGCCGCAAGCTTTTCTTTGGCATAGCGGTCAGATTTGCTAATCACATTGATCCATGAGCTTTCTTTGATGCTCATCGCTTGTCTGATTTCTTTGTCGCTAAAATGTTTGTTACCAATCACCTTGATATCGACAACACGCGCCGCTTTACCTTCAACAAAATTAAATTTAAGCGCAACGCGGTTATTGTCTAGGGGCGTTTGGGTCACCTTAACTTCGCTATTATAATAACCTTGCTGGTTGTATTGCTGTTTTAGCTCATTTTGCACTTGCTCAACCGTCGCCTGTTTTAATACATTGCCTTCTACGATGCCAATACGTTTTAGGCCTTCGGTTAATGCTTCTTTTGGAATCAGTTTATTACCCTCATAAGTGACACTTGCGATAATTGGGCGCTCTACCACGTCAAATACCAACTTATTGCCTGATTGGGATGCTTTAACGTCTGAGAAATTGCCAGTTTCATAGAGGGCTTTGATACTAGCTGCGATATTGGCATCGTTTGCTACTTCACCGGTATTGACAGCAAGCACGGGATAGAGGTTATCAGCGGATACCCGTGTCAATCCATTAAATTGAATATCGCTCACGGTAAAATTTGCCGCTTGTGCATACGAGGTAACGAGTGCTAACGGTGCAACCAAAAATAACGCTGAATTTCGCATATAACTTGTTTCCGAATTGACGACTGCCCAAAGATAATGCATGAAACCTGTCACTTTTAGGTATCTAAAATTAGTTAGCCAAAGGTATTTATCTAGGTTTGGTAATCTAAGTTTGGTTCGCTAAAAATGACAAATGCTATCAAAAAGGGTGACTTAATTAAACTTCTAGTAATAGTTTGTCTTTGATGTGTAGCTTGTATTATCAAAGTACAAGAGATCCGTAAATAAATTTTACTGGCATAAGGTAAGCTAAATCTTGCGTAAAGTCTAGCGAAAAAACAAAACTACAAATCAATATTTTAGCCAAATTTGGGTCGGTTAAAACAAGCGTGAGATATCGTTACCAATCGCCAACAGCATGAAACCTGCAAGCAAAACTAAACCAATATTCATTCCCATCATTTGTATTTTCTCCGGCATGGGTTTACCAAAAATAGCCTCATAGGCATACATGACAATATGCCCCCCATCAAGCACAGGTACGGGTAATAAATTGAGCACAGCAAGGCTTAAACTGATAATCGCCATAAACGACAATACCGCTTCCCAACCGATGCTAAAACTTTGATTGGCGACTTTGGCAATGGTAATGGGACCTGATAGGTTCTCTACCCCAATGGTGCCCGTCAACATTTTACCCATTGATTTGAGGGTCATGGCACACAAATCGACAGTTTGATGTACGGATTTTTCGACCGCTTGGATGGGCGTATATTGAATGGTTTTTATATACTCAGGGGGCGGCGTAATCTTAGATGCGGCTGCCGCTGCGCCAATTTGTCCAAATCGATTGCCCATGGTATCTTTTTTTGCTTGTGGCATGACTTTTAAGGTAGTGATTTTACCTTGGCGCTGTACTTCAAGGGTTAATAACTGCTCTGGGCTGGATTTGACAACTTGTGAAAATGCCAGCCAATCGCTCACCGGTTGACCGTTGACACGGGTGATGGTATCACCGACTTGCAGACCTTGACGCGCGGCAGCGCTATTTGGGACGATTTCACCGACCACCGCAGGAATTTTTGGTTGCCACGGAATCGCGCCTAGACTATCAATGGGATTGGTTGCTTTACCCGGTTCTGCTTTCATAAAGCGCTGTATCGGCACGGCAACATTGGTTTGACCTTGCGCGCCATTCACTGTTAAATTAACTTGCCCCGACTCGCCCATGCGATCAGCTAACGCATAGTTAATATCCTGCCAACTTTGGATGGGTTTATTATCAACCGCAACAATTTCGTCACCGACTGTAAGACTGGTTTGACTGACGGGTGAATTGGGCAAAATACTGCCGACTTTGGTCGCCAAGACTTGGGTTGGGGTGATAAATAGCAGCCAATATAAAAAAATCGCAATCAGTAAGTTCATCACCGGACCTGCTGCGACGATGGCGATTTTTTTCCAAGGTTGCTGGGTATTAAAGGCTAAATGACGTTCGGCTGGATTGACTTTGCCTTCTCGCTCATCGAGCATTTTGACATAGCCGCCAAGCGGAATCGCAGAGAGAGCATAATTAATCCCAGTTTTTTTACTGGTCCAGCTTAGCAGCTTTGGACCAAACCCAATTGAATAGGTCAATACCTTGACACCGCACAGCCGAGCAACAATATAATGCCCCCACTCATGTAGCGCAACCAAAGGTCCTAGTACCACAATCGCAGCTAAAACGGTCAAGATGAAATTCATGGCTATCCTTTTGACAAAATCACAGGCCAAAAATAATTTAACTATCGGTATCTTAATAATTTATGTAGTCATTCTTAACGATTATCAACCAGTGTTGCCAACTATTTTTAAGCTTTTTTAAGCATTATTTAAGCGTTTAAATCGGCAATACATTGGTGTGCTTGTTCACGGCTTAGTTTATCGACCGCCAAAATTGCTTGCAATGACCCAATCGGCTGTTTTTCGGCTTGCAATAGCACTTTTTCATTGATATCAGCAATATCGGTTAAACAGATGTCGCCATCCAAAAACGCTTGAACGGCTATCTCATTACTGGCATTCAAGGCGATACACGCATAGCTACCTTGTTGCATGGCTTGATAAGCCAACCCTAGGCATTTAAACTTTTCTAAATCAGGTCGGACAAAATTTAAATTACTTAACTTAAAAATGTCTAATCGTTCCACCCCACTGCTGATACGGTCAGGGTATGCCATAGCATGGGCAATGGGGGTACGCATATCGGGACTGCCAAGCTGCGCTAAAAAACTACCATCGTTGTATTCAACCATAGAATGCACGATGCTTTGGGGATGAATGACCACTTCAATCTCAGAGACGGGCATATCAAATAAAAAACTTGCTTCAATCAGCTCCAAGCCTTTATTCATCATGGTAGCACTATCTACCGATATTTTTTGCCCCATGGACCAGTTCGGGTGTTTGACAGCCTCTGCAACACTGGCGCGTTTCATATCGTCGAGTGTTTTGTGTAAAAAAGGCCCACCTGATGCCGTTAACCAAAGCTTTTTAATACCATGGTTATCGTCATGAATGGCATTGCGCTGTTGTTGTACCGCAGTAGGCAAACATTGAAAAATGGCATTGTGCTCGCTATCAATTGGCAGCAATTTGGCATTTGACTGCTTGACGGCTTTAATCATCAGCTCACCTGCCATCACTAACGCTTCTTTATTGGCGAGCAAAATCGTTTTACCCGCGTTAGCCGCTGCCAGTGTTGATGGCAACCCTGCAGCGCCGACGATAGCCGCAACCACCATATCCACTTCTGCTAGCGTGGCAAGCTCAACCAAACCTTGCTCACCAATCAAAATCTTGCAGTCCAGATTAGCCTCGCTGAGCATCTGCGCAAATGTTGTTTCCTTTTCTTTGGCAACACAAACATAGCTTGGCTTAAATTGCAGGCAAATGCTCAACAGTTTATCCAGCCGTGAAAACCCTGTCACCCCGACCACGTTATACAAATCAGGATGCTGACTGACGACCGATAGCGTACTATCGCCGATAGAGCCGGTTGCGCCCATGATAGCAATGTTTTTTTGCGGTATAGTGTGATTTGAAGATAGCATTACAATGACCTAGTAAGTTGCGGGCAGACGGCGGTTAAACCTATATTTGCATTTACAGCGCCAAATTGCCACTTTGGTAAGCATATTAACACGCGAGAAAATTTTTAAGCAGCAATCAACAAGCAGTTGCGCAAAAAAGATTGGATGAAACATAAGCTTGCATTGATTAGTGAATTAAACAAATTGATATTGGCTAGATGGGTATTGAGCAGATTAATATTAAGCAGGTGTGAAAATTTTTGAAAGCTAACCCAATGTAGCATTAAATTAATCCGTAAAATTTCATCGCCCAAAACCCCAACGCAAAAATTGGCACGGCTGAAAGCTGCGAGTCAATACGATCAAGAATGCCCCCATGCCCTGGCAACAATGCCCCGGCATCTTTGACGCCTGCATGGCGCTTTAGCATGCTCTCAAATAAATCACCGAACACGGACATGATGATAGTGAGCAACGATAACAGCAAAAACAATCCAATAGCCGTCATCGACCAATCGTTTAATAACCCAAAAGAGACGCCAATGACCACCAGCGTGCCTGTGGCAAGTCCGCCTAATAAGCCTTCCACACTTTTATTGGGTGAGACATGCGGGGACATTTTGCGTCTGCCAAGTTTTCGTCCGACAAAGTAAGCACCGCTATCCGCGCACCACACCAATACAAACACATATAGCAGCCACCAAGCTGAAAGTGTCCACAGATAATACATCGCAGTAATGGCGGATGACAGTATAATCATACCGATGATGTATAAATGCTTACCATACCAAGCTTGCGTATTGTTGGGATAATGGCGAATCCAGCCAATCGCTACTAACCAAATCAGCGCCGCAACCAGCCAAAAAAACACCCAAGCGGTTATACTACCTGTTAGCTTTGCTATCGCCAATAACACACTGACAATCGCTAACACCATAAGGCTATATATATAATCGATTGGTTTGGCAGGTTTGGTCGGCATTTGGGTGGTAGGCGGTACATAACTGTCGGGATTTTGTTCAAGTGACGGCATGAGCTTTGACCACTCAAAAGCCCCAAAACCTGCACCGACTAACAATAGCGGCAACATCAAAATAGGCTCGCGGGTAGCAAACATCGCAGCGCCAACAATCACTAACAAAATAATGGCGGTTCTAATGCGTTCCCACATGACAGTTCCTATTGATTAACTAAAAGCTCAAACCCAATACTTGCTCGCTGGTCTTACCAAATCGACGCTCACGACCCATGAAAATATCAATCATTTGGTCTAATTCAGCCGCCTTGAAATCTGGCCAAAGCGTTTCGGTAAAAAATAACTCAGCATACGCACATTGCCACAGTAGAAAGTTAGAAATGCGGTAATCACCCCCTGTACGGATTAACATATCAACCGCGGGTAAATCCGATAGCGACAGGTGGCGTGCAAAATCGTCTTGGGTAATGGCATCGGCAGTAAGTGCGCCTTCTTCCACTTGTTTGGCAACTTGGCGGCAGGCATTGACGATGTCCCATTGACCGCCGTAGCTAATAGCAATTACCAAACTCATCTTAGTAAAATGAGCAGTTTGCTCTTCTGCATCTTGCATAATCGCGCGTAAATGCGGCGTCAAGGCACCTCTATCACCGATAAAGCGTAAAGAAATTTGGTGCCGCAGCATCCTCGGTAATTGGTCATGGACGGTTTGCTCCAGTAGCTTCATTAATAGCGCCACTTCATTGGCTGGGCGCTGCCAATTTTCGCTAGAAAAAGCAAACACCGTCAACGCACGTATACCAATATCCATACAATGCTCAACCAAAGGGTCTAAATTATCTTTGCCGGCAATATGCCCGCCACCGGTTGGTAGCCCATGTGCTTTGGCATAGCGGTTATTGCCATCCATAATGATGGCAATATGTTGTGGCATTGCTGCCTTTGACTCAACCATGACCTACTTCTTATGAATTGGTTCTTTTATTGGATAAATAACGATTAAACGGCCATTAATTCTGCTTCTTTGCTAGAGAGCATTTTATCAATGTTATCAATGTATTTATCGGTCATTTTTTGGATGTCGTCATTGGCACGGCGTTCCTCATCTTCTGAGATTTGCTTGTCTTTTACCAAGGCTTTTAAGGCATTGTTGGCATCACGGCGGGCATTACGCACAGATACACGGCGCTCTTCGGCTTCATGACGTGCCAATTTTTGCATATCTTTACGGGTTTCTTCCGTCAATGCGGGTAGCGGTACCCGAATCACTTCTGCGCTCATTGGGTTAAGACCCAAATCTGATTCACGGATTGCTTTGTCCACTGCCTGCACCATGCTACGGTCAAAAGGCTGCACTAACAGGGTACGCGAGTCTTCAACATTGATGCTCGCCACTTGATTAAGTGGCATCTCAGAGCCATAGTAAGACACCATCACACCCTGTAAAATACCAGGATGGGCGCGCCCTGTACGTAATTTACTAAAGGCATTTTCCAAGGCTTCAATCGCCTTTTTCATTTTGTCTTCACCTTGTTTTTTAATATCGTTAATCATGTTGCATCCTTTTAAAACTCTGTATGTCAAATTTAGAAATTAGTAATTGATAACTTTGGTGCCTTCTGCCTCGCCCATCACCACATGAAGCAGCGCGTTGGGTTTTGCCATATCAAATACTTGCAGCGGTACGTTATGCTCACGCAGCAACGCAATCGCAGTCAAATCCATCACCCCCAATTTTTGATCCAGCACTTGGTCAAAGGTGAGTTCGTCGTATTTGACGGCATCGTCATGGTTATTTGGATCTTTGTTATACACGCCATCGACTTTGGTGGCTTTTAGGATTAAATTGGCTTCAATCTCGATGCCACGTAAACATGCTGCGGTATCCGTGGTAAAAAACGGATTGCCGGTACCTGCGACAAACACACACACTTCATTGTTTTTTAAATAGCGAATGGCATTGCGGCTGCTGTAGTTTTCAGTCACTTCACCAATTGGCAAGGCTGACATCAAACGGCATTTGATATTACGGCGCTCCAAGGCGTCACGCATCGCCAAGCCATTCATCACGGTCGCAAGCATACCCATTTGGTCGCCTGTGACACGACCCACCAAGCCTTGTTTTTGTAGCGCAGCGCCACGATACAAGTTGCCACCACCGACCACGATACCCACTTGCACACCCAATCCTACCAAGTGCGCAATCGCAAGACTCATGCTGTCTAATACGCCTGAATCAATCCCCATATCATTTTTGCCTGCCAGGGCCTCGCCAGAGAGTTTGAGCAAAATACGTTGGTAACGGGGAGCTTTATCAGACATGGTTGACCTCTTGTGGGCTGTTGGATAGCAAATAATGCAAATGGCGAAATTTTAACAAAATTAACGGTTTTTAGATAGTGTAAAGATAATTTCAACAGTCATTTTAATTTTTACCCTGCTCTTACCTTGACAATTCAATCGGCTTTAGCCATCAAACTATCAAGTCGCTATATTCAAGGTACTATATTAAAGCGTGGATTATTAAAGCGTGATTAATGCGTGGCTGAATGAGAAAACAGATTAATCACAATCACACCCAATACAATTAGGCTCATACCCGCGATGGCGGGTAAATCCAGTTTGTTACCCAAAATAAAGTACCCAATGATAGCGGTTAACACAATACCTACCCCTGACCAAATGGCATAAGCTATCCCCAGTGGTATGATTTTGATGACTTGTGAAAGAAGATAAAAAGCAATCCCAAAACAAATCATGGTGATGATAGTGGGCAAGGGTTTGCTAAACCCCTCTGATTTCGCCAAAAAAGTTGAACCAGTAACCTCACTAACAATCGCAATCGCTAAAAGACCATACGCTAACATTGATTGAGACATGACAATCCTTATCCTTATAACAGTTCACCGGTAAAACTGGCAAAAAGGTCATACTCATTGGCTTCATCAATGGTGACGGTTAAAAATTCACCGACTTTAACCGATGCATCAATATTATCTACATACACGTGACCGTCAATTTCTGGCGCATCGGCATAGCTACGGCAAATGGCGATATTTTCTTCTTCATCAATCTCATCCACCAACACTTTTAAGGTTTTACCGACTTTCTCAGCCAATTTTTCGGCACTGATTTGTTGCTGTAACGCCATCAGTCGTTCATAGCGTTGTTGTTTGATAGCTTCTGGCACAGGGTTCGGCAAATCGTTTGCCGCTGCGCCTTCTATTTCTGAATAGGTAAACGCCCCTACTCTGTCTAATCGCGCCTCTTTGAGCCAGTCAAGCAAATATTCAAAATCTTCTTCTGTCTCTCCAGGGAAACCCACCACGAAAGTGGAACGAATGACAATATCGGGGCAAATCGAGCGCCAAGTTTTGATGCGCTCCAGTACATTTTCGCTATGCGCGGGGCGTTTCATGGCTTTGAGCACATTGGGGCTGGCATGTTGGAATGGGATATCAAGGTATGGCAGTAGCTTGTCTTCACTCATCAGTTTCACCACAGCATCGACATGCGGGTAAGGATAGATGTAATGCAAACGCACCCAAATGCCCAGTCGATTCAGTGCCTCGCACATATCGTAAAATTTGGATTTGATGGGCATACCATTCCAAAAACTGGTTTTGTATTTAAGATCTACGCCATAGGCTGAGGTATCTTGCGAGATGATTAATAGCTCTTTGACGCCTGCGTTTTTGAGCGCAGCCGCTTCAGTCATGATACTGTCAATCGGGCGACTAACGAGGTCGCCACGAAAGCTTGGGATAATACAAAATGTACAGCGGTGGTTACAGCCTTCGGATATTTTGACATAAGCATAATGTTTTGGCGTAAGCTTAATGCCCGCATCATTGATTAGGTCGATTTTTGGGTCGTACGTTTTTGATGGTGCAGGTTTGGGCACATAATGCGACACGGCATTGACGACTTCTTCATAGGCATGTGCGCCAGTCACCGCAAGCACGGCTGGGTGCATGGTTTTGATTTTTTCGGCATCTTTGCCAAGGCAACCGGTGACAATCACCTTACCGTTTTTGGTAATCGCCTCACCAATGGCGTCAAGCGATTCTTGCACTGCAGATTCGATAAAGCCGCAAGTATTGACCACCACCAAATCTGCGCCATCATAGTCACTGGCGACTTGGTAGCCATCACGGCTAAGCTCGGTGATAATGCGTTCGCTATCCACCAAGGCTTTGGGGCAGCCAAGCGACACAAAACCAATCTTAGGCGCTTTTGTCGTTACTATACCTTGAGCCAGTTGGTGCGCCGTTTGGCTAGCGCTTTGACCTACAGTACGGTTTTCGTTATGATTGGCTTGGTGGTGATTGGCAGGTTTATTGGTAGCTTGGGGATTAAAAACTTGCGGTTGGCTTGGCATGACTTTCACTTTTGAAAAATTTAATCTGATTATTTTACTAAGTTTTGCCGTTTTTACCAAATCAACTTTTTAATTTTTCATCGAATCAAATTGCCCGTAGATATAAAAATCTCAGATGCTAAAAAAATCAATCTATTGTTCATAACCTATTGTTCGTAAAATCCCTATCAACTGTAGCACTCCCCATCATGACTATTCAATATGAACCATACCCTGAAAAAACACTATTGGTCATGATTTTAGTTGAAACAAATTTTAGAAAAATTATTTTAAATCAAAATCTTATAAAAAATCCGCCAAAGTTTGACGAATTTTTTTGTTAACCATTCAATTCATCCCACAATTTTTCTAGGCGTTTATCCGACACAGGCACGCGGGTTTTCATCGGCTGGGCAAACAGCTGAATCCGAAACTCCTCAACCAACCAACGATACGGCATAATTGTCTCATCATTACCCTTAACAGACAGCCTTTCCATGTGTTTATCGAGCTGATACACGGCATCAAGATCGGCATCCAAATTGTGCTCAAGCCTATCAAGACGCACCAACAACGCCTGCAAATAACGCGGATATTGCTGCCAATCTTGATAACTCATGCGGTACACAAAGTCCGACAAACTCAAATCATCGAGCTGGTCTTCGATATCTTCGATACTTTCTTCAAAAATATCACGGTCAAGTAGTAGCAGTTTTTGGCGAACTTGCTGCCACTGCTCATACACCGATTTTAGCTGGGCTAATACACTTTGCCCAACGCTCAAGAAATTGGCAAGCACCACGGCTTTGGCTTGGTTAAATTCATCCAACGTCAAAGGCAACTGATTGATGGCAATCACCAACTCTTTATCATGAATCCCTGCCGTGAATTTTTCATGGTCAAACGCTGCAACAAATTTTTCAAAAGTGGCATCAAGCGTGGCATGAATCAGTAAATCTTTGAGTCTGTCAAGCTCACCGAGTGGGGCAAAGGCAAGTTTAAAGTTTTTATCAATTTGGTTGGTAAGCTGTCGGGCTTTTGCTCCGAGCTCATTGCCGATTAAAGCAAGCAAGCCTTGACGGTGTTTGTTGAGTGCCACACTGACATCGGTAAATTGCTGAATAGACACAGCCTTTTTATCGGTATAGCTTGGCTGTCCATCAGCAACCAGTGCCGAAAACTGCTTGATCATCACGCCTGCACTGTGGCGGTTTTGCATAAAATTAAAATGCTCGGGAAACTCGCTATGTACGCCTTTACCACTGGCGACGGCTTGGCTTGTGGTGACTTGATGACGCATTTTTAATGCGTCAATATCTCGCCCTTTTTCAATCAGGCGGTTTTTGTCATCGACCAACGCAATTTGTGGCTGCAAATAGGTTTCAACCTCACTTGGGTTAAAGTCTTTTGGCTCTACAAGTTGGTTATTTGCTCCACGCACACCGCGCTGGTTTAAGGCTTGGCACAGTTGCCTTAGCAGTCCGCCATGATGGTTTTTTTCAAGCGTGTCAAAAATTTGTTTGGCGGTATCAGGCACGGGTACGATTTGACGGCGAATATCTTTTGGCAACGTCTTTAATAGCTGCAAAACCAGCTGATAGCGCCACCCTGCAATACCCCATAATAATTCAACCGCATCAACCTGTGGTAAGGCAACGAGTGGGACTTTAATGGTCACACCATCATCGTCGCTAGTCGGGTCAAAAATATACGACAGGGGTAGTTTTAAATTACCTAGTTGCCACGTTTCTGGGAAAGCTTGGGTAGCGGGTGCTTGTTCGTTCAGTACATCTTTATCACTAAAAAATAAAAACTGTGGGTCCGTTTTTTCTACTTCTTTTCGCCAATCTTCAAATACTTTGCGACTAGCGATATGCTCAGGCACTCGCTTGGCATAAAAGTCGTATAATTGCTCTTCATCAACCAGCAAGTCTCGACGTCTCAGCTTGTCTTCAATCAAGGAGACATCAGCGACTTTATCTATATTATGCTGCAAAAATGGCGGTAACTTGCCCTTTTTACCATCGCCTGTGGACGGGGCATTTAAATTGCCCAAGACCAAGGCATCTCGCAAAAAGATTTCTCGAGACTCGGTAAGGTTGACCCGCTCATAATTCATCAGTTGTTTGTGTACCACAATCAGACCAAACAGGCTGATTTGGGCGTATGCCTTGACATGCCCTGTTTTGGCTGACCAATGCGGCTCAAAATAATGGTATTTGAGCAAATCCCCTGCCATCGCCAAAATCCACTCTGGCTCGATTTTGGCAGCGGTACGCATAAACACCTGCGAGGTCTCAACCACCTCAAACGCCATTACCCATAGCGGATTTTGTTTAAACAAGGTACTGGCAGGAAAAATCTTGGCTTTGTGTTGACGCGCGGTGACATACTCGCCACGTTTGGCTTTGATTAGCTTGCCGCTTTTGTCGACGTCATTGACTTTTTGGGCAATAAACGACAGCAGACCCGTGAGCAATGCGCGGTGAATAGGCACATAACTGGCGGGCTCTTGGTTGATTGTTAATTTTAACCCATCCACCATTTGCAACAACTGGCTATGGGTTTGTTGCCATTCACGTAAACGCGGCGAGCTTAAAAAATGTTTTTTGGCAAAGCTTTTACGTTGGCTGTTGGTTAATTTGTCGTTTCCATACGGGCTTTGCGCGATTGGCGCGGCTTCATCATCTAGCGTTGCATTTTTTTGACGGTCAAGATCACTGCTTTTAAATCCATCGCTTTTAAATCCACCGCTTTTAAACAAGGCCCCATGAATTGCCTGCCAAAGACTGAGATAAAATAAAAAATCGCTGTCGGCTTGGCGAAATAATGCGTGTTTTTGGTCGGCTTGGGTTTGCTTATCGCTCGGGCGTTCTCGAGGGTCTTGCACTGACAAGCCCGATACAATTACCAATAGCTCTTTGAGACAACCGTATTGCTCACCTGCAATCAGCATACGTGCCAAACGAGGGTCAATAGGCATTTTTGCCATCATTTGACCGACTTTGGTAAGTTGATTGGGATGGCGTTTGGATTGACCTTTGCCCTTGCCCTTGTCACTGTCATTAGATGTGCTTAGGCTATTTTCAGTTTTTTTAGTGGCAATCGCACCCAATTCTTCTAATAGTTTACGCCCATCATTGACCAGTCGATTGTCGGGTGGCTGGATAAAGTCAAAGTTTTCTACCTCACCCAGACTCAAGTTTGCCATTTGCAAAATCACCGACGCCAAATTGGTACGCAGAATTTCAGGCTCGGTGAATTCGGGGCGGCTGGTAAAGTCTTCCTCTGAATATAAACGGATACACACACCCGCCGCGATACGACCACAGCGACCTTTGCGTTGATTGGCGGCAGCTTGGCTAATCGCTTCAATCGGCAGTCTTTGTACCCGCGAGCGATAGTCATAGCGTGACATCCGAGCAAATCCCAAATCAATGACGTAGCGGATATTGGGTACAGTCAAAGCGGTTTCGGCAACGTTAGTGGCGATGATAATGCGACGTCCGCCTGTCGGGTGAAAAATCTGCTGCTGCTCGGCAAAACTTTGACGGGCGAATAACGGCAAAATCTGGGTATGACGGGGGGCGTATTGATTTAAAATATCTGCCAAATCATGAATTTGCGCTTCTGTTGCCGCAAAAATCAAAATATCTGCTTGGTCAGCATGCCCTTTACTGGCAGCGTCTTGGTAGCACTCTTCCACCGCTGCGGTAATCGCTCGCGGCAAGTTATCTTCGACATCATCAAAGCTGTCATCATCCGAACCTGTGACAATCTCCTCCGTCAACGGACGGTAGCGCACTTCCACGGGATAACTGCGACCTTCAACCACAAATACAGGCGCGGGCGTCGCTTGTTTGGTTTTACTATCAACGCTAGAAAAATATTGGCTAAACCTTGCTGTGTCGAGGGTTGCCGATGTGATAATCACCTTTAAATCGGGGCGTTTTGGCAATAAACGCTTGAGATAACCCATGATAAAGTCAATGTTAAGACTGCGCTCGTGGGCTTCATCAATGATAATGGTATCATAGCGGCTCAAAAACTTGTCATGCGCCATTTCGGCAAGCAAAATACCGTCGGTCATCAGTTTGACAATGGAATCGGATGAGCCTTGCTCAGTAAAACGCACTTTAAAGCTGACTGTCTGTCCGAGTGTTTCTCTTAATTCTTCAGCAATACGATTTGCCACACTACGCGCCGCTAATCGTCTTGGCTGTGTGTGTCCGATTTGTCCTGTTACCCCTCGCCCTGCAAGCATGGCAATCTTAGGTAATTGGGTAGTTTTGCCCGAGCCTGTCTCCCCAGCCACGATGATGACTTGGTGGTCTTGGATGGCTTTGATGAGTCTATCGGCTTGTTGGCTGACAGGCAAATCTTCGTTGAGATGTATGGTTGGCAGACTGGCGATACGGCTTTGCACCCTGTCTTGCGAGTGTTTGAGTTGTTTTTGGTAACGGTCAAATCTTGACGTATAGTCTTCGCTTTCTTTGTCTTTGATTTGTTTTAACTGCTGGGCAAGGCGTGACAGATAATAGCTGTCTTTTGCCATGACCGGTAATTTCACACCATGGTGATTGTCTGTTTGAGGCTTGTCTGGTTGATAATCATTTAATGGTACAGCAGTCGATATAAGTTCTTTCATTCACTTAGGCTATTCTTATGGTAAACATTGCCTAGATAATGTGGTATGAATAAGCTAAAATCAAGCGTTATCCCTATTTTTAAGCTATCGGCTAATTATTTTTATGACAATTAATTTTTATGACATTTGTGTTTCACATGAAAGGAGAATTTATGAGTTTATTAAAAACGGTTGAAGTCATTCACAATCCCAACAATCTGCCTGTTGATAGAGCGGTGATTTGGCTACATGGACTGGGCGCAAATGGTCATGACTTTGAGCCAGTCGTCCCTGACTTGGGACTCGATAGCAAACATGGCATACGGTTTGTATTTCCTCACGCCCCCGCCATTCCTGTAACCATCAACCAAGGCTATGTGATGCCAGCTTGGTATGATATTTTGGAAATGTCGCTTGAGCGCAAAATCGACACCGCACAGATTGAACAATCCGCCCGCTCGATTAGAGAGTTAATCAAGCGTGAAGCCGAGCGCGGTGTATCGCCTGAGCGTATAGTGATTGCAGGATTTTCACAAGGTGGTGCGGTGGCGTATCAGACGGCACTCACCTATGACAAACCATTAGCCGGACTATTAACCCTGTCGACTTATTTAGCGACCAAAGACAGCCTAACTTTAAGTGATGCCAATAAAAATCTAAACATTGCCATTCATCATGGCACACAAGACCCTGTTGTCCCAGTACAGCTTGGGCAAGAAGCCAAAGCATGGCTTGAGTCAAAAGGTTATCAGCCGCAGTTTTACAGCTATCCGATGGCGCACCAAGTGTGTATGCCGCAACTCAAAATTATCGGTAAATGGCTAAATGATGTGTTGGCCTAACGATGTTTTAGCATAATTTTTTAGCCAAAAAAGAGCGTACCTGACTTAGGTACGCTCTTTTGACAATTAGCCATTCATCTTTGGTAATCGTTTGAGTAAGATAAATAACCAATAATTCACCAAACCCAATAAAACAAAATCCACCAACCACACAGTCATCAACCCCCAATGCGTTTGATAACCGTATTTTAGTGCAACCATACCACTGCCGCCCAAATATACAAAAGTGAGCATACTTAGCAGCAATAGCGCGTATGGGCTTTTGCCTTTCACGATATAAGGCGTTGATAATAGCGCGGGTATCAACCACAAAGCTTGCCAAGCAATCCCGCCGACCATAGCAGGCTTTGCACTTGCCAACCAATGCGTCAATAACGGTACTGCCAGCAATCGAAACCCCAGCCAAACCCACCAGACTATGGTTAAGCGGCGGTGGATGGGATATATGGGCTTGGGTGCAGATAGTGATTGTGGGTCTTGTTGTCTCATAACGCTTGTAGTGCCTTGGCAATTTTGGCTAGACGCTGACCTTGGGCGATGGCTAATGTTTTTTCGTCCGCGCTCATGATATGGTCATGCTTTGCGCCACTGACATGGCTTGCACCATACGGGCTGCCACCTTGGCTCGTGGTATTGAGCGCAGGCTCACTGTACGAAATCCCCACAATTACCATGCCATGATGCAGTAGCGGCGTCATCATGCTAGTTAATGTCGTCTCCTGCCCACCGTGCATGGTACCCGTACTGGTAAATACAGATGCCGGTTTGTTTTGCAAATCCCCCGCGAGCCAAATTGTGACGCTATTATCCCAAAAATACTTCATCGATGCTGCCATATTGCCAAAATGGGTGGGACTACCCAATGCCAGTCCCACACAGTTTTTTAAGTCATCCATGGTGGCGTACAGGTCACCTTCATCAGGAATACTTGGCGCAACTTTTTCAGTCTCGCTACTGACCTTGGGTACCGTGCGAATCCGAGCGGCTATGCCCGTGCCGCTGTCTTCAATACCTTGTGCGACCAGATACGCCAAATCTTTGGTAGAGCCATTTTGGCTGTAATACAAGACTAAAATATAAGGTTGACTCATGGTTTTTCTCACATCAATTTTGATAATTGTTACGTTAAACTATTTTGCATGGATGAATGTTAATGGATGAATTTTGATGGCAGGATCAAGGCAATCTACTAGCCAGATTGACAATTGCAAAACACCAAAACTGTTCACAGTAATTCAATAAACAATTTTTTTGAATATGATACCATACTGCCATACAATCACTGCCTTTTTCGCCGATTTGATGGTCAAACTTTGAAATTTTTTATCAATAAGAACTATTATGAATGAACTCATTGCCAAACTAAAAAAATTATCCATTTTTAAACATAAATGGGTGCAGTTTTTGATGTATCTTATCAAAAATTTTATCGATGATAATTGTAGCCAAAAAGCTGCGTTATTGACTTATACCACGCTGCTGTCTATTGTGCCGATTTTAACCTTGTTGGTGGTGATTCTCTCCACCATCCCGCAGTTAGCAGAAGCGCGTGAGCAGATTCAAAACTTGATATTTAGCAATATTTTGCCCAGTACCGGATTACAGGTCACCAAGTATCTCAACCAATTTACCAGTAATTCATCGAATCTAACCATTATCGGTGTGGGTATTCTGTTTTTTACCACCATTTCCACTTTAATGACGATTGAAACCGCGTTTAACCAAATTTGGCGGGTTGAAAAAAAAGAGACCAGCTGGCTCAATCTTGTGCGTTATTGGGTGATTATTACCCTGTTGCCTATTGTGCTTGCCATCGTCATGATTATTTCAAGCACTGTGCAAAGTCTGAGTTTTTTAAATCAAAAGATTGGTGGTTATGGGATTGACTGGGCGATTTGGGTACAAATCGGCTCCATTGCAATTATGCTGATGGGTCTGGTGGCCATGTATTGGTTTGTACCACGCTGCCAAGTACGTTTTAAACATGCGTTGGTTGCCGGTGTTGTGGTTGGGATTATCTTTGAAATCTTAAAACTCACCTTTGGCGCAATTGTCGATAACTTTACCAGTTATAAAGCGGTGTATGGGGCGTTTGCGATTTTGCCGTTGTTCTTACTCTGGATTTATATTTCTTGGAATATTATTCTGCTTGGGGTGCAAATCAGCTACTGTTTGACCATTTTTGAGACCAAAGAAATCTTTCCCCGTCATGCCTTGTTTAGCTTGATGGATATGTTAAACGTGTTATACCGTGAGCATAAAAAAGGCAATGTCGTCACCGAAGCCGGTCTGCGTGATGTGCTAGGTCGCCAAGAGATGCCAAATTGGTACACTTATATTAGCTTTTTACAAGATAACAATCTCATCACCACCAGTGACAAAGATGAATATGTGCTTAAACGCTCGCTCGATGATTATAGTTTTTGGGATTTTTATCAAAATATGCCTTATCCTTTGCCGCATGAAAAGGATTTGCGAAAACTTAAAAATAACGCGCCTTGGACTGTGCAATGGATTAATACCTTAGCGCGTGGTGAAGCCATGCTCAAATATAATTTTGATGTGTCGATGGCAAGTATTTTTGACAGTATCGCACCGCGTCAGGCTCCAAATGCCGAAGACATCGAGCCAGATAAGGGAAAAAAAGATAAAGGTAAAGGCAACAAACTAGCCGGTCAACGTGAAGGCTCAGGTCTATCAGGCGGTCAAGTCAGTGACGTGGTCAATGAGGATAAACGCATCAAAGAAACCGACGCCGAGCAAGCGACTGGCTTTGATGGTACGCTTGATTTTAAAGGTCAAGGTAGCTTATCGAGTCAACCGCGTGATTTTAATGCCTTAAATAACGAAGAGTTATCGGATGAATTATCACATGAATCATCAGTTGCTAAGCAAAGTCATGATAATCAGACACACTTGTCAAATGATAAGGGGTTAGATGACAAACATCCACTAAAAACGCTTGAAGAAAGTAATAGTGAATACGACAGCCATAGCGAAAACAAAGCGACTCCCTCATCCACACAAAATAGCAATGCCACAGACGAGCATAAATTTGCGATTGATAATTATTTAAATGCCAATAATTTTGACAATATGCGTTGGGATATCAGTAATTTAGATGACACGAGTTTTAGCAATGAAATTACTACCACCCAAACAGTCGAGTCAAAAATCCTAACGGATGATGACAAAGCGAAAGGTGATAATACAGCGGTAATGGCTAAAATTCGTCAGATTGTACCGGCTATCGTACTCGATAGCCCGTACAATCCTTTTAATTTTATCAAATCAAAAATTGCAGCCAATGCAAACAAAAAATCCCCGCGTATCATTACCGAAAAAGATAAACCAGATAGCTAGACCAGACAACTAGAACAGACAGCTAGTTTGGCGAGTAAAAAAGGGCAGATTCTGCCCTTTTTTACTCGCTTTTTTTATCGATAGCTTAAGCCTGTGTCATCTTTTTACCCAATAACCCTTTGGCGCGCATATTGCGATAGACCACCACAACAATGACGATATTCACTAGCAGTATCAAAAAGTTAAGCCAATTGAACCGATGGCTAAATAACTCATAAACCTCAAGCGGCAAAAACACGCCATAGCCCAAAACACTATACCAATACGCCCATATCTTATCTCGATAAAGACCGTAGGTTTCCACAAAACGCAGCAGCGCATAGCCCACGACTATCCAACAGGCTTTTTGCCAATTTTGGTTAGCGAACCAAGCATAGTGATTCAGCGCTTCTATTTGGTGATGCAGTGCCATACTCATGATACGATGCAGCGCCTGTGAAACCACCCGCGCAATCCATTGCAATTTATCATGCCCTACAAAAATAATAGCCGCCACCCCTAGCGCTATCAATCCTTTTACAAGCTCATAGATAGCGACCATAATGATGGCGTTCTTGGCATGATGGCTATTAGGCACTGTCGGGGCTATCTGCTTAAACGCCTTTGGCATGATTCATTACCGTATCCAATCTTGAAACAAACTTAAAACAAGCTTCAAACAAGCCTAAAAATAGACTTGCTCGACTTTCCCTGTCAGTTCGCTATTGATAAATGGCGTATTTTTGCCTTGCGATATCATCGATTCTTTTGTCACGGTCCAAGTCAGATTGGGGTCAACTAGCACCGCCCCACCCGTTTGATGATAGCTAGCTTCAATGCCAGCGATTTTGGCAGGGTTGAGTGCAATTTTTTCTACTAGCTGCGCTGGGGTCAAAATACCCTCTTTGACCAATTGACAAGCGAGCCCCATAAAAGTATCAAAATTGCTAATACCGGGTTTACACTCCGCAAATGGCGCTTGTTTAGCGGTTTTTGCCAATGGCTCATGGTGGCTACAAATCGCATCGATAGTACCATCTTGCAAGCCTTCTTGCAGCGCTTTTTTATCCGTATTGGAACGCAGGGGCGGCAACACATACGCCAAAGCATTAAAACCAATCAGGGCATCATCGGTTAAATGTAACTGGTGCATCGCCACATCACAGGTCACCGGCAAGCCCCTTTGTTTCGCCCAGCGAATCAAATCAATCGATGATTTGGTGGTCAGCTGACCAAAATGTGCCGATACGCCTGTTTCTTCGACAATCAAAAGCTGCTTGGATAACGCCACCGTTTCAGCAATCCAAGGAATCCCTGCCAAGCCATGATAAGATGCGATATAGCCATCATGGGCGACACCGTTTTTGGATAGACTGGGTTCATCAGGGTAAAAAAATACTTTGATGTCATAAGTCGCCGCATAATCCAGTGCTTGCAGTAGTACGTCATCATTGGCGAATTTGCGGCGAGCATTGCTGACCCCAATGATGCCACCTTGCTTCAGCCCAAGCATATTGGCGGGTTTTTCACCTTCAAGACCTGCGGTCATCGCCCCCAATATATGCAGATAGATGCCGCCATCTTGATAAGCCCGCTCTCGCAAGCCTGCCAGTAATGAGCCGTTTTCAAGCACGGGATTGGTATCAGGTGGTATAACGACATGCAAAAAACCGTTTTTTCGAGCCGCGGCGCCTTCTGATTTTAGTGTGCCATGCGACTGGTGCCCAGGTTCACGCAAACGCGCACATAAATCCACCAGCGGCGGTAATAGCCATTTGCCATGGCTGTCGATAGGGTTAAGCTGCGTGGTATCAAATTGCCAGTTGGCAGGTAAAAGATTTTGAAGCGTCATGGTTTTGCCTACTTTGGTTTTGCCTACTTTGTCATTTTTTTCGCTAAATTTAAGATGCGCTGCGTGCGGCACGTTGCCCTTGCATAGCCAGTGCCAACACCGCCATACGTACCGCAATGCCGTTATTGACTTGTTTTAAAATCACCGATTGCTCACCATCGGCAACAGCTGATGAGATTTCAACGCCGCGATTCATCGGTCCTGGGTGCATGACAAGCGCGTCAGGTTTGGCAAGGGCAAGGCGTTCGGTGGTAATGCCATACGCTTTAAAATATTCGGATGTCGATGGCAACAGCGGCGAGCCAATACGCTCATTTTGAATACGTAGACCAATGATGACATCACAGTCAACCACTGCCGAGTCTAAATCGTTATAGACACTGACACCATACCGCTCAATGCCTTTTGGTAATAATGTCTTGGGCGCCACGACGCGAATTTCTTTAACCCCCAAGGTTTTGAGCGCTGCAATGTCCGAACGGGCAACGCGGCTATGCTTGATATCGCCGATAATCGCTACCGTTAATTCCTCAAACGGTCTTGGCGCTTCACGATAAATCGTGAGCATATCGAGCATCGCTTGGGTCGGATGCGCGTGCCAGCCGTCACCACCGTTGATGATGGCAATGTTTGGGGTGACTTCGGTTGCCATAAAATGCGCAGCCCCACTCGATGAATGACGCACCACAAAAATATCCGCTGTCATGGCTTCAAGATTCCACAGCGTATCTCGTAAGCTTTCGCCTTTTTGGGTGCTGGATTTGGCAATATCGATACTGATGACACTGGCGCCAAGACGTTTGGCAGCCACATCAAAGGTAGTTCGAGTACGGGTAGAATTTTCAAAGAACAAATTCATCACCGTACAGCCTTCAAGCTCATCACTGTTACGGATGCTGTTGGGGCGACCGGCATTATCAGTTAAGTAACCATTGGCTTTTTCGATGATGGCCATCAGCTGGGCTTTGGATAATCCTTCTACGCCGATAAAATGCCGCAAATCACCTGCTTCGTTCATTTCTGGCTTTGCCATCGCTTGATCAAGCTTGCTCTGTAGCGCTTCGTTGGATAAAGTTTGGGTGTTTAAAATATTCATCAGCCACCTAGATTTGTTGTTATTTGTATAAATTTTGCCTATTTTACCGTAAATCGGCTGGAATAAATACGCCAATATTTTGCGATTATCGCTGATAAGACGGCTCAAAAAGTGCTACAATTTGCGGCAAATTGTCTATATTTTTTTTAATTCATGAGGTCTAAATTCACCTTGCTTAATCGTATATGATTGGCTTAGGTTGTTAATTTATAATTTTATAATAAGGTCTACTTATGTCAAATCTTGAAACTTATCTTGCCGCGCAAAACGCCCAACCTGCCGTTGCCGACATCATTACCACCATTACCAAAGTCGGCATTCAAATCAGCGACTTGCTCAAACGCGGCGCGCTCGCGGATATTTTGGGCGAAGCGGGTAACCAAAATGTGCAGGGCGAAGAGCAAAAAAAGCTCGATGTCATTGCCAATGATTTGTTGCTAGACGCTTTGAGCAGCAATCCGCATTGCGCGGGTGTGGCTTCTGAAGAATTAGATAACGCCACCCCTGCCAATCAAGATGGCGACGTGTTGGTACTGTTTGACCCACTTGATGGCTCATCTAATATCGATATTAATATGGCAGTCGGTACAATTTTCTCGATTTTACCCTACAACAACCAAGGTCATCCTGCGACGGATGAGGACTTTTTGCAAAAAGGAACTGCGCAGTTGGCATCGGGTTATATTTTGTATGGCACCTCAACTGTGATGTCAATCACGCTTGGCAAGGGTGTGGCCATGTTTAGTCTTGACCCCGATACCAAAGCGTTTGTGCAAATCAAAGACCAAGTGCAAATTAGCCCAGATACCAAAGAGTATGCGATTAATGCCTCTAACTATCGCTATTGGTTGCCACCGATGCAGCGTTATATTGACGAGTTTACGGCGGGTAAAACTGGCGTGCGCGGTAAAGACTTTAATATGCGCTGGGTGGCGGCGATGGTGGGCGATATTCACCGTATTTTGTGCCGTGGGGGGATTTTTAGCTATCCGTTTGACACCAAACACCCTGATAAACCGGGTAAACTGCGTCTGATGTATGAAGCCAATCCGATGAGCTTGCTGATTGAGCAAGCGGGTGGTATGAGTACCGATGCTATCAATCGTATTTTGGATATCGAGCCGACCAGTATCCACCAACGGGTGCCTGTGGTACTGGGGGCAAAAAACGAAGTGACCTACGTCAAAAAGCTGCATGAAGAAGTCAAATAATGCTCATCACTTCAAAAGACAACCCAACCATTAAAACTGCCCATGCCCTTCTCACTGCGTCGCGCCAGCGTAAAAAACTGGGGAAAACCGTGATTGAAGGCACGCATTTGCTTGAAGCGTACCTCAACGCCAATCTCACGCCCGAAACCGTGATTGTCAGTGAAAGCGGTTTGCACAATGACGAAATCAATGCCTTATTAAACCGACTTGAAAATGTTAAAACGTTAACGATTAGCGATAATCTTTATAAAGAGATTCGCACGCTGGGCGAGAGCCTGCCCATCATGGCGATGATTGATATGCCGCATTTAGACTTTAATCAGCCCATTACCAGCGATTGCTTAATCATCAATGGTGTCCAAGACAATGGCAATTTGGGTACACTATTTCGCACCGCATCCGCCGTGGGAATTAAAACCATTGTCTGTACGATGGGCACCGCATCGGCGTGGTCGCCCAAAACCTTGCGAGCGGGCATGGGGGCAAATTTTAGTTTAACGATTTATGAAGGCATCAGCGTAGATGAGATTTTGATGAAGGTCAAAGTGCCGATGTTTGCCACGAGCTCACATACCGATCATATTATTTATCAGACCGATTTGAGACAACCGCTAGCCTTGATTATGGGGCATGAAGGACAAGGCGTCGATGAGAGGTTACTTAGTCAATCTGCCCCGATTGCCCTACCACAGCCCAATGGTCAAGAAAGCTTAAACGTGGCGATAGCAGGGTCACTGTGTCTGTATGAAATGTTACGGCAAAGACGCTACGCATGATTGCCATACACGATTGCCATCAATGCCATCAGTGAATGAGTGTGACATAAATCACTAGACAGCCTGTGTTTAGTCTTTTTTGTCGTCACTATCGCTTGGTATTAGCCGCCTGGTATTACCGCTTTAGCGACAGCTACCGTGCCTTTGACCACCCCTTTGGTGGTCTTATAGGCAACTTTGACAGGAACAGTGACAATTTTATGCACACACCCTTGTAATATAACAGCGGTGGTCAGCACAAAAAGCAGGGTGGTTAGTTTTTTCATTCGTTACCTTTAATTGACTTTAAGAACGATAATCAGCATTGATTTTGACATACTCATATGATAAATCACAGGTATAGACGGTATCACTCGCCTGCCCGCGACCCAGTTCAATGTGAATGGTAATTTCAGGACGCTTCATCACCTCGCTGCCACGCGCCTCGGTATAGTCGTGTGCCAAGCCGCCACGCTCGCAGATACGCACATCATCGAGTGATACCGCCACTTTTGACTGGTCGAGCATCACGCCCGCTTTACCTACCGCTGCCAAAATACGCCCCCAATTTGGGTCACTGGCAAAAAATGCGGTTTTTACCAGCGGTGAATGCGCTACTTCATACGCGATTTTGGCACATTCTTCAGAGGTTTCACCACCTGTCACTTTGACCGTAATAAATTTGGTTGCCCCTTCACCATCGCGTACAATTAATTGAGCGATTCGAATCATCACATTGTTAATCGCTTGATAAATCGCTTGATAATGCGGGTGATTTTCACTGTCAATCATCTCTCCAACTTGTCCTGTGGCAATCAACGTACAGCAGTCATTGGTCGAGGTATCGCCATCCACTGTGATGCGGTTAAATGACTGATTCACCGTGTCGGTCAAGATATTTTGTAGCAATGATTTCTCAATGTTGGCATCGGTTGCCACAAAGCCAAGCATGGTCGCCATATTGGGGCGAATCATGCCCGCGCCTTTTGAGATACCTGTCACCGTGTAAGTTGTACCATCAATTTCCACGATTTCGCTATGTCCTTTTGGGGTGGTATCGGTAGTCATGATACTGTGGGCGGCGCCAAGCCAATTATCGTCGGTTAAATTGGCTAAGGCGCTGTCTAACCCCGCGATAATTTTATCCGCCGGCAGGGTTTCCCCAATCACCCCGGTGGAATAAGGCAATACTTGCTCGGCTGCGACACCGGTTTTTTCTGCCAATGCCACACAAGTGGTTTTGGCACGCTGTTTACCGTCTTCACCTGTGGCAGCATTGGCGTTGCCTGTGTTGACAATCAAATAACGGGGACTGTCTTTGGCGATAAATTCTCGCAGCAACTGTACAGGCGCGGCACAAAATTGGTTTTGCGTGGTGACAACCGCGGTATTTGCGCCCGCTATGATGTCAAAAACCGTTAAGTCTTTGCGCCCTGCGTAGCGCACGTGGGCTTCGGTGATGCCAATTTTTATCCCTTTCACTGGGTGTAATTTTACAAGTTCGACATTGCCAACTGGCATGAGAGCGCTCCTTACTGTTGTTTAATTGATTAATCCAAAAAATCTGCCCAAATCGGGGCATGGTCGCTGGGTTTATCCATGGCACGCAAATCATAGCTGATGCCTGCACCGTTGAGCTTATCCGCCAAATCAGGCGTCATCAAAATATGGTCAATCCGCAGCCCCCGCTTTGGCTCATCGTCAAATCCCTTGCTGCGATAATCAAACCAGCTCAGCGCTTGACCGTCGGCATATAACGCCCGATAAGTATCATGCAAATCTGTCGCAAGCAGGGCTTGGTACCACTCTCGCTCCTCTGGCAAAAACGAGCATGTGCCATTTTTTAGCCAACGTTTGACACTATCCTCGCTAATGCCAATATCAAAATCAAGCGGCGCAATATTCATATCCCCCATCAAAATCATACTGCGATGTTCTGCTTTAAGCTGCAAAATATAGTCGGTTAAATCAGCATAGAATTTGCGCTTCATCGGAAATTTGGTTTCATGCTTGCGATTTTCACCTTGCGGGAAATAGCCATTGAGCACATCAATATATTTGCCATTAAAATCATAGCGCGCATGGATAAATCGTCGCTGCGCATCGTCGCTGTCGGTTGGAAAGCCTTTTTGTACAAAAATAGGTTTTTGTCGCGATAATAACGCCACACCATAATGAGATTTTTGCCCAAAAAATTCGACATGATAGCCCAATTGCTGCACGCTCTGCAGCGGAAATGCGTCATCATGTACTTTGGTTTCTTGTAGCCCGATGACATCGGGCGCGATGATATCGCGAATGGCTTCAAGCTGGTGTGGGCGCGCCCGCAATCCATTGATATTAAAACTGACAAAACGCGGCATGTGTTTTCCCCAAATTGATAAATATGTCTTGGTATTGATAAATATGGCTTGGTTAAGCGTTAAATGCCGACTATATTAGCGGATATTGCCCGCAAGCTCAATTTGAAAGCAAATTGGCTCTGCAACACTGAGGTTATGCATGATGAACCCGCAAATAGCAGGTGAAGTTTAAAAAAATTTTGGTATAATCAAAAAACCTTGCACTTTAATCACTGCTAACTTTGCAAAATATTTTTTTCAATTTTTTCTGGCGACGTGCTGACCCTAGACTTAAAAAGACAATATAATGGCTCGAGTTTCTTCTATTACCCGTGTTTTAAAAATCATCGAAGCCGTGTCTGCGGCACAGCGTCCTTTATCCCCGCTGGATTTGTCTGAGATTTTGGATATTCCAAAACCAACCATGCACCGACTGATACAGCAGCTGCAAGAAGAAGGCTTTGTGCGGGTCGATATCAATGGTACTATTGTGCCTGCGTCGCGTACGCGGCATATGGCGATTCATCTGTGGCAAAGCCAGCAAGTGGCGATTCAGCGATTTGCGATTTTGCAAAGACTGGTGGATAAAATCGGTGAAACCTGTGGCATGGCGGTACCCTATTACGTCAACATGGTATATACCGACCGCGTACCTTGTCCTTCTGCCTTACAAGTGTATATGCCCACTGATTCGCAAGCACCCATTTGGTGTACGGCGGCTGGTAAAATCTACCTAAGTACGCTCACAAAAGATGATAGGGTCACGCTACTAAAAAATTTATCGTTAACCGCTATCACCCCTGCCACAATTACCGATAGGGATGTACTCAATCAAAGTCTTGAACAGGTAGCCCAGCAGCGCTATGCAATTTCTGATGAAGAATATATTGCCCAAGCGGTCTCAATTGCTGTGGCAATCAATGACACCCAAGGTCGTTACATCGGCTCACTGTACACAACCGCACCCAAAACACGCAAATCCCTCGAGGATTTGATTGGGTTTGTACCTGATATGCAAAAAGCTGCGGATGATATTCGTGATGCGTTTTTTGGGGAAATTTAAATATTATCCTTGACAGTTTTGACAAGGCAAAGTTAAAACGCTCAAAGCGATTTTATTGATAGATTTTATATAACATGGCGGGGCTTAATCATTTGCTGCCTCATCAATGTGGCAACAAACCCAAATGTTGTAAGCCCTGATAGATACCATCTTCCCACGCAGCTGGACATACATAGTCAGCCGCTGCTTGCACATCGGGATGGGCATTCCCCATCGCCACGCCAAAGCCGACGGTCTGTAACATTTCAATATCATTCACCCCATCGCCGAATGCCATCGCATCTTCAAAATCCAGCCCCAGTTTATTGAGCGCCTGCGCAATGCCGCGTGCTTTCGAGCCTGTCGCATCTAGAATATCGATACCGTTTTTGTGCCAGCGCATGATTTTTAAAGTCGAGGGAAATTCAAAATTTACCTGCGTGTTGTCAGGATGAAATGCCACGACTTGATAAATAGGTATCGACAAATCAATGTCATCATGACGGGCAGTACGGTAAGCTATTTTAAGCGAATTCAAAGCTTCTGACAGCGCATCATCTTCCGCTAACGCGATAATTTCCGTATCGGTCATGTAGGCATAGGATAAATTGTTTGATTCAAGATAATCGGTAATCAGTTTAATTTGCGTAGTGGTCATCGGATAATGCGCTAACAATTCACCTTGGTGGTGACTGCATTGACCGTTGATGGTGACCAGCACATCGATACCCACGGTTTCAATGAGCTCATACACAGCTTTGGGAAATACCGCACGACCCCGACCGGTGGCGATAGCGACCATAATGCCTTGCTGCTTTAATTTTTTAAGTGCCTCAATCGCGGATTGCGGCACCCTTTCTTGCTGCTTGATGTACAACGTGTCATCAATATCAAAAAAGACAATTTTCGGTTTTTTGGGGCGTGCTGTTGGCTTAGACATAATAAAACTGATGCGATAAATTGGGATTGACGCTAATTCTACCCTATTTTTGGGTTAACTTTTGAATTAACGACTAGAAAAAAGCCAGAAAAAAATCCTAGCTTTTTACTAAACGCCAAAACTTATTGCAGAACGTTCGCATCATAATGCGCCATGATGCTTGAGAAATCCTTATCTCCATGTTGCTCGCTATGTTTGCTATACAGAGCCGTCGCTTGGTCAGCCATTGGTGTCACCACCTGGGTATCATTGGCTGTTTGTTTGGCAAGGTTCATGTCTTTGAGCATGAGTTTGCTCATAAATCCACCTGTATAACCACGGCTTGATGGCATGGCATCACCAACATCGGGATGCGGATTACACACTTCCAGCGCCCAGTTACGACCGGTGCTGGCTGACAAAATACTGGCTAAGACTTTTGGGTCTAATCCGTTTTTGGCGCCCAGATTCATGGCTTCGGCTGTCCCTGTCATAATCACGCCAAGCAGCATGTTATTACAGATTTTGGCGACTTGACCTGCACCGACCTCGCCCGCGTGAAAGATATTTTTTCCCATCGCCTCTAAAACGGGTTTGACTTGTTCAAATTGCTTAGCTTGCCCGCCCACAATAAAGCTGAGTGTCCCTGCTGCTGCCCCTGCGGTACCGCCTGATACGGGCGCATCCATAAAATCAATGCCTTTATCTGCCGCGACTTGGGCAACTTCACGCGCATCACTGGCTGCGATGGTGCTACTATCGACTAGCAAGGTATCTTTACCCACCACATCGAGTAAGCCTTTATTGCCATCTTTACCCAGATATACCTCTTTGACATGTTGACCTGCAGGTAACATGGTGATGACCATATCTACCTCTTTGCTTGCGTCCACAGGTGAAGTCGCCACGTTTGCCCCTTGTTTGGCGAGGTCGTCTAGCACGGCGGTGTTTAGGTCAAATACGTTGAGGGCAAAGCCATTTTTGATAAGATTTTCTGCCATCGGTTTGCCCATATTACCAAGCCCGATAAAAGCAATTTTTTTAATGGCTGTTTGTTGATTATTTGGCATATACATTCCTTGTATGTTGTGGTGTTTGTAAACTTTATACAGCAAGTTTGGCTAATTTTGCTGAGAGCGAATCGCTACCCAACCAAGCCTCAAAGGGATGTTCGCTATTGGGAAAAGCTGGCGCAAGATGTGACTGGATATAGCGGGCATCGCATTCATCAAGGGTTTTACGCCATTTTGGCGATTTGTCTTTATCAATCAGTAACGCGCGTACACCCTCACGAAAATCGGGGTAATTAACACAATGTAGCGACGCATTCATCTCTATATATAGCACTTGCTCAAGCGATAATTTGCTGGCATGTTTAAACATCTCAACCGTTAATGCCGCACTAACAGGGCACCCGTGCTGATAAGTCTCGACCGCTTTGGTGAGCCATTTATCCGCTTCGCCGTTGACTTTGGTAAAGTTGTCATCGCGCAACGCTGCATCTATATCATGCACTGAGCCTTTGTTTACTAGCGCTTGGATAGTATTAAAATGCATCATCAAATGACTGTCTGCTAAATGCTCGGTATGATGAATTTTGGCTAAGGCTTGGCTTGCGATATCATGTAAATTGTTGTCAGCTTGCCAATTGGCTTGTTTTAGCGCGTCAAGCACTTTGTCATATTCTGTACTTGCCACGGCATACTCGGCAAGGCTAGAGAAAATCGCATCGTTGGCGTTACAGTTCGCCCCTGTCAAGCCCAAAAACAGCCCAATTTTGGCAGGCATACGCGCCAAAAACCACGAACCTGTGGCATCGGGGTATAAGCCGATGGTAATCTCTGGCATGGCAAAACGGGTGGTTTCGGTGACGATACGATGGCTACACATCGCCATCAAGCCCATACCACCGCCCATGACAATACCGTTACCCCACAAGATAATCGGTTTTGGGTAAAAGTGCATTTGCCGGTATAGGCTATATTCGTTTTCGAAGAATTCAACCCCGTACGGATTGGGCTGCTGCATAGGCACTTGGGGCGGAGTGTCAATCATACTGTCATACAGTTTGCGGATATTGCCCCCTGCACAAAAGGCTTTTTCGCCACTTCCCTTTAGCAAAATGGCGACGATGCTGTCATCGGTTGCCCATTTTGCAAGCTGATTTGCCATCAGTTTGCACATATCGACGCTTAGGGCGTTTAGGGCTTTCGGGTCGTTCAATGTCATCGTGCCGATGTGGTGACCACAGTGGGTGGCTATCGTTTCAAATATTACAGGTTGTTGATTTTCCTCGCTCATTTTTATTTTCCTATTATAGTCCGATATGTACTAAGCATTTATTTGGGTTATTTTCAACAATTTGACAAAACTCAACTAATTGATAAAGTTGCGTTAAAACAGTGGATTTATCAAAAGTTTGAGTTTGGTTAAAACGGTTTAAATCAAATGTTTGGTTTGCATTTTCAAAAAGTACAATCCAAGCCAAAATTAACTTTTTAAAACTAGTGATTTGATTTGGATAAAGCGTATTCACACCTTCAAAATCTAATCCTTGATAAACCACGTCTTTATCATCAACACTAAAGTTAACCCATGCTAAACTATCGGCTAAATATCTAAGTAATTTATCATCAATATAAGTGTAATGATTTTTTATTAATAATTTATTTTCCCATTCTTCATTTAATGGGTGCTCATATGCAAAAACTAAATTGGTAATATCGGTTATGAAGAATAGTTGAATTTCACTCATAAATAGTTTTTGTTTATTTCCACTCTGGCGAGCGTTTTTCAAGGAACGCATTGACGCCTTCTTGTTGGTTATCGCCATCAAATAACTTGATAAATAACTCACGTTCCTTTATCCAGTTAAAACTTGGTGGCTGATAACGTGCCGACATAATCAAGGTTTTACTCGACGCAATCGCATCGGGGGATTGCTTCGCCACTTTTTGAGCCAATTCTAAAGCCGTTTCTAACCCTTTGCCACTTTCCACGACTTCTTCCACCAAACCAATTTGCAGCGCCTTATCTGCCTTGATACGCTCACCGCATAAAATCATACGTTTTGCCCAGCCTTCACCCACCAGCCACGGCAAGTTTTGCGTACCGCCTGCACATGGCAACAAACCAACAGATAGCTCAGGGAGTGCCATTTGGGCATGACTTTCAGCAATGCGGATATCACAGGCAAGCGCACACTCAAGACCGCCGCCCATTGCATAGCCGTTGATACAGGCTATCGACACGCCACGGAAGCTTGATAACGCTTCAAACGCTTCGCCAAACGCCATTGCCATCTCCGCGGCTTGTCCTTTGTCACCACTGGCAAAGCTGTTTAAATCCGCCCCTGCACTAAAGAACTTTTCGCCATCGCCATGCACCACCAAAGCGGTGACTTGCTTGTTGGCGTTTAAATCGCTAATGAGCTGCTTTAAACTGGCTAAGCTGTCCTTTGTCCAAGTGTGTGCAGGCGGATTATTGAGCGTCAAAACCGCAATGTGATTGTCGATGGTTAATTTTAAATTGGTGTAATTTGACATGGTAAATTCCTTTTAAAATGCCTTTAAATTCATTGCAATCTTGCTAACGCCCCATCTTCCATCATTTTGCGAGACACAATCATCCGCATCACTTCATTGGTGCCTTCTAGGATTTGATGAACGCGCAAATCGCGTACATGACGCTCTAGCGGATATTCTTGTAGATAGCCATAGCCACCGTGTAGCTGAAGCGCTTGGTTGGCGATATCAAAACTCAAATCCGTGGCAAGGCGTTTTGCCATCGCACAATACGCCGTGGCATCGGGCGATTTGCTATCCAAATGATACGCCGCCAATCGCACCATCTGCCGAGCCGACACCAGATGGGTGAGCATATCGGCAAGTTTAAACTGCACATTTTGGAATTGGTCGAGGGTTTTACCAAACTGGCTACGCTCCTGTACATACTGCACGGCACGGTCAAGGGCAGCTTGAGCCGTACCCACCGCGCAAGTGGCGATATTGATACGCCCACCATCCAAGCCTTTCATGGCAAAGGTAAAGCCCTGTCCTTCTTCACCCAGTAGATTTTCGGCAGGGACTTTGACATCGGTAAAATGCACTGCCGCGGTCGGTTGGTTTTTCCAACCCATTTTATGTTCATTTTTGCCATAGCTGATGCCATCGCTGTTGGCATCGACGATAAAGGCAGACACGCCTTTTGCCCCATTGTCCGAGGTGCGCGCCATCACCACAAGCACATCAGTCGCCCCTGCCCCAGAGATAAACATTTTTTGCCCAGTAATGTGGTAATAGTTGCCTTGTTTGACCGCTTTGGTTTTTAATGAACCCGCATCTGAGCCAGCATTGGGCTCTGTCAAACAGTAGCTACCCAATTTTTCGCCCGCTAATAATTCAGGCAAGTATTTTTCGGCAACCTCAGGTTTGGCAAACTCGCCAATCATCCAAGCGACCATGTTATGAATAGTCATGAATGCGGCAGTTGAGGTATCGCCATACGCCAGTTTTTCAAAGATAATCGCCGCATCAAGGCGCGGCAAGCCCAGTCCGCCAAAATCAGGGTTGGTGTAAAGCCCCATAAAGCCCAGTTCACCTGCGGCTTTGAACACCTCTTTAGGAAAATAGCCTGTGGCATCCCATTCGGCAGCGTTGGGTGCTAGCGATTTGGCGGCAAATTGGGCAGCCAAATCGGCAAAGGCTTGTTGGTCTTCGGTAAGGGAAAAATTCATATCGTGACCCTAATTTTAAATTTGGTTGAAAACAAAGGCGCGATGAATACGCCTTTTATGCCATTGAAAATTATATTATTTTAGTGAAATTGTGGTATTAACGCCTTTACTGGCTTCATCATCAAACCAACGGGCGGTGACGGTTTTGGTTTGGGTATAAAACTGCACCGCTTGTTTGCCATAAGGACCTAAGTCACCCAACTTACTGGCGCGAGAGCCGGTGAATGAGAACATCGGTAGTGGCACAGGAATGGGTAAATTAATACCGACTTGCCCCACATCAATATCTTGTTGGAATTTATGCGCTGCCGCACCTGATTGGGTAAAGATAGCCGTGCCATTACCGTTTGGATTAGCATTGATAATGGCAATCGCTTCATCTAGGCTATCGGCGTACATGATATCAAGCACCGGTCCAAAGATTTCTTCCTTATAGCAAGTCATATCGGTAGTGACGTTATCTAAAATAGTCGGTCCGACAAAGTTACCGTTTTCAAAGCCTTCGACCTTGATACCACGACCATCGAGCAGGACTTGTGCGCCTTCATCTGCGCCCGCTTGGATTAGACGTTCAACACGCGCTTTTGCCGCTTGAGAAATCACAGGTCCTAAGTCTTTGTCATCTTTACCGGCTGCCACCACCAATTTTTTGGCACGTTCCACGATGTCACCCACCCAGTTTTTGGCTTCACCGACTAGAATCACCACGGATAACGCCATACAGCGCTGACCTGCGGCACCAAATGCGGCACCGGCTAGTTGGTTAAGACATTGCTCTTTATTGGCATCGGGTAGAATGACCGCATGATTTTTTGCCCCCATCATACATTGGACACGTTTGCCTGCTTGACTGGCGCGGTTATAGACGTGTGTACCAACTGCGGTTGAGCCGACAAATGAGATGGCTTTGATATCGGGGTGGTCACAAATAGCATCAACGGTGTCTTTGCCGCCATGCACCACGTTTAATACGCCTTTTGGGATTCCCGCTTCGAGCGCCAGCTCTACCAATCGCATGGTGACCATCGGGTTTTGTTCTGATGGTTTTAATACGAAGGTGTTACCGGTGGCGATTGCCATTGGGAACATCCAAAGTGGAATCATGGCGGGGAAGTTAAACGGGGTAATACCTGCACACACGCCAAGTGGTTGCTGAATATTATACATATCCACGCCAGTCGCTACGTTCTCGATAAATGCGCCTTGTTGCAGGTTGCCAATGCCTGAGGCATGTTCGACGACTTCAAGACCACGGAACACATCGCCTTTAGCGTCTGCTAGGGTTTTGCCTTGCTCTTCGGTGAGCATGGCGGCAAGCTCGTCCATGTTGTCACGAATCAGTTGTTGGTATTTTAAGAAGATGCGCGAGCGGGTGTTGATTGGGGTTTTGCGCCAGGTTTTGAACGCTTCTGCAGCCGCCGCGACTGCTTGGTTGATTTCATCGGAGGTAGTTTGGGGTACTTTGGCAATCACTTGTTGGGTAGCTGGGTTGGTCAGGTCAATCCACTCGCTAGTGGTTGATTCGACAAATTCGCCGTTGATGAGTTGTTTTACAGTTTGGGTAGTCATCGTAACAATCCTTGTTTTTACCTTGTTGGGTGTATAGCGTTTGATAGCGTTAACGCGTTGCAAAACAGTGTGAATGAGTTGGGGGATACTGTCAATCATACTTAATTACTTAAGTAGTTTTTCTGGAGTAGCTCTGCTAGAGTGGTTTTGCTGGGCGGCTGCCATAGGGTTAATGACAATAATCTTTGAGGCCAGCTCACCTTTGCTGCGAGCGCCCAGTTTTTTCATTAAGTTGGCTTTATGCACTTCAATGGTTCTAGGGGATAAACCAAGTAACTTACCAATCTCTTTACAGGTATAGCCATTGACCACATACTGCGCAATTTGGGCTTCACGTGCGGTGAGCTGGGATTCGGACGATACTTGCGGTTTTTTTTCAAAATGCCAAATTGCCAGTTTGAAGGGGTCATCTGGGGTTAAGGTGCGTCCGTGGGTGGTTGCCCAAAATATCTCCCCTGTTTTGTGACGCATAAAGCGCTCATCGCAGTAATGCATATTGGTCTGTAATCCCAAACCTGTTAATGCTTCTTTGCCAATTTTTTCAAAATCTTCGACACTGGGAAACAATTTTTGCATCGATTGATTGAGTAGCTCATGGTGCGCATAACCGAACAAATTGGCAAAGGCATCGTTGAGCGCTTTGATACGCCGATAGCTTAATACCACTATCGGCGTGGGCGCGTGCTTAAAAGCCAGTACGGCATAATTTTCCATCACAATCGCCCCTGATTTTTAAGCCCTGACAACTTATTGGTGGACAACTTAATTGCCATTAATAATCCGCCATCGCTTGTCTGACCGCCTCAATCGCAGTTGGGTCATCAAGGGTACTCATGTCGCCTGTTTCTTTGCCTTCCGCCAGTGCCTTGATAGAGCGGCGTAAGATTTTGCCTGAGCGAGTTTTGGGTAAAGCTTTGGGAAAATAAATAGCCGCAGGTTTAGCCAAGGCGCCCAACTGTCTTGCGACCTCGCCCACGATTTGCTGCTCAATGCGGAAACGGTTTTCGGTTTCTGCTACTAAGTCATGATTTTTTAGAATACAAAAGGCAATGGGTAGCTCACCTTTAAGCTCATCATGGATGCCAACCACCGCTGATTCGGCGACTTCGGGGTGATGACCGATGGCTTCCTCGATTTCCTTGGTACCCAAACGGTGACCTGCCACATTGATGACATCATCGGTTCGCCCTAGAATATAGTAGTAGCCGTATTCATCCATCACCGCATAGTCTGATGTTGCGTATTGTTTGCCATCAAGTAGTGAAAAATAGCCATTGATAAAACGCTCATCATTTCGCCAAACGGTGGCCAAACAACCGGGTGGTAAAGGTGCGGTTAACACCAGCATGCCTTTTTCATTGGCTAGGCAGGGTTCGCCTGTGGTTTCATTGATGACTTTGGCGTCATATCCAAACATCGGATAGCCGGGTGTGCCTTGTTTGTGTGGCTTGTGGTCGGGATTGCCTGCAAATTTTGGGGCATGGCTTAGGATGGGCCAGCCCGACTCAGTTTGCCAATAGTGGTCAATAATTGGTACGCCCATGTGACCTGTTAGCCACTCGGCCGTTGGCTCATCGAGTGGCTCACCTGCCAAGAAGAATGATTTTAGGCTTGAGATATCGTGACGGCTCATCCACATTTCGTCTTGTTTACGTAGCATCCGCACGCCTGTCGGTGCGGTTAACAAAATATTGACTTTATTGGCTTCGACAATTCGCCACCAAATCCCCGGGTTTGGCGTGGTTGGCAAGCCTTCATATATGATACTGGTCATGCCGGTCAGTAAAGGGGCATAGATGCTAAACGAATGACCCACTGCCCAACCGATATCCGAAATCGCCCAAAACGTCTCGCCAGCATTACCGTTATAGACAAAATCCATCGCGGTGGCTAGGGCTACTGCATGACCGCCTGTATCGCGTTGTACGCCTTTGGGTGTGCCTGTTGTGCCAGAGGTATATAATAGATACGATGGCGCATTGGACTCTAGCCAAACACAATCGACTTTGGCATTGTTGTCGGCACTTATCGCCCGCTCGGTGGCATAGTCGATGTCGTGCGGCTCAGCCGTGTATGGCATAATGCCACGGTCAACCACTAGCACATTGGTTTTGACTTTGGCTTCTTCCACCGCTTTATTGACCAAGTTTTTATAATTAATGAGCTTGCCACCGCGCAGCCCTGCATCGACCGTAATCACCATTTTGGCTTCGGCATCATCCATGCGTACAGCGAGGTTATGCGAGGCAAATCCGCCAAATACCACTGAATGAATCGCCCCGATACGCACACAAGCTAGCATGGCATACGCTGCTTCCAAAATCATCGGCATATAGATGACAACACGGTCGCCTTTGTCGATGCCATGACGTTTTAGCACATCGGCAAAATAGTTTACTTCTTTGTATAAATCGTTGTAAGTTAAACGGCGTTTGGCATAGTCGGTATACAGTTCAACAGGGTTGCCGAGTGCCTTAAAAGCTTTCTGAATATTGGGGTAATTATCAATCATTTCAGCATTGATTTCGGTAGACACCCACACAAAGGCATCTTGCTCTGCTCGGTTTTCAAGGTGGCGGTCGACCATGTTGTAACACAAATTGGTTTCCCCACCGACAAACCATTTGGCAAAGGGCAGCTTACTATCATCTAAAATTTGGGTAGGTTGTTGATGCCAATAGATTCGCTTGGCTTGCTCGCCCCAGAAGGCTTGTTTGTCGTTGATGGATTGATTGTATAAGTCAGAGAAATTCATTGGCTGTCCTTAGCTAGAATCTTAACGGATGGTGAAAGTCGCTTGCAGGTTTGGTTTTTAGAGGTTGGCAAAATATCTTATTGCTTGGCAAAGCCTATCATTGTACTCATTGCATGAATTCACTCCTTGAATTCATTTTATAAATTCAAATGATACGTTTTGTATCGTTTTGAATATAGCAAATAGACTCGCTAACGTCAAGTCTCGTCAGATTAATTTTAAATTTTTTATATTTCGAATTTTTAACGATTAGTATTTCTTATGGTGATGATAGTTTGTGCTAACATAATTGTCCTGTTACACTTTTTAGACTAAAGCAAATAAGGGAAAAGTCATGAGCCAGACCAACGCCAACCCAGCTGAAAATGAAAACAGCCTTGCACCGCCTCACGTTTTAAGCTTAACCCCTTTAAACTCGCATCCGTCAAATACGGCACTCGTTGAGCTTATCGATAGTGATAAAGACTCACCTTTGCTAGCGGACACCCAGTTACTTAGCCGCGTGCTGATAACGGTCGTTGAGCAGCAAACCTCAGAACCGGTCAAACAAACCATTAATAAACTGTTAAATGGCGAAGACCCCCAGCAGACTATTCAAGCCATTTTGCCAACGCTCAACCATCAACAGCGCAAGAATCTCATTCGGGCTTGCGGCTTATTTGCGCAAGTGTTTAACATCGCCGAAGACATGCACCATGAGCGCCGCCGCCTTGCCCACGAACAAGACGAATCTGCCTCAAAAAGTAGTTTTGCCCATGTGATTGATGAATTAAAAGCCCAAGGGATTGACAGCGATGAGTTGCAAGCACAGCTTGATGATACCTTTATCAGTGCGGTATTGACCGCGCATCCGACCGAAGTACAGCGTCAAACGATTTTATCACTGCGCCGTCAAATCCGTGCTTTACTTGAGGAATACCACACTGCGATTGGCTACCAACGTCATCGTATCGAGCAGCAACTAGAAGCCACGTTATTGTCGCAGTGGCAAACCAATGAAACCCGCCATTTTAAAATTACTGTCAAAGATGAAATCGACAATGGCATTGCCTATTTTGATTTAAGTTTTTTTGAAGCCTTGCCAAGTCTGTATCGCAAATTAGATTATCAGTTAAAAGAGCGTTTCCCCGACACTGACATGCCAAACTTACTTAATATCGGTGGTTGGATTGGTGGCGACCGTGACGGCAATCCGTTTGTGTCAGCCGATACCCTTCGCTATGCGTTCAAACGCCAAGCGGCGACGGTGTTTTACTTTTATCGTGACCAACTGGGCAAGCTATATCAAGAGTTGCCGCTATCTATCCGCCATGTGAAAGTGAGCGATGCGGTACTGGCACTCTCCGAGCAATCCAAAGAAGATAATATCTCTAGAGAAGAAGAGCCTTATCGCCGCGCCATCGGGTTTATCTCGTCACGTTTAGTCGCTACCTCGCATACGTTTGATTTGTCTTACGGTTGTCGCTTTGGACTTAGTGAGCCCTACGCTGATTGTGACGAGTTTTTAGATGATTTGTACGTCGTTTATCAGTCATTGGTGGATAATGGCAGTGAGTTACTGGCTAACGAACGACTCACCGATATCATCCGCGCGGTGGAAGTATTTGGTTTTTATTTGATGCCATTGGACTTGCGCCAGTTTTCAGGGATTCATGCCGAAACGGTTCACGATTTGTTCAAACATGCCGATTTGGAAGATTATCTTTCTTTGTCTGAATCCGCACGTCAACGTGTGCTACTGCGTGAATTGGCAACTGCGCGTCCTTTATACAACCCCTATATCACTTATGAGCCACAAACCCAGCGTGAGCTAGAGATTTTTCAGGCCGCAGCCGATATCAAAAATCGCTTTGGTGACAGAGCGATTACCCAAAGCATTATCTCCAATGCGGAACAAGTAAGTGATTTGTTGGCATTGGCGTTATTATTGAAAGAATCAGGGCTATTATTGGTCAAAGATGGCGTACCCGTGAGCCGTATCAATATCGTACCTTTGTTTGAAACCATTGAAGCGCTGCAAAACAGTACCCGCATCATGAGTGAGTTACTAGATAAACCTTGGTACAAATCGGTGCTAGCCAGTCGTGACAATCTACAAGAGATTATGCTCGGTTATTCAGACAGTAACAAAGATGGCGGTTATGTCACCAGTCAATGGTCGCTATACCAAGCTGAAATTCAGCTGGTCGAAATGGCAGAAAAATATGCCATTCAGCTGCGTCTATTCCACGGTCGCGGCGGTAGCGTGGGTCGTGGTGGTGGTCCGTCATTTGAAGCGATTTTGGCACAACCAGAAGGCTCAGTGGATGGTCAAATCCGTATTACCGAGCAAGGGGAAGTTATTACCGCAAAATATGCCGATGCGGGCAACGCGGAACGCAACCTTGAGACGCTGATTGCTGCAACGCTAAAAGCGAGCCTATTGCCAAGCCATAGCGAAAGCCCTGATAGCGACCTAATGAATCAATTATCGCATGAAGCCTTTAATTGCTATCGCGCGCTTATCACTCAGCCGTATTTTATTGACTATTTCTTGCAGACAAGTTTGGTCAAAGAAATTGCCAGTTTAAATATTGGCTCACGTCCTGCTAGCCGCAAGTCTTTGGCACGTATTCAAGATTTGCGCGCGATTCCTTGGGTATTTTCTTGGATGCAAAATCGCTTGATGCTGCCAGCGTGGTATGGCTTTGGCACCGCAGTCGAAAAACTGATTGCAGATAACCCAGAAAACTTAGCAAAACTGCAACACAACGCCCAACACAGCGCCTTTATGCAAGCCATGTTATCAAATATGGCACAGGTGATGGCGAAAACCGATATCGAAATCGCCCAAGCCTATGTTGAGCTTGCCAACAATACCACTGAAGCCAACGCTATTTTTGCACTTATTACTGCAGAATATCATCGCAGCCTTAAAGCCTTGTTGACACTCACCAATAAAGAAACGCTACTGGATGATAACCGTACATTGGCACGCTCACTTGCGCTACGCTTGCCGTATTTGAATGCCTTGAACTGGTTGCAAGTCGCCTTATTAAAACAACTTCGCGAAGCAACTGCTGATGAAACGACTACTGATGAAAGGTCTACCACTGAAACCACCAATGAAGCGACGAGCGATAATGAAACGTCTTATACCGCAGCGCTTAACTTGGTTCATTTAACTATCAATGGTATTGCCCAAGGCTTAAGAAATACTGGTTAGTAAGTGTTCAAAACAGCCTTAAATTACTTATTTTAAAAAATCGCTGGTTGAGTACTGGCGATTTTTTTATTGATGACAATTAACCCAAATAAACCTTATCAAAATCCAAATGGTGTACCCATTCTCGTAATAGCAATACCTTTGCATAAAACGCTAGGTCATTGGGCATAGCAGGCAAATCTTGCAGCGAGCGATAGCCCGCCAGCACTGCAAAAGCTTTTTCTAGTATCTCAGCCCGAATATAGCCGCCATTGTCATCTTGCTCAAACGCTAGCAAGCGTAAATCCTCTGCCCCTATCACCTTTAATAATTCATCTTTGGGCAATCTGGGTTTTAGCGGTGAAAAAGCATCTTCTATGCGCATAATTGCCGTTTCCCATGCCAATTCGGTGGGTGGCAATGCGTACAATGTCTCTGCAATTACTTTTAGCGTAAGCCCAATGTCCCATAGGTTATCTTGCAACCTTACACTGATGTGTTCAGCATTGACTGTTAACACTAACATAGCACGCCCTTTTGTCATTTTTATTCATTATAGCTTGATTGCAATCAAAATGTGCTCGTTTAACCGGCGGATTTGATTTTATAAAAAAAACCCTTATCTAATAACCATATAAATAAGGGGATAGCCATGTCAGAAATTCAATTTAATGCCAACTTAAAAAAAGCCGAAAACGCTGAGCCACTGACTGAGCAGCAATTAGAGGCACTGGCACAAAAACGCGCCTATTTGCAAGAGCAGGCTGAAGACATCATTGCTATTGCACAATTACAAAACAATTCTGCGCTCAACTGTTTACACAAAATCAATGTCTTAGGCGGTACCTCAGAAAAAGCTTACAGAGCGGTAAATACCCGTATCATAACCGACCAAGATCCACATGGCGCTTATCATGCGGTGGCAATGGCACAATCAACTTCGGATTTGCCATTTGATGTGCCTACCCTCGTAGATATTGTCATTGAGCAAGGTGAGCCAGCATTACAACTGCGGTTGTTAAAGCTATTTGATAGTCAGCCGATTGCTGCCGAGCCGATTCCAAAAATTCGTGACAGTATCAATCAGTTAGGCGACAAAGCGGTGATTGCACAGCTCAATCAGCATTTACTAAATCGTCAGTGATACAAAAACAATAAAGGTTAGGAACACTCCTAACCTTTTTTTATTGATAGATGATTTGACTTTGACAATTAGGGGCATTTAAAGGTGATGGTATATTCATAATCATCATCGCGGGCAAGGGTTTTTTTGCTGCCAAACACGCTGCCAATCATACCTATGGCTTGGTCAGCTGCCCGTCCCATGTTTTCATCCAACACGCCATTATACTGGTAGCTATCGGTCAACACGATGGGCGATTTTCCGCGGCACTGCTCGGTTGCGATATGTAACGCATTTACTTTGGCGATATTTTTGCTTTTGCCTAACCCAGTGGTTTCTAGGATGTTGTTCGCGCGCTGTAGCACGGGTAAATTAGTGGGTGTGCTTTGACAGGCAGATAAACTCATTGCTGCTACCAGCGTGATAGTAGTGATTTTTAATGGGGTGATTTTTAATAAAGACGGTTTGAGAGATGATTTCATGATCTGCAGGCTGTCCCTTTTCAATAGCGGTGTTAAGTTTCTCATCAATTATCAATAATCCAGGCAAACTCACCATTTCAACAATAGAACTTGGTTGATAGCTTGTATTAGTGTGTGGTAAAAAATGAGCCGCCGCAAGTGGTCTTACAAATCATAAAATCCGCGCAACAATTGGCTGCTTTGTTGATTTTCAAACTAGCTATTTTGGGTGAAATTGGTTAGCATGATGGGTGGTTTTTTTAAAGTTTTTTGCTTAGATTAGGATGATTATGCGCTCACCTGCCCATTCACAATTAACCCATTTGCAATTAATAGATGCCCCTTGCGGTAAGCTTGAAGTTGACGCGCTTTGGCAAGCTGATTCAACGGGCGTTGCTAACCCAAACGCCGCGTCGGTTGAGCGTGTTGCCATTCTTTGTCACCCAAACCCATTGCAAGAAGGCACGATGATGAATAAAGTGGTGACCACCATGTATCGTTTTGCCCGCGACCAAAACATGCATGTGGTACGCTTTAATTTTCGCGGTGTGGGTCAGTCAACGGGCGAGTACGGCAATGTGACAGGTGAAATCGAAGACGCGTTAACCGTACTGCAATGGATTCATAGCCAAACTGAGGCGCGTAAGCTATGGATTGGCGGATTCTCGTTTGGCGGATTTATCGCCGCCAAGCTTGCTCAGCTTGTCAATGAACAAGGCGCATTTTTGGGAGTGGATGATTTTGACATCACTGATTTGGCATTGATTGCCCCTTCTATTGAAAAAAACGACACCTCAGATTTGTTAATACCCACTGCACAAACCTTTATGATTTATGGTGCGAATGATGAAGTGATTGCGCCAAGCTCGCTACAACAATTTGGGGAAAACTTTGGTATTCAAACGCACATCATTGACGATACAGGGCACTTTTTTCATGGTAAATTAGGGGAATTAAAACAGCTGCTTGAAGCGCTAAGTAGCAAATAACGCAGTTTTTATTTTATCCTAGTTCCTGATTTGTGTTTTTGATGGGTGTTTTTGATTCAAATTTTTGGTGTATTTGACATCGTGAGCTATTTGGCAGTTTAATGCAGTCTATTTAATCGCATCTATTTATTTAATACCCCTACGTCAAAGCACGTTGAAATGAAAATTTGACAACTTTTTAATTTACGCTGAGAGATAACATGCCCAACTCAAATTTACGACCCTTACGACGCTATGAGCTTGCGCTAAAATCTGGTGAGTTTAGCGAAGACGCACAGCAGCGCGCTGCGATGACTTATTTGGACAATGTCTATGAACAAATCATGGAAAACCGCGCCAAACAACGTGGGCTGTTTAGCTTTTTAAGACGTACTGAGCCGCCCAAAGGGCTGTATATGTGGGGCGGTGTGGGTCGCGGTAAGACTTGGATGATGGATATGTTTTTTGAGTCGGTGCCTGCCGACAACAAAATGCGCCAACACTTTCATCACTTTATGAAGCGGGTGCACGCCGAGCTCAACAAGCTACAAGGTCAACAAGACCCGCTACAAAAGGTCGCCGATATCATCCATAATGAAGCAGATGTGATTTGTTTTGATGAATTTTTTGTCTCCAATGTCTCCGATGCGATGATTTTGGGCGATTTGTTTACCATGCTATTTAAAAAAGGCATCACCTTGGTTGCCACATCAAATATCGCACCAAATGGCTTGTATAAAAACGGTATTCACCGTGACCGTTTTTTACCTGCCATTGCCGAAGTCGAAAAAAACTGTACGGTCATGAACATTGACAGTGGCATCGACTACCGTCTGCGCGTATTGCAGCAAGCCGAACTTTACGTGTCGCCATTGACCAAAGAAAACATCCACTGGCTTGCCAACCGCTTTACCGCGTTAAGCAACAATCAACACATTATCCAAGACCCCATTCATATCAATGGTCGTGATATCGCCATCAAAGGTCGCACCGAAAACACCTTGTACATTGATTTTAGGGCATTATGTATGCAGCCGCGCTCGGCCAGCGACTTTATTGAAATCGCCAATGAGTTTAGCACGGTGCTGGTGGACGATGTGCCCATACTCAACGATATTATCGCTGATCCGACAAGGCGCTTTATTTACCTCGTCGATGAGTTTTATGATCGCCGCGTCAAGCTTTTGGTACGTGCAGAACAGCCGATTTTACAACTGTACGATGGGCAAAAATTGGCGTTTGAAATTGAGCGTACGCGTTCACGGCTGTTAGAGATGCAATCAGAAGAATATCTCAAAGCGGAACATCGTTTGGACGAGATAAAAAAAGAAGATATGACCATTTAAATAATCCAAAGCCTTAATTGTTATACAGGTGAGTGGCTTTAACGATGTATATTCCCAAAGATTTTTCCCAAACCGATTTTGAAGCCGTTAAAGATTTTATTGCTCAGTCGCCATTAGCAAATATAATGGCATTAACCGGCGATTCGGTTGAAATCTGCCCTGCTTTGCTACTTTGGCAAGTAGATGAACAAAATCCGCTTGGCTATCAACTTAAACAAACTAACCCCTGTCATAAGCCTTGGTCTTTAAGTGATGCGCCAAGTGACTATATCAATGCCATGTGCCGCGCGATTGTGGGGGTTAAATTGAACATTGATAATTTTGAAGCCAAATTTAAACTTAGCCAAAATAAAACTTTGGATAATCAGCAAGGCGTGATTGACGGTTTAACACAACTGCAATCGGCGACAGCGGATAATATGGCAACGCTAATCAATAACCTCTTTAAGGAATAAAAATGACAAATTCAGAAATTTTAGACTTTATCAAATCGCGCCGTTCAATCGGCAATCTCGTCGCCCCTGCCCCCACCCGCGAGCAAGTCGAACAAGCGATTGAAGTGGCGCTATCCGCCCCCGATCACAAGGATTTAAACCCCTACCGTTTTATCGTACTTGAAAACCAAGCGCTCAACACCTTAGGCACGGCGTTAAAAAATGCCGCGATGGCACAAGGTGAAACCGATGAGAAAACCCTCGCCAAAGCGGAAAATATGCCGCTGCGTGCGCCGATGATTATCGCGTGTGTGACCGATTTTAAATCCCATGATAAAGTCCCCCATTGGGAACAAATAGCGGCAAGTAGTTGTGCCGTGCAAAATCTCCTGCTTGCCTTGTCGGCACAAGGGTTTGCCACCGTATGGCGCACCGGTCCACTTGCCAATGCGCCTGCAATCAAACAGCTGTTTAATGTAACCGTTGATAACCAAGTCATTGCTTTTGTCTATGTTGGCACAGCCGTGTCGACCATCCCGCCGCGTTCTAAGATAGACGTCACACCATTTATTGTTTATGATAATGGCACAAACTAACGGCTAAGCTAGCCGTTTTTATATTTTGCTCATGTAAAGGGTGCCCTGTTGTCAGTATTTGCAGGACAAGTGGATTCAAGGATTTTCAATGAAAAAACCCCAGTTAGCAACCAATCTAAGTGAAAATTTAGAAAAGCTGAATGTCAATCGTGAAAAAGCCAGCAAGCTGTTTGCCGACGTCATTGAAAAAGCGGTCAAAAAGTCTAAACCTGACACCCCAGCGGTGCTAGAGACAGACTTAGACAATCAGCTCGCCAACCAACCTGCGCCCCTCAAAATTGCCGTGCTGGGCGGTGGTAGTTTTGGTACGGCAATGGCAAATTTATCGTCCAAAAATGGCTGCGAAGTCACGCTTTGGGTACGCGATAAACGCAGCGTCAAATCGATGCAAAAAACCCATATCAACAAAAAATACTTGCCCGACCATAAGCTTGACGAGCGCCTGCAATTTACTCATGATTTGCAAGCAGCCGTCAAAGGTAAAGATTTGATTTTTGTGGCAGTGCCTAGCGCTGCTTTTCGCGAAACCTTACAAAAAATTGCGCCTTTTATCAGCGCTCAAGCCATCGTGTCTTTAACCAAAGGTATGGAAAAAGATACCTTTGCGCTAATGAGTGATGTGATCGCAGATGAATTGCCCAATGTGGCTTTTGGCGTGATGAGCGGCCCCAATCTCGCCAAAGAAATCATGAATAATATGCCGTCTGCCACCGTGATTGCCAGCCAATCTGCAGCGCTACGGCTTGCCGTGCAGACAGCGCTGCACAGTGCGTTTTTTCGCGTGTTTGCCAGTGATGATTTAATTGGCGTGGAGCTTGGCGGCGCGCTTAAAAATATTTATGCCATCGCCATGGGCATGGCCGCTGCCTATGACATCGGGGAAAACACCAAAGCCATGATTTTAACCCGCGCATTGGCTGAGATGAGCCGATTTGGCGTCCAAGCGGGGGCTAATCCGCTGACCTTTTTGGGGTTGTCGGGCGTGGGTGATTTGTATGCAACTTGCTCATCGACCTTAAGCCGTAACTACCAGATTGGTAATATGCTAGGGCGTGGCATGAGCCTTGACCAAGCCATCAAAAAACTGGGGCAAACCGCTGAAGGGATTAATACCATCCAGCAGGTGAATGAAAAAGCCATGAAAGCGGGTATTTATATGCCGATTACCCATGCCTTGCACGATATTATCTATGAAGACAAAGCGCCGCTTGGGGTTGCATTAAACTTGATGGAAGCAGGATTTAGAAGTGATGTGGAATTTGTCATGCCGCATCAAGTGCAGCCAACGCATAACTGACAAACATAACTTTAAATATTTTTAGGTAAATACATGCAATTAATTTTAGTTCGTCATGGCGATGCAGGCGCTTATACCCTGCCAGACCATGAAAGAAATTTATCAGCACTGGGTCAAGCCCAAGCTTCACAGACCGCAGCGTGGCTTGCTGAGAACTTTGAGCCCGATCATTTTATCGTCAGTCCTTACAACCGCGCCCAGCAAACCCTTGCCCAAATCCAGCAATTTTTTCCCCATGTGCCTGTGACCACGTATGAGGGCATCACCCCTGATAACGATGCAGACATCGCCGTGGATGCGCTAGGCGAATTGGTTGGCGACTGCATGGTGGTGGTTTGTCATATGAATATCATTGCTAAAATTGCCCATATTCTCACGGATGAACCCCTAGAGGGTTTTGCGCTGGCTGAAGCGCGTGTATATGATATGGGTATATTGGCACCCAGTCTTGCCGCTGAGATCAAACGTTTTGTTCCCACCTGTTAGGTGATTTAATTTGTCAATTTTGTGTAGGACACTTCTGTGATTCATATTTGGTTGCCAACTCAGCATGCTGCCTTACGTTTATGGCAACAAACCACCCAGACTTGGCAAACGGCTGACAATTGGCAAACACTTGCGACCCTTGCCAATCTGCAAACCACGCAATCAGCCAAGCTGCAAGCCTGTCTCTATTTTCCTAGTGTCAGTTTATTAACAATCCAGCCTACCCTCTCAGCAAGCCAGCTCAACACTTTGGGCGACACCGGCAGGCGCTATTTATTTGAAGATATCAGCATTGGGTCGGTAGAAGATTTACAAGTCAAAATCCAGCCGACCGCCACCAACAGCGAGTTACCTGCATTATTTGGGCTTCATGCTGCCGATATTCATTCATGGATCAATGCTGCCTCGTTGGCGGGTATTGAGATAGTCGCTTTATTGCCAGATTTTTTATTGCTGCCGACTATAGATACTAGAATAGATACTAGTATGAATACTAGGGCTATATCTACCACAAGCGCGGTCTACTACCAAGATGCAGATACCCAGTTATTAAAACTACATACTTATCACGGCATGGCGGTTAGTTTTTTACCGCTGGTACTCACCAAATTACCCATGCTAGAAACGCTATATTTAACGGGTTTTCACGATGAAACCGTTGCCCAGCAGTTAGCCAGTATGCCTAATTTATCCATTGCATCGTCTGAGTTGTTGCCTACCCCAATCAAAGACCCGGTCAGACATTTTTTTAACTTTGCGACAATCAAAGGTAAAACGACGCTTGCGCCTTATGCCAAAGTCATCGCCCTAATCACGGTTTGTGCGCTGCTGACAGCCTTTGTGGTCGATGCACTTCGTTGGTATTATTACAACCAAGCGCAAAAACAAGCCGCAACTTTGCTAGCTCAGCAATATGCCCAGTGGTTCCCCAATGAGCCGCTTAGTAGCAAACTCACCCTACAACGACAGTTATCTGGCAAATTAACCACCCAGCAATCAGCCACGCCAAGCGTACTTGAGACATTATCGTCAATACAGCCTGTATTGCAGCAGTACCAACTGACCGCCAAGCAGCTTAATTTTCAAAATAATCACTTACAACTGCAGCTGTTATCATCAAGCGCCGATTCATTAAACAAAGCCGTCAATGACATGGTAAACAAAGGGATAAAAGCCAAGCTAGGGTCTGTGGATGCCGCGATACCCGCTGCAATGTCTTCCAATACTGCCAGTGCGGTTTCCAGTGCAGTGGCGCCAACTTCTGCTGGCAGTACCCTTGCCATGATAGATATTGAATTGGCAGAATAAACCTACGACTGAGATGAATTTATGAAACTGCAAGCCTCACTGAGCCAATCCCTGCAAAAACTAACCACGCCTTTGGCTCATGCCTTTCAAAATTTATCACGTCGTGATCAGATTGCGCTGCTGATATTGGCAATGTTCTTGCTTTTTTTTGTGGTCGGTGTCGGTGGTTGGACGCTGCATAGCCAAGCCAACCAAGCACAAAAAAAATACGATGACACCATGGCAGATGTGTTTTGGCTACGCAGTCAAGCAGGTAACATCAATCCCAACCAAACCCAACAAGTCAGTCAAGCCGATGCTATCAAACAAATACTTAGCCAATCAGGTATTGTCAATGCGCAAGTGGTCGAGAATGGCAATACTATCCAAGTTGCTTTTAGTCACGCGCAGGCGAGCGTAATCACCAATATATTTAATCAGTTTGAACAACAAGGTATCCGCATCCAGCAACTACAAATCAACCAGCCAGCCCTCGATAAACTTGAAGTACAGTCTGTTTTATCTATTAACTAATGGTAAAAGCAAGTAATGTTAAATGACCATAAAAAACGATGCACTTGGCATCGTTATTTTGGCGCATGGGGGCGCATGGGGTGATTATTTTTGCACCCACTGACGGATTTTATCACGCTCTGCTGGCGTTGCTCTCAACCATAACTGCATAAATTGATCGAGACTATCCGATGAACTGACCGTGGTCGCAACAGGTTGATTGATAGCGGGAATCGCGCCCCCTGATTGTCCTAAGGCATTGATGGTTTGTTGATTGGCTTCAACCGCTTTTGAGCTACCACCAAACACACCGCCTAACGCATTACCCAAGCCGCTAAAAATGCTTGAACTACTGCTGGATGTAGCTTGCTGACTTGCAATAACTTGCTTGCCTTGTAGCACCGCTAGTGTGGGTTGTTTGACATATTCTTTGGCGGCATTATAGTCTTCTGGTTGACCTAGCATATCTAACACATACGTTTGATTGTCGGCAAGCTCTACTGGAACGCTAATATTGCTTGAACGTAACACATCGTGATTGTCACCGCGCAGCTCGTACAACCGATTGTACTTGGCAGTAATCACATGTTTGCCTGGCTCAAGTTTGTAGGTTTTTTGCGGCTTTGAAAGCAAGCCGTTTTTGACTTCTTGACCATTAATAGCAGTCACCACGGTATTATCAGCAACATTCAAGGTGACTTGGGCAAATGTTTGTGTGGTTGCTAACACGCCCGCAGTCAACGCGGCAGCCGTCCATAAGTACTGTTTATTCATAGGATATCCTGTTGTTTTACATCAAACTGTTGATGGATTCTAACCCATTTATCACGCAATTCCTATGACAAACCCGGTCAAAAATCTAAAAAATTTTCATTTTCTGCAATTTCATCAAAGTCCGCCAATTCAAAATTCAGCGTTAAATTATCAATGATGTTCATCGCATCTTGAATTTTGGCTTTGCTCACTTTGTTTAATGGGGTGCGTTCCATGTTAGAAAATAATGGCTGCAATTCGTTTAATACTGCTAACATCGCACCGATGCGGTGTGGACCTTCGTTAAGCAAATAGTCGATGATGCGCGGATCAAAGTGCCAATGACGACGGCGTAATACCGATTCCAAAATCAGCTGTCTATCAAGCCTATCACTGCCCGTTGGCAATTGAAAAGTCGCGGCTCGAGCAAGCCTTGATAGCAAATCTCGCAGCTCAAAATTTAACGCTTTGACAGGCAAACGACTGGCAAAAATAATTTTATTGCCGTATTCTTGCGATAAATTAATCAGATGAAAAACTGCTTCTTGCCATTCAGGATGACCTTGAATTTCATCCATATCATCAAGCGCAATCACTGTGGTATTCTCTAGCGATGACAACACCATGGCATCCATATTGGCGTTTATGAGCTCACGCAGCGATAGATAAATAACAGATTGGTCGATATCACGGAAGGATTCGCAGATAGCGTTGAGTAGATGGGTTTTACCTGTATCGCGCTCGCCGTATAGATACAGCTGCGTCAACAGTCCTACATGCATTTGGCGCACCACATCGATGATTGATACCCAGCCTGGACCACTAAAGTCACTGATACTCGCGGACTGCTTGATATTTAAGTTTAGACTTAATTGTTCCGACATTCATGCACTCGCAATCGGTAAGATATCGCTTTTTGAAAATAAATCATAAACCACTATACACATAGTGCTGCCCAGTTCGCCGCCCTATGCTTAAAAGTTTAAAAGTTTAAAAGCAAAAAATTCAGGCGTCTAACTAAATTTTGACTATTATAACCTAAATTTATGAAATAGCTACTCACGCGCCTTTTGCCCCGTGTCGTGGTGTTTGAAATTTATTTACCTTTTAAAACTGTCAATAAAAACCGTCAATACAAAAAATAAATACTATTGTAAACCTAAACACGATGGTATAACCAAAGATTGTACATGTCTTATCATTTTAGTAGTATATTTGATTATCTTTGTAATGGAGACTCTTATGTCTTTTGTTAACCAATGGCGTGATGCGAATTTTTTTAGACCATTACATATCACTATGAGTACCTTGAGCGCTATGGGGCTAGGCTTGGTGCTTACCGCCTGCCAGCCCACCCCTGAGACAACTAACCGAGCGAGCGACACTGCACCTTCACCGTCTAACGTACCTGAAGTCATCATCGCCCAAACCCCAGCCAGTATCCCACCTGCCACAGTCGGGTTAAAACGCATGGATTTTCCGGTGTATTTGGCAGGTGTGCCCAATCTACTGCATCCGATTATTCCGTCAGTGCCTATCAATCGCAAATATGACAGCGATGGCAGTGATGCTAAAAAATCACCCGTCAGCTACTTTCAAGAAGTTGCGCCCTATGATTTTCAAAGCAGTGTTTACAATATTGTGTTTGAAGGGTTAAAAACCGGGCAAGTACACCGGCTGTTTCCACAAGATAACTTTGTGATAAGAGCGGTGCACACGCCCTTGGTAGATTTAACCCAAGATGACACAACAGTACAAAAAAAAGCTACCATGACGCAAATTGCGCCTACCCAACCGCAAGCCGCGAAAGAAGCAACCAACCCATTGGCAGTCAAAGTCGGCAATACCTTACTGCTGGGCTATTTTATCTATGAAGTCAAAGAGATCGCTGATGATGATGACAATAAAACCAATCTTGATCAGCAGCTTACCTTGTATTTAAGTGATTTAAATGGCAAAAATTTATTGAAACTCACGCCCAATAATCAATATTTTAAACATTATAAATGGCTGCCTGAGAGAAAACGCTTTTACTTCTCAACCCAAGCTGATTCCAACGGCGATCGGGTGATTGATGAGAATGATAAATACTTCTATTATTTCATCGATTTTGCCAAAAACGCGCAAATAGTCACGGCGTATGATTTTAGTAAGCCAAAAGCATAAAGCTTTGTTAAATTGCACTATTAAGCGCGTTTGAGACGTAACGCATTAAGCACCACAAACAGTGAGCTCAATGACATACCAATCGCAGCCAACCAAGGCGGTACATAGCCTAACGCAGCGGGTATCAGTACGATAAAGTTATACCCTAGCGCCCATTTGAAGTTTTGGGCAATAATGCGATCGGTCTTGAAAGCCACCTCACGCGCTTTTGCCACGGCTTGGATTTGACCATTGAGTACCAAGGAGTCACTGGAGACTTGCGCCAAATCTGCCGCACCTGCCATGGCGGTTGAGATGTTGGCAGCGGCAAGTACCGGCGCATCATTTACCCCGTCCCCGACCATTTGCACGATGTGTCCTTGCTGCTGCAGGGCTTTTAAATGTTGTACCTTATCATTCGGAGTAAGACCTTTATAAACTGTGTCAATACCAAGCTCGCGCGCTACTTCAAACGCCTGAGCACTGGGATCACCGGTGAGCATCAGCACCTGCGCGCCTTGGTCTTTGAGATGTTTAATGGTAGCTAAGGCGCCTTCACGGACTTTATCATGAAAATAAAAATGCGCCAGTGGCTGCCATTTTTTGCTTAGGCTATCTTGTCTTGATAAGGTCACACTGGTACTGGCTTGGTGTTTGCTCAGATTTGGCAGTAACCCATCATCTAATCCTGATTGCACTGCAAAACCGTGATGACCTAGACGGTAACTTAGCCCATCAATCGTAGCTTGCAGACCGCCCCCCGGAATGTGTACCAAATCGCTGGTAGTGGGCAAATGCATTTGCCGAGTCATTGTCAATAACGCATGAGCAATGGGGTGACGACTACCCACTTCAAGGCTCGCTGCAATACTTAAAAAATGGTTTTTTATCTCGTCTTCGTTTTTGGTGTCATCTTCAGTAAAATCCACTGACGGATTTTGTTTAACACCATCCGGTACATCCAGCGTTTCAATCGCCATCAAATTGGGTTGACCGTACGTCAATGTACCGGTTTTATCAAACGCCACATGGGTGACTTCAGCGAGTGTGGTAATGGTATGCCCGCGCGTCGCTAAAAACCCCAGGCTTGCTAATCGATTGGTAGAAACGGTTAATGCAATGGGCGTGGCCAATGACAAGGCGCAAGGACAAGTAGCGACCAATACGGCAACCGTTGCCCAAATGGCATGACTCGGCTCAATAAAATACCATGCCAAAAACACCATACTGGCAATCACCAGTACCCGCGCGACAAACCAGCGCGCCAGTCTATCTGCTTTTAAGGCGATTTGCGGCTTTTCACTGAGCGAGCGATTCACTAGCCTGTCAATCACGCCCATTTGGCTGTCATTGGGTAATGTGGTGATTTGCATCACAAACGGCTGACTGTCATTTTGACTACCGCCCACAATGCTATCGCCCAAGCGTTTGACGATTAAATCACTCTCCCCGGTCAATAAACTTTCGGACACCGTGGCACTATCCGACAGCAAAATACCATCACTGATGATACTGCTACCGGCATCAATGCGGACAATATCACCAACTCTTAGCGACTGCGCCGAAACCATTTGCTCGTTATCACCCCTATTGGCAGGGTCTAAACTAAGTGACTGATAAAAAAGGTCTTTATATTGACTGGCATAGAGCGCTACTTGTGAGGTATCCGTATTCTCTAGCGCTAACGGCGCTTCATGACCCAGCCTTGCGACCAACACAGGTTCGACGACCACCAAATCATTGGCTAAATTGGCAGCCTTTAGCCTAGCATTGTGCTCGACAAATTTGCCCGCCAATAAGAAAAATATCAGCATACTAACCGAGTCATAATAGGTCTCGCCCGTGCTGGTCAATGTCGCATATAAACTTGCCAAAAAGGTAATGACAATGGCGATACTAATCGGCACATCCATATTGACTTGGCGGGCTTTAATCGCTGACCACGCCGATTGAAAAAATGGTAACCCTGCAATCAAAAACACAGGAATACTAACAAACAGCGATACCCAGCGTAAAAATTGCCGATCGTTGATGCCGATACCTGAATATTCCCCAAAATATAGCGCCACTGCAAACATCATCGCTTGCATGGCACCCAATGCCGCAATACCCAATTGAAACAACATACGGCGATTATCTCGCTTGAGCATCGCTTCATGGGTATCTTGCCGATAGGGTTTGGCATCATACCCAATGGCTTGCACATTTGCCAAAATTTGGCTAATCGGCAGTTTTTTGTCATCCCATACCACGCGCATCCGTTGATTGGTGAGGTTGACTTGGCAAGTGTCCATGCCATCAAGGCGATACAACTGGGTTTCAATCAGCCAACTACAGGCAGCACAGCGCAAATTGCTGATTGACAGCTCAGCAACGCTGTGCCCTTGCTGATGGTAAATAAATTGCGATTTGATATCATCGTGGTCATACGCTTGCAGCTGATATAACGAATCAGGGAGACTGGCGGTACGATTGATTTCACTGCGGTCAAGATAGTATTGCTCAAGCCCCGCCTCGATGATACTTTGCGAAGCAAGCTGACAGCCCATACAGCACATCGCCCGATCTTCACCCAATACATGGGTAAAAAATGGCGGGCTTGGCAGCGGATCGCCACAATGAAAACAATGCCCTTCATCTGGTAACACCAGCTCCACATCTTGATATGTGGTAGTAAATTTGCTATCTGCTTCAACAAGCGTACGGCTAGGCGCATCGGTCACAACCGACGGCTCAATATCCGATTGTTTTGCCCCAAATTGGCTATTGTTTGGCATCATCAAAACCCCTAGGGCAAACACCCTAACTCACCCAAAAATGACTGTTATTGTACTCCAAAACGGTCTATTAAAGTTCAAAAATCCTGTATAAACGTGGCAAAATAGCACGATGTTGACATTGTATTTTGGCGTATTTTGGGTCATGATAAAGCACTTTTTTATACCCTTGATCGTGACGCATTTTTGTATGAATTCAACCGTTATCTCTGCCGCTAAAAATCGCCAAAACTCGCCTAAATTCCAGTATGACTCAAACCAACAAGGGATGTTTATCCTGAGCTTTATCTTTGTGGTGGCAGTATTGGGCGGCTTGGTCTTGCTTGGGTTATATTTGGTGCGCCAAGATAATGTCATCACCCAAAAATTTGAGGGCAAACGCTGGAATATCCCTGCAAAAGTATACTCGCAACCATTAACGTTAACGGTGGGTAATCCCCTTAGCGATGATGAATTGGAAAATTGGTTAAATTTACTCACCTATGCCCCTGACCAAAACTATGACAATGCCGGGACTTATACCAAAAAAAATGGTGAGTACTATATTCATACCCGCGAATTTAAATTTGCCGCCAATGATACTGAGCCATCGCAAATTATTAAGGTCACGCTCAAAGATAACCAAATTGAAAAATTACAAAGCACCCGTCCCAATCCATCGGGTGTGGCGCGGGTTGAGCCAATTTTTATTGGCGGTATCTATCCAGACAACAATGAAGACCGCATCGTTTTAACCATCAATGACTATCCGCAGCCATTAATTGATGCGCTGGTGGCAACCGAAGACCGCAGTTTTTATCAGCATCACGGCGTTTCTATCCGCGGGATAGGACGTGCGATTTATAGCAATTTTATGGGCGGTTCACGCCAAGGCGGCTCCACCATCACCCAGCAACTGGTTAAAAACTTCTATCTCAACTCAGACCGTACTATCAAACGTAAAGCCAATGAAGCGGTGATGGCGATTTTGCTGGAAATGCATTACACCAAAAGTGAGATTTTGCAAGCCTATATGAATGAGATTAACTTAGGTCAAAATGGCAATCACTCCATTAACGGGTTTGGGCTTGCCTCGCAGTTTTACTTTAACCGCCCGCTAAAAGAGCTTCGACTCGACCAAATGGCGATGCTCGTAGGGCTTGCCAAAGGTCCTACCCAGTACAATCCGCTACGCTACCCCGATGCTGCCCTAAAACGCCGTAACGTGGTGCTGAGTAATATGCTGATAACCGGTAAAATCAGCCAGCAGCAATATGATGAAGCGGTGCAGCAGCCACTGAGCATTTCTTACAATCCTGTGATTGGTAAAACGCGTTTTCCTGATTATCTAGACGTGGTCAAACGAGAACTCACCCGTACCTATGATGCCAACGATCTCAAAAACGAAGGGTTAAGAATATTTACCAGTTTTGATCCCAATGTTCAAAAAACCGCTACCAGCGCGGTCATTCAAAGCGTCAATCAGTTAAAAAAAAGTAATCCCAAACAGCTCACTAATTTGCAAGCCGCCCTAGTCAGCGCCAATCCCAACAACGGTGAACTGCTCGCTGTAGTAGGAAGTAGTCGTGATTTTACCGGTTTTAATCGCGCCGTGGATGCCAAGCGCCAAGTTGGCTCTTTACTCAAACCGATTATTTACTTAACCGCATTTGAGCAGGGTCGCTATAATTTGTCCAGTAGTGTCGATGACAGCCCGATTGTGCTAAAAATGACCGATGGCAAGACATGGACACCCAGCAATTACGGTGGCGGCAGTCATGGTATTATCCCCCTCACCAGCGCTTTAGCCAATTCCTATAACCAAGCCGCGGTGCGTGTGGGTATGGAAGTTGGTATTCCCAATTTTTTAAATCAATTATACCGTATGGGTATCAATAGCCCATTGCCCAATTATCCATCTACCTTGCTTGGCGCGGTGAATCTATCGCCCATGGATATGTTGGGGATTTATCAAGTACTGGCAACGGGTGGCTTGCGTCATGAAATTCATACCATTCGCACGATTATTGATGACCAAGGACGAGTGGTTCAAGGCATGGAACAAAAAAATCAGCAAGTCATCAACCCCACGGCTGCCTATCTCACCAATTATGCAATGCAGCAGGTCATCAAGCAAGGTACCGCCAAAGCGGCGCTATCGCTCGGTGACAATCTCAATCTTGCAGGTAAAACAGGGACTACCAATGATTATCGCGATGCGTGGTTTGCAGGCTATAGTGGCAATGTGGTCAGCGTTGTTTGGGTCGGTTTAGATGACAACAAACCCACAGGTCTAAGTGGCGGTAATGGTGCTTTGCCGATGTGGATCAATTTTATGAAGCAGCAAAAGCTTACGCCAGTTAATCTCATCGCGCCAGGCAATATCGAATGGCTATGGATGGAAAACGGCAAATCACAATTATCCCATGAAAAATGTCCAAATGCCATCTATGTACCTGTTGATACCGACAATCTACCGCAAGATAGTAGTGAATGCGCGGTACAACTATACCAAAGCGAGCAAGAAGCAAGATTTGCCGCACAGCAACAACAGGCAATGAGTGAGTTTGGACAAAGCCAACAACAGCGCTATGACAATATTGAACGCAGACAAACCTATGAAGATACCATTGGCAATAACCCACCTGCACCCAATCCCTACCAAAATGAAGGTGGCTATACGGGGAATACGCAGACCAACCCTAATACCCCCAATACCCCTAATAACGGCGGCGACCCGATCCATACCAACCAACCACTCAATGCGGCGCCGCGCTCGCAGTCTTGGTTAGAAAAATCGGTTAAAGAAATGTTTTAGAGACGGTAACAGGCGAACCTTCTTATTTGTCTTTACCCTTACCGCTAGGTGTTTTAGCTCGGGTGCGCCAAGCAATAATATGGGTATTTTCATTTTTAAGTCACATCGCATTTATGGCTGAATGTGTTTATACTACCAAGCTAGTGCACTCCCTTTTTATTGTTTCATTATTTTATTTGTTATTTTTAAGGACTGTTTATGCCTTGGCAGCAATTACATATTCGATGCGAAAAATCGCAAGCCGAACTGGCGGAAACCTTGATGCTCGAAGCCGATGCGCTCAGTATCAGTTTAGATGATGCAGGTGACCAACCGCTATTTGAACCATTGCCAGGTGAATCGCCATTGTGGGATGATGTGATTGTGACTGGGCTATTTGATGGTGATTGTAATTTGGAAACTTTGAGTCAAGATATCGCCAATGATGTGGTGGCGACGCGAGTTTGGACGAGCCGAGTGGATGACAAAGATTGGGAACGTGAGTGGATGAAGAACTACCATCCCATTGAATGTGCCAATGGACTTTGGATTGTGCCCAAATGGATGTCACCCCCTAACCCCAATGCGATTAACATCATCATGGATCCAGGCTTGGCATTTGGCACAGGTTACCATGCAACCACCCGTCTTTGTATTGATTGGCTGACAGAACAACCTTTGCAAGATAAAGTGGTGATTGACTATGGATGCGGCTCAGGTATTTTGGGCATTGCGGCGCTTTTGCTAGGCGCAAAACAGGTGTACGCGGTCGATATTGACCCCCAAGCAGTCTTAGCAACCCATCAAAATGCCGAGCGCAACAAGGTAGCCGATCAGCTTCAGGCTTTTTTACCTGAACAATTTAGTGACTATTGTAAAGAGCAGGCTATTTTGCCTGTGGACTTGATAACTGCAAATATTTTAGCCAAACCGCTAATGAGCCTTGCCTCTTATTTTGCGACATTATTAAAATCTCAAGGTAGCATTGTGTTGGCCGGTCTGATTGAAAACCAAGTGGAAGATGTAAAAGCTGCCTATCAGCCTTATTTTGAGATGGATGGCGAATTTACCTTTAGCGCGCAGGAAGATAAACATTGGCATCGCCTCTCGGGTTTTCGCCGCGAGTAGAACAAGTCGCGATTCGTATAAAAAGCCTTACAAGGAAGTAAGGCCGTCTTTTCCCCGTCGAAGCCTAATAACGTAGCTAGTATCATAGCTAGCAGCATAGTGAACATAAACTCTAGGAAATTTGTTGACTTTATTTTTTATTCGTCATTAAATGATTTAACACACGACATTATTAACAATCAAAGACGCAAACTAAAAATGCTAAAAGGGAAGTGATGTTGCGATGAATTTGTACAATGCTAAATGCCCAAACTGTCAACACGCATTTAAAATCAATGATGAACAGTTAGCCATTAAAAATGGGTACGTTCGTTGTTCCTATTGCAAAACCATTTTCTCCGCCGCCGACCAGCTAGAACAACAAAAAATTACTAACAACAATCCGCCGGCAAGTCCAAACCATCAGACGTCCTCGGCGCTCATCGATGATAAATCTGAGGAGATTTTATTTGACGATGAGTCAGGTATTGATGAAGCCGGCAATCTCATTGTCGATGAACCAGTTAAACCCATCTCACCCTATCCCTTGTCACAATCTCATACAAAATCAGCCTATGCTAAATCAAACAGCACCATAGATGACTTAGAGATTATAGACAATTTTGACCAACTACCCATAGCCAAAAATAGCAATCCCAAAGTATTGATTGGCGATGAGGACGCCGTTGAAGCGATAGACCTCGCCCAAGATAACGAGACGTTAGGCGATGAGCAGGCTTGGCTGCTAAGCTTAATGGCACAAGCGGATGACAACGAAGCAGCAGACGACACAGCCGGCGCCAAGCGAGGCATGGATGGGGTGTTTAACACAGATATTTTTGACCAAATTCCGATTGATACTCGTAGTGAGCAACAAGCAGATTTGTTAGCCTATCAACAAAAGATTGATGAACGCTTGTCGCAACAAGTTTCCTCGCAGCAATTGGCGAATGCAAAAATTTTTAATATGAGCATTATTTGGGGATTAGGTAGCTTACTATTAGTCTTTTTGTTAGCCGTGCAATATATTATTTTTAACATCGACACCCTAATCACTTCAAAAACAAACGCGGCTGTGCTCTCAAATATTTGCCATAAAATCCCTGCCTGTCAATTGCCTATCGCTGATACGGGTCTTATTGATGTGCAGATGCTAGCGCTTGCTCATTCATCCAAACAAGCGGGGCAGACTGACATGATATTTACCCTGACCAATACCACGGATAATAATATTATCTACCCGAGTGTTAAGGTTTCGCTGCGCAGTGGCAATACCATACTTGCGCAAACCCTACTCACCCCTAGCCATTATTTGGAAGCCGGTAACAACTATTTGATGCCGCATCAAATAAAACCCGTCAAATTGCGTATTGACTTTCCAAAAACCAAAGTTCAAGCCGCCAATATTGAGCTGATTTATTAAATTTTTTTAGCTTCATTCAATTGAGCTTCTTTTTAGCTTCATTCCAATAGTGATAAAACAAGCCTCCAGCACCCAGTATTTATCGCAGAATTTTACATATTGTAAACAACTTAAGCTTGCTATCAGTTTCATAATTGTTTTAGTATAAGTATTAATAACTTTATTATTCGTCTTGATATTTAAGTTTTATTTAATCTGTTAACTAACGAATTATTCAATAAATTTGTCAGCAACTTTAGTTTGAGAATCTGTTATGCCCAATTCTGTTGCTTTACAAAATCGCGCCAAGTATTCCAATATGTCAGATACCCCATCTAACCCATACACTACCCATACCCCATCGCAAACTTCTCCCAGCGCAAGCCTAGCTCATCACATTGAGCTTGTAGTGCGAGAGTACTTCGATAATTTAAAAGAACAACAACCGACCCAGCTCTACGAGCTTATGTTGTCACAATTTGAAAAACCGCTAATCAGTGTCGTCCTTGAACACACCCGCGGCAATCAAACCAAAACCGCCGAGATTTTGGGACTTAATCGCGGTACATTGCGGAAAAAACTCAAAACCCACCAATTGCTATAATTGATAAAAATACCCGCTTTTTTATGATAAGATATCCCTATATTTTGGAATTTATAGAGTTGGGGTATGAAAGTCAATCAGTCAGTTCGTCATAACTGACTTTTTTGTTTTTTCTGCCCCTAGTGTTTTTTTGTCAACGAGTCGAGTCAATTATGAATCAATCTTATGCATTGCTCTCTGTTTCTGATAAATCGGGTATTGTGGATTTTGCCAAAGGTCTAATCACCCACGGTTTTCGTCTACTATCAACAGGCGGCACCTACAAACTACTCAAACAACATGACTTAGCAGTGACTGAGGTCGCAGAATACACAGGTTTTGCAGAGATGATGGATGGTCGGGTAAAAACCCTGCATCCAAAAATTCATGGCGGTATTTTAGGTCGCCGCGGCACTGATGATGCCATTATGCAAGAACATGGTATCGACCGCATTGACATGGTCGTTGTCAATTTATATCCATTCGCCCAAACCGTTGCCAACCCGAATGTCACCAAAGAAGACGCCATCGAAAACATTGATATTGGTGGACCTACCATGGTGCGTGCCGCGGCAAAAAATCATGACCATGTCAGCATTGTGACAAGCCCCAACGATTATGCAGCAATCTTGGGCGAGCTAACAGCAAACGGCCGCATCAGTGATACCACCCGATTTGATTTAGCGGTAAAAGCATTTGAGCATACCGCACATTATGATGGTATGATTGCCAACTTTTTAGGCAACCGCCTGCAAAGCTTTGAATCGGCTGACCAATTCCCGCGTACTTTTAACGTGCAAATGGACAAAGCGCAAGACTTACGCTATGGTGAAAACCCGCATCAACGAGCCGCTTTTTATGTCGAAAAAGCGCAGGTTAATGGTCAAAAAGAAGCCAGTATTGCCACCGCCAAGCAATTACAAGGTAAAGAACTATCTTACAATAACATCGCAGATACCGATGCGGCATTAGAATGCGTGAAATCGTTTGATTTGCCTGCGTGTGTCATTGTTAAACACGCCAATCCTTGTGGTGTGGCCGTGGATGCCGACTTAACCCATGCTTATCAAAAAGCCTTTGCCACTGACCCAGAATCTGCGTTTGGCGGTATCATTGCCTTTAACCGTGAATTAGATATCAAAACAGCAAAAGCGATTGTGGATCAGCAATTTGTTGAAGTCATTATCGCCCCAAGCGTTGCCGATGGTGTACTCGATGTCACGGCTGCCAAGAAAAATGTGCGCGTGTTAGTCTGCGGTGAATTACCAAACCCAAGTGAGCGCCAAGCCCAGTTTGACTTTAAACGCGTCACCGGTGGTTTATTGGTGCAAGCGCAAGATTTGGGCTTAGTTACTTTAAATGATTTAAAAGTGGTGACAAAAGTACAGCCGACTCAGCAACAATTCGATGATTTGCTATTTACTTGGCAAGTCGCTAAATATGTGAAATCCAACGCCATTGTGTATGCCAAAGATGGGCGTACCATTGGGGTAGGCGCAGGGCAAATGAGCCGAGTGAACTCAGCCCGTATTGCCGCGATTAAAGCTGAGCACGCTGGTCTATCACCTGTGGGTGCGGTGATGGCATCCGATGCCTTCTTCCCATTCCGTGATGGTATTGACAATGCCGCAGCGGTGGGAATTAAGGCGATTATCCAGCCAGGTGGCTCCATGCGCGATGACGAAACCATTGCTGCAGCCGATGAACATGGCATTGCGATGGTGTTCACCGGTATGCGTCATTTTAGACATTAATTTTTGTTAGGCATAAAAAAGGCGAAACTGACTAGGTTTCGCCTGTTTTAATTGATAATTTTTTTCTTTTTATAGCTCTGCTAAGGTTTATAGTTTCGCTAAGGTTTGGCAAATATCGAGCATCCGATTGGCATAGCCCCATTCATTATCATACCAAGCAAACACTTTAAATTGCCGCCCCACGCTCATGGTCTGTAAACTATCAATCACCAATGAATGCGCATCATGGATAAAGTCACTGGATACCAATGGCTCATCACTGTAATCCATGATACCCAATAAATCTTGTTCACTGGCATGTTTTAACAGCTGATTGATAGCAGTAACATCCGTGGCTTTGTCAAAGGTAAATGTCACATCAATTGCCGCGACATCCATGGTCGGTACGCGAATGGAATACCCATTCACCTTGCCTGCCATATGCGGCATCACCCGATTGACCGCAGCGATACTACTTGATGTGGTTGGAATAATGTTATGACCAGAAGCCCGTGCACGGCGCAAATCACGATGCACTTGGTCTAGCACGGTTTGGTCAGCGGTCACCGCATGGATTTCGGTCATCATCGCTGATTCGATGCCATAGGCATGATGCAATACATATAGTAAAGGCACGAGCGCTTGGGTGGTACACGACACACTGGATAAAATCTTTTTATCACGGCTAAGCTCATGGTCATTGACGCCCACTACGATACTGGCATCCACATGATCAAACGGGGCAGCCCCAATCATCACCTGCTTGGCGCCCGCGATAATATGCTGCGACGCCTGTTCATAGCTACGAAAATGACCGGTGCTCTCAAGCACCATGTCGATGCCCAGTTTTTCCCAAGGTAATTTGGTGGCAATGGGCTGCTGTATCAATGCAATTTTTTGCCGAAACTCCCCTTGGCTTAATAGCAAAAAATGCTGTTGTTTTTCCCTCAAATCTACTGTTTTTAATTCAATATGGATATTACTGACCGCCGATAATCGACCATGGGTACTGTCATATTTGAGTAAATGTAACAGGGTTGCTGGCTCAGCAATATCATTGATGGCGACGATGTTTAACGGCTGTAATTGTAAAGGATTTTGACAAAACCGTTCGATATAAGCACGTAGCACGTTGCGCCCAATACGACCAAAGCCATTAATAGCGATGTTAAAAGGTTTGATAGTAGAAGCATTCAATCAGGGATATTCCTTACTAGACAAGTGCTCAATTGCCATGCGGTTTTAAAAACAACAAGGCAAGTTTCACATCATTATAAGAATAGGCGTTTCTTAACTCTTCGACAATCGCGCGAATTTTGATTTTGCCATCGTTATCTTTATCGCGTTTGTCATCACGTTTGGCTATTTTTTGATACGCCTTATTAATCGGCTGTAACCATTCGTCATGAGGTTGTAGATGCGCGATGTTGGCGCGGGGAAAATGCTCAGCAATTTTCTCGATATGTCCCATCACGGTTGATTGGGCGAGATTACGGGCTTGCGCAATTTCTGCAATGGTCAAACTTTCATCCAACAAGGCTTTAGTTTCCAGCACCGTGGGGGTGATAACGCCTGCCGCATCATCCGCCAAAGATTGCAGCTGCTGTACAGCATGGCGACGTTTTTCAATCAGTTTTTGCTGTTGTTTGGCGCGATTTTCATACGCAGCGATTTTTTCTTTATCCAGCGTACCCCGGCATTGAATGATAAATTCACGATGAAGGTCATTGAGCTGTTTTTTACTGCGCGTCAAAAATTCACATTCTTGCTCTGCACTGATCGCTTGAAATCGCTGGTCAGCCCCGCGCGCTAAGGGATCAAGCTGTAAGCTTAATTCATTGACGCCCAGTAATTGTAGTCCAGATAGCTGCTTTAACCGTGATAAAGCCACATAGCCCTGCCCTTTTTCAAAGGTTTTCGACAAATCCACTTCTGCCGCATCTAGCGTCATGCCTTGGCTTTTGTGAATGGTAATCGCCCACGCCAGCGTCAAGGGGATGTGGTAATAGGCAGCCAGTATTTCACCTTCTTCATCATCAATACGCCATGAATCATATTCAGCAATGACTTTGCGGCCGTCATTGAGCTCAACCAAGGGGTAAAGTAACTCCGACAGTTTGTCATCAGCCGTGTCTGTAGCGGCTATATCATCCTCATCCCTCTCCTCATCCCTGGGGTGAGTTTGTTGTGATTGACCGCCATTGACTTCATCGAGCAAGTCTGCCATATCGGCTTGTTGTTCTTGTTCGATGGCATCGAGCAAGGCACTTTCATCTGCTGCTAGCGCTTGTTCATCAAGCGGCTCAGATAGGTTTTTTGATGGGCTGTTTGTTGATGGGCTGTTTGTTTGTTTATTTGGTTGTTTAAGGGTGGTGGCAACAAAATCAACTACCTTGCCCATGGTGCCATTTGAGACATTAAGCTCGGCGTTGTTTTTGATAAACATCACTTTTGCGCCAAGTTTGAGCACCAGCTCTGGGGTATTGCGTACGGATTTTTTTAGCGTTTCTACCAGCTTTTCATCGCCTTCTCCCCAAGCGCGAAAAGTATGCGCCGCTGTGGTAAGTTTACCAAGTTCCTGCTCATTGATAGCTTGTACGTTGACATTGTGGGTAAACAGTCGGGTACGGTTGTCGGCTAGCACATGCTCAGCCGTCGCGGTCAAAGCAGGCATGATATGGGGGGTAAACTGCTGGCTACGAATCTGATTTAAAATCGCAGTCAAATCCAAGCCATAATAGGTGTTGCCTGCCGCCGCTGTTTTGTCAGTTGTTTGACGGTGCTGCTCGGATAAATAGCAAATTTGAAAATCTGCATCCAGCCAAGCTTGCGCCATAAAAGCAAATTTATCGCGGTTGCTCTCATGGGGCTCACCAATCGGCGGCAACTGAAAAAAATCCCCGGCGACCAATAGCTGTATCCCACCAAACGGCAAGGTGTTTTCTTTGATGGCTTGTAGCACTTGGTTAATCAGCTCAAATTGCTGTCGATGCAGCATCGAGATTTCATCAATCACCAATACTTTGGTGCGCTCAATGCGCTCCACAACCACCGTGCGTTTTTTGATGCGAGCGATGTCTTTGGCGGTTAGCTCATTACTGATGCCGATGCCCGCCCAGCTGTGAATGGTCATGCCGTTCATATGAGTGGCAGCAATGCCTGTGCTTGCCGTCACCGCGACCGCCACATCCCTTGCGCGCAGATAATGCAAATACTGATTGATGGTATAGGTCTTGCCCGCCCCTGCTGAGCCTGTTAAAAATACATTTTTACCAGTTTTAAGGATATCAAGGGCGGTGGCTTGTTTCATTGGTTATACAAAGCTTTTATAGATAAAAAGAAGGGGTTAAAAAAAGCGAGTTAAAAATGAGCCTACTATAAAGGCAAAGCCGAGTAAAGGCAATGATTGACAGCGCCAAAATACGCTATCAAATGCTTCACCAGTTAGTCAATCATGGTTTTGATTTGCTTGAGACTTAAATAACCAATATGCAGCGCATCGACCGGTAGCTGATTTTTTTCAGGCTCGGTTAATGGCTGAATGGTTAATGCCACGTCTCTTGGCAGTAAATCAGCCACACAGTGAATATCATCCAAGTCCAGTTGCTGCTTATCATCAACATGACTGGTTGCCACGCCGCTTTTGGCGGTATCGACATTATCAAATGTATAGTCTTGATAAAATGCCGTTTTTTTAACTTGCGCCGTTGCTTTACCTAGCGTCTCGGCTACCACAAGTGTTTTATAATGGAACTCTTCAAATTGACCTGGTAGATAACCACCTAAATTGACAAAATAAAGTTGTTTGCCTTGACTATCTAATTTGTTATCTACCTTATCATCTGCAAATATGTTATCTGCAAGCGCTTTATCTTTTGACAATCCATCTTTCGACAATCCATCTTTTGACAAGCTGTCTTTCGACAACAAAATTTGATAATCACCCACTCGCTTCACTTCTCGCCATGCGTCTAAGTGCCAGTTGTTTTTGACTGCTGGCCAATGCTGATTGACACTCTCAATTGTTTCACTTAGGCTATTTGCAATCACAAACATCACATCATGCTGTTCAATCAGTCGTCCTTGGGGACGCGCCCCGATTTTTAACATAAATAGTTTCATAGTTATACGCCCAAATGTGTCGCCATTAAAAATTAAAAACCTGCGAACCATCTCAGGTTTTTGTCACGGGTTTTTGTCACAGGTTTTTATCACCGCAGGTTTTTATCATTTTATCTTACGGTTATTTTTTGACCATCGGCATTTTAGCGCTTTCTAACTTTGCCAAGGCATCTGGTAGTTTATCAATTGCTGTCGCTACCACCGCTTGTGCCGCTTGCGAGATGCCTAGCTTTTGCGCGATGGTCGGTTTTTGACGAGATTGAATGGCATACAATTCGCTATCCGTCATCTTCTCTAAGATATAACTGTCCGATGTTTGCAAGGCATCGACCAAATTGCGCGTTATCGCATCTTCACCGTACCAATGCTCACCAGTTGCCACTTGTTCAACATCCAAACTTGGACGGTATTTACGTACAAAGTCTTTAAATAGTTTGTGCGTTTCTTCCAGTTCTTGTTGGAATTTCTGTTTGTCTTCTTCGGTATTTTCACCAAAAACGGTTACCGTGCGTTTGTATTTACCTGCGGTAAATACTTCGACATCGATGTCATGTTTTTCTAATAAATCATGAAAATTAGGCACTTGTGCCACCACACCAATCGAGCCCACCACCGCAAATGGCGCCGCCAAAATTTCATCAGCCACACACGCCATCATATAGCCACCACTGGCGGCGACTTTATCAATACAGACCGTTAAGTGTAGTCCTGCTTCTTTTATACGTGCCAACTGGGCAGCAGCGAGACCATACGCGTGTACCATGCCACCTGAGGATTCAAGGCGCACAATGACTTCATCTTCAGCTTGCGCAACCGTCAGTAGCGTACTGATTTCTTCACGCAGTTGCTGTACTTCAGTGGCTTTTATATCGCCATGAAAATCAAGCACAAAACAATTTTTGTTAGCGGGTTTATTTTTGAACAGACCAAATTTTGAAGGGGTTTTTTTGGGATTGTCTTTTTTCGTCAAGTCTGTCAATGCGCGGCTGATGAGTGATGTTAACCCTTTATCATTCACCATTTGCAATTGTAATTGTTGTTTGCGCTGGGCTTTGACTTTATTTAAATGGGTGACTTTCATTTCAAGCGGATGTTTGGCATTTTGAAATAGCATAATAACTCTCTAATTAAGGGCTCTAATTAAGGAAAAAATTCACACAATGGGTTTTATATAGCGTTTATTTTGCTGTTTTCAATCGCTTATCCACACAATATTCGCGAAATGTCTGTGACAGGCATGGCTAGTAGATATGCATGATAAACCGTGTTTCATATTGTGAAATTTGAGTAAACAAGGCATAATATTCGTTTATAAAAATTTTTGCTACTTCGTACATTACGAAAAATATTGGGATTGCTTCATTATGATGCGTACACACTATTGCGGGCTTGTCACCGAAAACTTAAACGACCAAACCATCACTATTTGCGGTTGGGTGCATCGTCGCCGTGACCACGGTGGGGTTATTTTCTTGGATATGCGTGACCGTGAAGGCCTACTGCAAGTGGTCATCGACCCAGATACCCCAGAAGCATTCGCTACAGCAGATAGCGCGCGTTCTGAATATGTGCTCAAAATCACTGGCCGTGTGCGTCAGCGTTATGCCGGTACTGAAAACAAAAACATGACCAGCGGTCAAGTGGAGTTATTGGCCAAAGACATCGAAACAATCGCCACTTCTGAGACACCGCCATTTCCCCTCAATGATGAGTTTACCAACGTTTCTGAAGAACTGCGCCTAAAATATCGCTTTTTAGACATGCGCCGTCCAGAGATGCAAGAGCGTATGAAGTTTCGTGCCAAAGCTACTTCGACCATTCGCCGTTACCTAGATGACCAAGGTTTCTTGGATGTAGAAACCCCCATCTTGACCCGTGCCACCCCAGAAGGCGCGCGTGATTATTTGGTGCCTAGCCGCGTGTCAAACGGTGAGTTTTACGCATTGCCACAGTCACCTCAGCTATTTAAACAGCTATTGATGGTGGCGGGTTTTGACCGTTATTATCAAATTGCTAAGTGTTTTCGTGATGAAGACTTACGTGCTGACCGCCAGCCAGAATTTACCCAAATCGATATCGAAACCTCATTTTTAAGTGATGAAGATATCATGAACATTGCCGAAGGATTAACAAAAGACTTGTTCAAAACCATGATGAACATTGAATTTGATACCTTCCCGCGTATGACATACGCTGAAGCGATGCGTGACTATGCGTCTGACAAACCAGACTTGCGTATTCCTATGAAGTTAATTGACGTGGCTGATATCATGCAGTCTGTGGAATTTAAAGTATTTTCAGGCCCTGCTCAAGACCCAAAAGGTCGTGTGGTAGCGCTTCGGGTACCACAGGGTAGCGACCTCACCCGTAAACAAATTGACGAATATACTAAATTTGTCGGCATCTATGGCGCAAAAGGTCTGGCTTATATCAAAGTCAACGATGTGAGCAACATCAACAACGGTGTCGATAAAGAATCAGGTCTACAATCACCGATTATCAAAAACATGACCGATGAAGTATTGGTCGAGCTGATTAAACGTACTGAGGCGCAAACCGGTGATATTATCTTCTTTGGCGCGGATAAAGCCAAAGTCGTCAATGATGCCATGGGTGCGCTGCGTGTCAAATTGGGTCTAGACCTAAATATGCTGACCTGTGAGTGGGCGCCGCTTTGGGTCGTGGATTTCCCAATGTTTGAAGAAACCGACAGTGGTGATGGGCTGGGGGGTAAATGGACGTCGGTGCATCACCCCTTCACCAAGCCAAAAGGCACGGTTGAAGCGATGAAAAACAACCCAGAAACCGCGCTGTCTATCGCTTATGACATGGTATTAAACGGTACTGAAATCGGTGGCGGTTCACTGCGCATCAATACTTTGGATATGCAAAAAGCGGTATTTGAAGCCTTGGGTATTTCTGAAGCCGAAGCCGAAGAAAAATTCTCATTCTTACTTAACGCGCTAAAATACGGTGCGCCACCGCACGGTGGTTTGGCATTCGGTCTTGACCGTTTAATTATGCTAATGACAGGCTCACAATCGATTCGAGACGTCATCGCCTTCCCAAAAACCAAAACGGCTGAATGTCCGCTGACTGAAGCCCCTGCGCCTGTGGATGGCAAACAACTGCGTGAATTGGGTATTCGTATACGCGAAAAAGACAGTAAAGTGCCACAATCTTAATCAAGGTCACACCTTTAATTAGATGAATGCCTTTACTCTCCTCAAATATGTGCCAATGTGGATGCTGTATCTATTGGCACATATCGCAAGCTTTATCATTTCACTTCGTCGTGACAAAAGTATCATAAAAACCGTTGATACTAACTTACGACTTGTCTATCCTGAACTCACCGAAACTCAGCGTGACCAGCTTGCTAGAGCCTGTATTGCCAATCAAAGCAAAAACATGGTGGAATCGGCTAAAAGCTGGGCGATGCCACCTGCGTGGTCGGTCAAACAAATCCATACCGTGCATCATCAACAAGTTTTAATGCAAGGCTTACAAAACCCCAATGGCATGCTTGCAATTGTGCCGCATTTGGGAACATGGGAAATCATGAATGCGTGGCTCAACCAGTTCGGCGCACCGACCATCATGTATAAACCCGTGAAAGGTGAACAAGCCAATCAGTTTGTGCTACAAGGGCGTCAGCGACTAAATGCAACTTTGGTACCAACCGATGCCACTGGGGTAAAAGCGATTTTTAAAACCCTAAAAGCAGGCGGTTTTAGTATCATATTACCTGACCATGTCCCTGACCCATCTGGCGGTGAAGTGGTGCCTTTTTTTGGTATTCCGACATTGACCAGTACTCTTGCTAGCAAATTAGCCAGTAAAACCAAATGTAGCTTGGTAGGTTTGACCTGTGTACGCCGTGATGATGGACAAGGCTTTGATATTTATTGTGATGAGTTAACTGACCCCACCTTGTATGACAAAAACATGGTGACAGCGACAACTGCGATGAACCACGCCATCGAGCGAATGATTGACCGTTTCCCCAGTCAATATATGTGGGGCTATAAGCGCTTTAAACGTGTGCCAGGATTTCCGGTTATTTATAATGCCAAGCCATCCATCGCAGTAGCGGTTCGCCAGCGTTATCCAAAACTTAGCAATCATGATATTATCAATTCACTTACTTAATATGATAATCATTTACTTATGACTTTACCAAATTATACTTCAGCGCCTGCTCTGCCTGATGAAAACCGTTACATTATTTGTATGAAATGGGGTACCAAATATGGTGCTGAGTACGTTAATCGCCTGTACAATATGGTTAACAGACATTTAACGTTGCCCTTTCAAATGGTATGTTTGACCGATGATAGCACAGGGATAGATGCCAACGTCAAATGCTACCCAATTCCTGAGCTCAATTTACCCAGTAATATTCCTGAACGTGGCTGGAAAAAACTGACCACCTTTAGCCCTGAATTATATGATTTAAAAGGCACGGCGTTATTTTTGGACATTGATATTGTGATTGTCGATAATATTGATTGCTTTTTTACTTATCAAGCGCAGCACGATGACAGTGTGGTGATAATCCGTGATTGGAAAAAACCGTGGCGCATGGTGGGTAATTCATCGGTGTATCGCTTTAAAGTCGGACAACATACTTATCCGAATTTGTTATCAAATTTTGAGAAAAATTTTGAAACGATTCGTAGCCAAGTACGCCATGAGCAAGCTTACCTATCCAATTATTTGCGTGAACATCATCACCTTGAATATTGGGATGCGTCTTGGTGCGTGAGCTTTAAATACCAATGCGTGCAGCCATTTCCCTTAAGTTTTGTCAAACCGCCGATTTTGCCTAAAGGGGCAAAAATGGTGATTTTTCATGGGGAAGTGAATCCACCTGATGCCATCATGGGTAGAAGCGGTAAATGGTATCGTAAGGTATTACCAACTGACTGGATTAGGGATTATTGGCGATAACTTAACCTTTGGTAGTTAAGTCTTAGATAATTAATGGATAATTGGGCAGCGGATAATTAAACTTAGAACAACTTTCACATAAGCTTGCGGTTTTAGGAATAATAAAAAATGGCAAACTGGTATCGTAAGTTTATTTTATTATTTAAAAGTGAAAAACGCCTTGGGGCGAATCAAATTATTGACCACTATGCCGGGCAAAATATTGAGGCGATGAAAAGTCGTATGATTGATAGTGATACCTGTTCTATCATTGACACGATTATTCAAGCCCACCCCCATTTATTAGATGATTCCCAACTGGATGAACCTATAAACCCGCTTATGGACTATGAGCCACGGCGTATTCGCAATTTATACACGCATTTAACCACGTTGCAACGCGAGTTTATAGGACAATCTGAACTTAGTTTTTACCATGCGATACTGATTGTATTATTACGCCGTCGGTTTCAACCTGAAAAAACTTTTCAAACCTTTACCCATCTTTGGCAAACGCAGACTGACTATTTGATGGATAATTTAAGTTTACGGTGGATTGCCTCTGCCTGCGATACCTTTATTGATTTTGATCCAAAGCCCACTAGAAAGGCAATATTACTCAATATTATTACTTTGATTAATACGGTAAAAGTCTACGAAACCCAGCAGTATCTGTGTCGTTCATCTGCCAGTCTAGATGAGGAAAAATCCGCTATTTTGTACGCGCATCATAAACCGCTGTATGCTGGTTTGACCTATTTTAGGCTAGGTAAGGACGATACACTAAAACATATGCGTGAGCGGTATCAGCATTTTTACGCTGAAGACCCTTTTTCTACCACACTCTTACTCAAGGTGTTTGCCAGATTGCATGACCAACCTAGCGCATTCACCACATTAAAACAACTACATAAGGATGAAAAATCAGCATGGTGGTAGCCAATCATTCTTTGATATTTACCCGATCTACTCAGACAATCGCCCTACGTATTGTCAATCCTGCATTTGTGCTACCAAAAGTCTCTGATACGACGGTACATATTTTGGCGTCAGGACCGAGCATCCAGACCAATGCCATTGACTTGCTTGGTTGTGAGTCGGTTATATTTGTAAATGGCAGTATTAGCCTGACCGAACACTATAAATTTGATAAGATTGTGGCGTATGTCATCACCGACCCACGCTTTATTAAACATAACTGTAGTATTCCGCTGCAGTATTATCAGGGGGGTTATCCGCTGTATATCAGTGCTTTAGTGGCAGAACAACTATGGCAAGATGCGCCCGATTTTTTAGTTCAATATGCTGACCATATCTATATCATCTATCCAGTCGATAGACCGATTGATGATAGTTTGATTGCCCTTCAGCAAACTAGCCTTTTAGGCAAAATAGCTGTCACACTCAATAAACGTACCCGACTAAAACACCTAAAACATAGCCCTTATCATACTATTAACAAAAAAATTGGGGTGTCTTGGGATATTCGTTACGGCTTTGTTGAAGGGGGAACGGTAGCGTTGGTGGCGTTACAGCTTGCCTATTCTCTAGGATTTCAAGTGATACATCTGTATGGCATTGATTTAATCAATAGCCAGCAGCCACGGTTTTATGAAAACCAAGAAAATGCTGCCCCGACCAAACTTGATAAGGCTATCACCCACCGTATCGTACCGTCGTTTGATTGGGTAGCCCACAACTATCAGCAAAAAGGCGTGCAAATTTATAACCACTCGCCCATTTCTAAGGATTTGTTTACATTTATTCCGTATCGGGCAGATTAGAGGTCACGAATCGCTCAATGTATTGGTTAGCGATATTTTTGGGTAAAAATCGCTCATCAAACGGCACGGCAAACGCCGATGGATTTGCCATTGCTTGTTCTAATAATTGGGCTAAGGCGTCAATATCATCAACAGGGACCAGATTTTGTCTTGGTAACAACTCACTAGGACCATACGGACAGTCGGTGCTTATCACAGGCGTATCCACGGCTAATGCTTCGGCAATCACTCGCCCAAAGCCCTCAAATCGAGAACTTAATACTAAGCATTTAGCGTGTTTGATATACGGATAGGGGTTAGATTTAAAGCCAATAAACACCACCTTGTCGCTAATGCCTAAATCAACCGCAAGCTGTTTGGTTTCTGCCATCAACTTACCTTGACCCACCAAATACAGCGGATAACGTTGCGATGTTTTGGCATAGGCTTTTAGCAGAATATCATGCGCTTTTTGGTATTTAAAGCTGCCCACATGCACAATAAACTCCGCAGTCTCTAGCGGGTATGTTTCTGCCATCGCCTCAATAAGCTTGTTATCAATCGGGTTATAAATCGTAGTAATATTCGTAAGCCCTAAAGTCGCCTTAAAATCCACCGCCACCCCTTCACTAATCGCCACACAAGGCTGCGCATGATAGGTCGTCTTTAGCTGGGCTATATCGATAGGCTTATTGAGAGCTTGGGCTAATTTCAGTTCTTGAGAAAGAGTATTACGAATCACATGAATAACATTGGGTAACTGGCTATAGCTTAATACCTTGTCCGCCCGTTCCAAATTTGCAATCGTCAAACATGGCTGACCAATATGGGTTAAAATATAGTTATCTAAATATTTAGCAAATTGTTGGTAACGCACCCTATCACTGGGGATTAATTTAAACCACTTAAAGTTGACAATATGAAAATCAATGTGGGGGCTAAGCTCATATTCTGTGGTGGCTTTAAATCGGATGACATGGACTTTATAGCCCAATTGATAAAAGCCTTCTGCGAGCGTCAATACTGACTTTTCTGCCCCGCCCCCCTGCAAGCAGTTGATAACCAACACAATGATATTTGAGGGGTTGCAGCTCACAAGTGGCTCCTTAGGTTTATTCAAAGGTAAGGTTGGTCATATATAGCGGGCGTGTCGCACGCAGGACTTCACGTTTGATTTTTTGTAGCCCTGTTAAGGGGCGTTTAATTTCTCGGCTTCTGGTTGCCTGCAGGCTGCTTGCCAAAGCAACTTGCGGTAATAAATGATGCTCCTGAATCACAATCGCAGGCACAAGCTGATATACAGGCAGGGCTTTGGGGTATTTCCCCACATCAAATAGCATCACATCGACTGCCTCAAGCTGGGGTAGGTTTCTGATATATTGTAATAGATACTGACAAGCGCGATGGGATAGCAGATAGCCTGCTCCGCCTAAATGGCGAGACTTTAATTCATAAATCGTCCGTTTACTCTGAGGTAAAACTATCGGATGAGCCAAATGCACCCTTGGGCTTACCTTTTCTAATTTTAAAATATCGATAGTTTGGCTTTGAAAAACATCAGTTTGACGAATCAACTGCTCGAACTGCTGACCTAAAAAAACATCATCCTCATAAATCCCGATATAATCAAGATTTTCATCCACACAGCGTTGCCACAGGCTAGCATGACTTAAAAAACAGGCAATTTCGGTGTCACTAGATACCGACTTTGTGATATCAATCGCCAGTCGCTGAGCGACTTGGGTATTTTTATCCGGGGTGACCGCCGAAAAAAAAGTAAAAGGTATGTGCTGCTTAGCAAACTCTTGTTGGATATGGCTTTGCCGCTTGCTATGATGAGCGAGACTAATCACATAATTTTTTAGCATCACTTTTCTCGCTTGAGCTTATTCACAATCAACCCCCATAAATGCCAAATACTGACGGGCAACATTTTGCGGCAAAAAAGCTTCGTTAAATGGCACGTTAAACTGGCTAGGATGGCTCATTAATTGGTTGATTTTTTCAGTTAACGTAGGGATATCTGCCACTGCCACCAAATTCTGCGGCGGCAAAATCTCACTAGGTCCTGACGGACAATCGGTGCTAATTGCAGGCACGCCCAATGCCAATGACTCTGCCAATACCAATGCAAAGCCCTCAAAATGCGAGGATAACACAAACCCTGTGGCGTGCTTTAGCAATGGGTAAGGATTCTTTTGAAACCCAGTTAAAATCACTTTATCTTGCAAGTTTAACGCGATAATGTTTTGTTCAATTTGCGCTTGCAGACTACCCTTACCCACCAATACCAAGGGCAATGTCTGTGCCGAATTGGCATAAGCTTGCAATAAAATTTCATGCCCTTTTTGGGCTTTAAAACTGCCCACATGGATAAGATAGCCCTGTCGGGCGACATTGGGTAAATCTGGGCTAGCTGCCTCAGCTAATACACGGATGTTATCACGGTCGATGGGGTTATCAATCGTGGTGGTTTTGGTCGGTTCTCCAAATTGACGGACAAAATCCTGCTCTACCCCGCCGCTCACACAAATAGCAGGATACTTGGTATAAATCCGTTGAAAGTGAGAAAGCTGCTTGGGCGGCAAGATAGCAAGTTTTAATTTTTCACTCAGTTGATTATGGATGACATAAGCCACCTTTTTTTGCTTTGAATAATAAAACACCTCATGTTCACGGTACAAGTTCACGAATATTGCCACAGGCTGACCAATATGTTTACTGATATAGCCATCAACCGCCCGTGCAAAAAAGAAATGCCGAATTTTACCTTTCGGAAAACGTCGATAATTGCGAAAAGGGATAAGATGATAGATTAAATTTTCGCTTAATGTATGTTCGACAATCGGGTCAAATCGGACAATATGCACCTCAAAACCCATCTGGTAAAAGGCTTCTCCCAAGGTCAAAACAAATTTTTCTGCCCCACCGCCTTGCAGGGAATTAATCACTAATACGATTTTTTGTGACTGAACCAATGACATTTAATACTCTATTGACTATTTAAACCAACGACTCAATAAAGAAGGTTTTTTCGCGGGACGAGTCACCGCATTACCCTTGTAACCTTTCTTGTAAGTTCTTTTTGGAAATTCGCCAAACGGCGTAGTGCGATAGTTTTCAATACTATAGCCCGCTTGTATCGCCTCTTGATAATAGGTATCGAAAAGCTCAACCAAATCTTGACGAGGGTGCGGCAAAATCTGCCCATCGAACCAATGCGTTTTGCCCTCGGCTTGTAAGCGCGGTAAGGAATATTTATGGCTAAACTGCGTTCCCATGTCCGAATAATGCAAAATCCGAATATCCTCAATCGCTAAATCTTCGCCATCCACACAATTAAAGCTGTCTTGGTATAGCTGTATGAGTTGCGGATTGGCTTTAAATTTTGCCATCATTTTGCTATGGCTCTCAGGATCGGCTTGTAGCTGGACTATAGGCTCAAGATAATCCTTGGCTTTTTGGCAATCCCATACGCAGGTGCACAGTCGCATCAAATCGCCATCGCCTTTAGCCGCAAGAATCGCCTCATCGGATATCGGATGCTGCCACAATTTAGCGATATCGTCCAACACCACCATATCGGCATCCATATAAATTGCCCGTCCGCTAAAGCCACAATATTCAGGGATTGCCCAACGAAAACCCGAAAACGGGGTCGCCCATTTTTCGGTATGCCAGCCCTCGCCTGTTTGCGGATTGGAATACCATACGCTGCTTGGGTCACGGCTTAACTGCATCCAGATAATCTCGACAGGCTCGCTTGTATGTTTGTGCAAGCTATAATCTAGCACCATCATCTGCTCAAGGTCGCTGTTATTAGGATCACAGCCGATAAAGATTTTGATAGGTTGGTCTAAGTTCGCCATAGTTTATCCTCTATTCTCGCCAATGCGTTGCCACCCAATCAGTCGGCAAAATAAAATGGCGTAAATGCGAAATCGGTTTTTTGATTTTTTCAGCAGTGAATAACTGCCCTAAATGTTCTTTAGCGTTATCGGCAGAATTTTTGTTGTATTGCCCTGCAATCGCATTTTGCGGATACAAATCCCCAGGGAAAATAATAATGCGTGCATCATGAGGCAGTTTTGGCGGAATAAAATAATTTAGCGGAAATGGCTGCCGGCATTTGCGGCGAAAATGCACCACCCACTCTTTAGGAAAAAGTTTAACCCCACCTGGGGCATTGCGCGTGACAAAACGCTGCTCAAAGCGATATTTATCCGCCACGCCTTGTGGATCGGCACGGAATTTTTCTAGCAAACTAACTAAACTACCGACTTTAAAGCGAAAACACGAGGTTTGACCTAGCTTCTCTAAGGGGTTACTTGGGTTATAAGATAAAACTGTCTGATCGTCATCACCAAAACTAAAAAAATCATCAAGGCTACCCACTACGACCACATCAAGATCTAAAAACAATACCGTTCCTGTGACATTGCCAAGCTGTGCATTCCAAAGCCGTGACTTAGGCCATTTACCAAGGGTATTGGTAGGCATCACAATATCGCTGGGCGGCAAATCCTGACATTCTACTTCAGGACGGATGCCATCGGTATTGTCGGTAAAGCAAACAAAGCGAAACGGTGGGGTGATATTACGGCTTACCATCCCATAGAGTTTATTAACGTAATCTGCGCCATATTTGGTGCCCCATTTGATACAAATAATTTGCTTAAGCGGGGTGGTTGCACTCGATGTTGTCATATCACTTCCAAAGTACCGATAATTTTTCAAAAAATAAGGATAGTCATTTTAACATAACTATCCTTTTATTTTCACTTATCTACAATTTTACCGATTATTCATCCACGTAGCTAAGCCAATGCGCGTATTTATCATTTTTGCCTTGTACCACGTCAAAAAATAGACTTTGCAGTTTTTCGGTGATTTCACCACGCGCGCCGCAGCCAATGACGTGGTCATCATATTCACGAATTGGGGTAATCTCGGCAGCAGTACCTGTCATAAAGATTTCATCCGCAATATAAAATTCATCACGGGTAATTCTACGCTCATGCACTTTGATGCCCAAGTCCTGTGCAAACTGTATCACCGTGCGACGGGTAATGCCGTCCAATGCCCCACCTGACAAATCTGGGGTATGCAGTTCACCATCTTTGACCAAAAATAAGTTTTCCCCTGAGCCTTGACAAACATAGCCTTGGGTATCCATCAATACCGCTTCATCATAGCCATGACGGGTGACTTCTTGGTTTGACATGATAGATACTGGGTAGTTGCTGACGGCTTTGGCTTTACACATGGTGACGTTTGGATGGTGATGGGTAAAACTTGAGGTTTTTACACGGATACCTTTTGCCATGCCTTCTTCACCCAGATAAGCACCCCAAACCCAAGCGGCAACGATGGTGTGAATGCTATTATCTTTGGCAGCGATGCCCAATTTTTCAGAACCGACCCAAATCAATGGGCGAAGGTATGCCGATTCAAGGTTATTTTCACGTACCACGGCTTTTTGTGCTTGTAATACTTCTTCATACGAATAGGGTACAGCAAGCTGGAAAATTTTAGCTGAATTTAGCAGGCGCTGGGTATGGTCTTCTAGACGAAAAATCGCCGTGCGTCCATCATGGGTTTTGTAGGCTCGAACCCCCTCAAATACGCCCATCCCGTAGTGCAGTGTATGGGTTAATACGTGGATTTTGGCATCACGCCAGTCTACCATGTTGCCATCCATCCAAATAAAACCATCACGGTCTGCCATGCTGGGAATTGTTGCCATTGATTACTCCTAGTGTTTAGTTTGAAATAAAAAGTGATTTGTTTAAATAATTTGTTTGAAATAAAAATTGGTGTTACATCTATTCTGGGCGCTGTCCAATCAAGCGATGCCATTGTTCATCAACAAAATTACGCAGCTCATGCCACTGGGCTTCATCCACCAGTATCGGCTGCTCTGCCAAAGCCAACTGATGTGTCATACTGCGGATACGAAGATAAGCGTGCGTTAGCTGTTGGCATATTTCGGTTTCGATAATACCTGTGTTGGCGAGCGCTTCAAAGATACGCACATTGTCACTCCAAACCGCCAACGCAGGATAACTATTGGCATACGCCAAGACAGCAAACTGGGCAATAAACTCAATATCAACCAATCCGCCTGCATCTTGTTTCAGATGGAATAATCCTTGCTGCTTGGTGTGCGGTTTGCTGCCCAAATGGTCTTGCATCTTATGCCGCATGGTGGATACTTCGATACGGACACTGTCTTTATCACGCGGCAGACACAATACTTCTTTACGAATTTGGTCAAATCGCGTCATCACCCGGTTATCCCCGCAAATGGCACGTGCGCGAACCAACGCTTGGTGTTCCCACGCCCAAGCTTTGTGCATTTGGTAAAGTTCAAACGCATGGGTAGATACCACCATCATACCCGCTTGACCCGAGGGGCGCAGGCGCATGTCAATCTCATAGACACGACCATCGCGCGTTTGGGTGGTCAAATAATTCATCAGTTTTTGGGCAAGGCGGGCGGCAAACTTCATACCGCTGATGGGTTTTTCACCGAGCGTCATCGCTTCTTCATCAATATCATGAATAAACACAAGATCAAGATCTGAGCTATAACTCATCTCAAGCCCGCCAAGCTTACCATAACCGATAATCGCAAAGCCATTATGCGCCTCACTCACAGGCTCGGCTTGGGCATTGACAGGATAGCCATGCTTTTTTACCAATTCACCAAATACCCGTTGCAACGCTTTTTCAAGCACCACTTCAGCGATAAAGGTGAGTGAATCAGAGACTTTCATCAACGGTCTATCCGCCAACACATCACTCGCCGCCACTGCCAAGACTTGGGTTTTTTTGAAAAAACGAAAGGCGTTGAGTAGCCCTTCTTCATCATTAGGCTCTACCCGTAACAACTGCTGACGCAGAATGTCACTAAGTTCTGCCTTATCAGGTAAATGACGGTATTTTTCACGGATAAATGAATCTAGCAGCACGGGATAACTTACCAATTCGCTCGCAATCCAAGGGCTCGCTGCCAACATGGGAATCAATTTGGCGGCTGCCGTTGGGTTTTCGGCAAACATGACCAAATAAATTGACCGACGACTTACCGCCTCTAGCAATGTCAACATTCTAGGTAACGCCAGGTTGATTGCATCTTCGCTTAAATCAGAATGTAACAACCCATTGATTAGAATCGGATAGGCATCATTTAGGCGAGTCTTGGCTTCTTCACTGAGTCCTGTGATGAGCTTACTTTGCCAAAACTGGCTTAATTTATCTTTATTCTCAGCGCTTAATTTTTGCTCCAGCTCAGATAAATTGTGCTGATGATCCACTTGCAGTTGTTCATCAGACTGTTGGCGATCACTGACTAGCTCGTCAAAAGGTATTTTTACCGTTTGGCGGTATTCATTGAGTTTGGCTACCAATGCCGCCCAATCGGCAAACCCCAATACTTGGGCCAGCTGATGTCGCTGCATGGCGTCTTGTGGTAGTCGCTGGGTTTGTTCATCATTGATGGCTTGGATACCATGCTCCAATCTGCGTAAAAAACGATAGGCTTGTGCCAATTGCTCATGGGTCACAGCATCGATAAAGCCATGTTTTTCTAATTGGCTCATCGCTTGTAGGCAGTTTTTTACTTTGATATCACTGACACGCCCGCCATAAATCAACTGAAACGACTGCACGATAAACTCAATATCACGGATACCACCTGCCCCAAGCTTGACATTGTCCGTATCTTGACGTTGTTCGACTTGGTTTTGAATCAGCGATTTCATCTCACGTAGGGCGGCAAAGGCACTATAATCGACATAATAACGAAATACAAACGGCTTGATAAGGGCTTTTAAGCTATCGCTAAAGGTGACAGGGTTGACGATTCTGGCTTTTAGCCAAGCAAATCGCTCCCACGCTCGTCCATGTTGGGCGAAATATTTTTCCAGTGCCGATAAATGAATTGCCAAGTCACTGCCATCCCCCCAAGGACGTAGGCGCATATCAATGCGAAATACAAAACCGTCTTGGGTGTTTTTATCAAGCAGATTGATGATGCCTTGACCCCATTTGGTAAAAAATTTCTTGTTGTCGATGGATTTAGCAGCTTTTGACGCTGGTTGTTTTAACGGGTCAACCACCGTGTCACCTTGCCCCTGATGAACAAAAATCAAATCGATATCGCTTGATAAGTTGAGCTCTTCTGCCCCCATTTTACCCATGGCGATGATGGCTAAATCATCCTTGTGTGGTTTATTTTTTTCATCAAAAAAATACGGCTCGCCATAGCGACTGATTAAATCTTGATACACATAGTCTTTGGCAAAGATGAGACAATAATCAGCAAATTTTGATAGCTCCCATGTCAGCTGCTCTAGGCTAATCAGATTTAAGGCATCTTGCCAAATCCAGCGCACCATCAACAAATTGCGTAGATGACGCAGCCCTCGCATCACGCTTGCTTCATCCGCCAATTGGTAATCTTCATCTAGCGTATAATCGCGTATTAAATCTTTGATATGCTGGACATCGAGCGTTTGGGAAAGCGGATAGCTTTTTAAAAAGCTTTGTGCAACGTTTGTTTTAGTCTGCCAATACTGATAGCCAAAATTACTAGCTTGCTGTAATACAGCGATTTGTTCTATCGTCGGTAAGAGTTGCGGCATTCTAATTTCCGTGTGACAAATAAATAAACAGACTAAATAAACAGACCCACCTCATCGTGGTATATAGTGGTATATATAAGTACTAAGCATTCACGCTTGCGTATCGATACAATCAATCTTGTACAATCAAGTTTGTACCATCAAGCAAGAAATTCAGCAATTAGCCTTGATTAAGTGCGGTTGATACAGGGTATTTTGCTCAACCTTACATTGCTCAAAGTTATCCTTATAGCCTAGCACAAACCGCTATTCTTGCAAATTTTTTTAGCACACAAACCTATAAATACTCGTTTGCGCGTAGCAAAATGTTTGTAATAAAAATAAAAACGTAAAAAATATTGGTAGTTATCAAATTTTCATATATGATGAAAAAAACAAGGAAGTAAAAGTCAACAAATTTATGTGAATATTCGGTCTATAGATTTTTTGTGACCCTGATTCAATCGCGTGTGACTGATTTTCTAGCCGCATGTGAATGTAAGAAAAACCAACACATTTATTTTATAAACTATCGTAATCATTGATTTTTTTATCACAACCAACAATCACAACAAACAAGGAGCGTACTGTGATGACAACGGACAACTCAACTGCAAATAAAAAAATTGCCCTGGTAACAGGTGCGCTAGGTGGTATTGGCACGGCTATTTGTCATGCGCTAATCCAAGCTGGCTATCACATCATCGCAACCTACACCCCTAAAGCGGATAGCACGGTCAACCGCGGCGAAGCTTGGTTAAAAGAAGAAGGCATGAATGCCAGCGATTTCACCTTTGTTGAAACCAATCTCACCGACCATGAAGCAGCCACCAAAGCCATCCTTGATGCAATTGATAAAGCAGGTCACATTGATGTGTTGGTAAATAACGCAGGTATCACCCGTGATACGACTTTCAAAAAAATGACTTATGAGCAATGGTCAGAGGTGATTGATACCAACTTAAAATCACTATTCACGGTCACCCAACCTGTGTTTAACAAAATGCTTGAGCAAAAATCTGGGCGTATTGTGAGTATTAGCTCAATTAATGGCTTAAAAGGTCAGTTTGGGCAAACCAACTACTCAGCCACCAAGGCGGGTATCATCGGCTTTAGTAAAGCGTTGGCACAAGAAGGCGCTAAATCTGGGGTGACCGTTAACGTGGTTGCACCGGGTTATACGGGTACTAAAATGGTGATGGCGGTGCCGGAAAAAGTAATGGAAAGCATCAAAGCAGGTATCCCAATGGGTCGTATCGCCCAACCTGAAGAGATTGCCGCTGCCGTGGTGTATTTGGTCAGCGATGGCGCTGCTTATATTACAGGTGAGACCATCAACGTAAATGGCGGTCAGTATATGCACTAATGAGCCTGCGATTAAGCTTGCTATCATCAGTTATAAACTAAATGGGCTATGAACTAAATCGGTTATAAATTAAAAAAGACCAGCCATCGTGACTTGGTCTTTTTTATTGTGTGACAACATTGCTGACAGCCGTTAACTTACTGGTGACTTACTTGGCTGTTAATTTTTTCACGCCATCTGCCGTTGCCATCAGCAAGATATCAGCGCGCTGTGCGCTAAATAACCCATTACACACCACCCCAACGATGTTGTTTAACCTTGCTTCAAACGCTGCTACCTGCTCAATGTCCAAGCCGATATCCAAGCCATAAACATCCAAAATCAAATTGCCATAATCGGTGACAAATCCTTCACGGTAGACCGGCTCACCGCCAAGCTGTACTAACTCACGCGCCACATACGAGCGCGCTTGCGGCAATACTTCAATCGGTAGTGGAAAGCCAACGCCTAATTGCTGCACCCATTTGCTTTCATCCACCATGCAAATAAACTGCTTAGATGCGGCGGCAACAATTTTTTCACGGGTTAAAGCGCCGCCACCGCCTTTGACTAGCTGTAAGTGTTCGTTTACTTCATCGGCACCATCAATATATAAGTCTAACTCACCGGTGAAGTTTAAATCCATCACCTCAATACCAAGCGCTTTAAGCTTATCTTCGGTGACTTTTGAGCTTGCCACAGCGCCCTTTAGGTTAACTTTTGGCAATAACTCAATGAGGCAGTTGACGGTACTGCCCGTCCCCACGCCCAAAATCATGCCTGATTCGATATATTTTAACGCGTCTGCTGCCACGGCTTGTTTTTGTTGTTGTTGCGTGCTTGCATTCATCGTACTCATAGTCCCAGCCTTGTTAGGAATTTATCAAAAAAACAGATAGAAAACTTAATGCTATCAATTACCCAACTTATTTTACCGTAAAAGCACTTGCAAGCTAAACCCTAAAGTCCTAATCTAATCACTTATTTTTTACTTCTCTAACGATTTGCTTTGTTTCGGTTATGAAAGCACACAGAGGGTAAAAATAAATCTTCAAACGTATTTTTCAAACTTAGGTCATTATTATGTTATCAGATTGGGTACGCCTTATCCTTCAAGCGACCGTGTATGATGCTGCTATTCAAACGCCGCTTGAACCCGCCAAAAAACTCAGTGAACGGTTTAACAACGATATTCGTTTTAAACGTGAAGATTTTCAGCCAGTGTTTTCTTTCAAGCTGCGGGGCGCCTACAATCGAATTAGCCAGTTGAGCGAAGTAGACAAAGCCAAAGGCGTGATTTGTGCCTCTGCCGGCAACCATGCGCAAGGCGTCGCCTTCTCGGCTAGCCGCTTGGGACTCAATAACATTATCGTGATGCCAACCACCACCCCCGATATCAAAGTCAGTGCCGTCAAGTCCTTGGGCGGTAATGTGGTGCTATATGGCGATAGTTTTGATGAATCTAACCGCTATGCGATTGAACGCGCCCAAACCGATGGCTTGACCTTTATCCCGCCGTATGACGATGAACTGGTCATCGCAGGTCAAGGTACCATTGCCATGGAGCTAGTACAACAATGGCGTAAAATGGAATATGTGTTTGTTGCGGTTGGTGGCGGTGGCTTAATTTCAGGTGTCGCGGCGTTTTTGGGGGAAGTCGCACCGCATGTCAAAGTCGTGGCGGTCGAGCCAGAAGAAGCAGCCTGTTTAAAAATTGCTTTAGCCACTAACGAACGCAAACGTCTGCCCCAAGTGGGGTTGTTTGTCGATGGGGTGGCAGTCGCGCAGCTGGGTGAAATACCGTTTGACGTCTGCCGTATGCCAAAAAGCGATAACTCAGGTCCCGTGGTCGAGCCTGATGTGGTCACTTGTAGCAATGATGAAGTGTGTGCGGCAATTAAAGACGTGTATGATGAAACCCGCACCATCGTCGAGCCTGCAGGCGCGTTGGCAGTCGCGGGTATGAAAAAATACATCGAAGATCATAATCTACAGGGCAAGAACTGTGTGGCGATTTTATGTGGTGCCAACATGAATTTTGACCGGTTACGCTATATCGCTGAACGTACCGAAATTGGTGAGAAAAAAGAAGCGATTTTTGGGGTGACCATTCCTGAGCGCACAGGCGCCTTTTTGGATTTTTGCCGCTCACTTAAAGGTCGCAACATCACCGAATTTAACTACCGCATCAACACCAACCCCAACTACGCCCATCACGCTGCCAATATTTTTGTCGGTATCGCCCTCAAAGAAGGGGAAAAAGAGCGCAAAGCAATCCACCAGTTACTCAATGAAGCCGATGATGCCGCGATTGATTTGACCGATGATGAAGTTGCCAAGACCCATATTCGCTATTTAATCGGCGGACACGCGGGATTAAAAGACGAGCAATTATTTCGCATCGAATTTCCCGAGCGTCCTGGCGCATTGCTTAACTTCCTTGAAAAATTGGGCTCACAGTTTAACATTTCTTTATTCCATTATCGCAATCATGGGGCGGCTGAAGGGCGTATCTTAGCAGGCATTCAAATGGGTGAGCAAACCGCCGAGCAATTACTTGCCAAACTACAAGACATTGGCTATGAGTGCGAAAACCTCACCGATAACTTAGGCTATCGCTTATTTTTACAATAGTTTTTAACGGTTTGGATAAAAAAGGTGTCATCGTGGCGCCTTTTTTTGTGCCAAGTTTTTTATGCCAAGCTATGCACAAAATTCGCTAAATTTCAGCACGGTACATAGCAAAAATAGCCATTTTCTGCTAATCTCAATACTTAAAACTTGATAATTTACCTGATAGTTTCACTGATAAATTAATTAAAAAATTCTGCTATAAGACAACCACTATGTCATCAAAAAAACGTTTTTTAAAACTTGCCGGTATGACTGCCAGTATCGCAGGGAAAGCAGCCAAAAATTCTATTAAGTCTTTTGCAGGCTCTGAAGAAGATAAACTCACAGCCCGTAGCGAAATGCTGCAAACCGTAGGGCTGCAAATCGCCGACACCTTAGGCGAAATGAAAGGCGCGGTGATGAAAGTGGGTCAAATTGCCTCGCAGTATAAAGATGTGTTCCCGCCTGAAGTCTCAAAAGCGCTGGAGAAATTACAAAAAGACGCGCCGCCCATGCCGTTTGCCGTCATCAAACAGCAGGTGGAAAAAGAATTGGGGCAACCGATTGAGGCGTTGTTTGCCCAGTTTGATCAATCACCCTTTGCGGCAGCCTCTATCGGTCAAGTCCATAAAGCGGTGTTGCCAACCGGTGAAGCAGTCGTAGTCAAAGTGCAATACCCCGACGTTGATACCAGTATCGATAGTGACTTAAAACACGTTCGCTTGGCGCTTAAGATAACTGGCGTGCTCAATATGGATAAAACCTTGCAAGATAAAATCTTTGCAGAAATCCGTGATAGCCTGTATGACGAGCTTGACTACAGCAAAGAAGCCCATAACTTAGCAATTTTTGGCAGTTTTCACAGTGAGGATGATGGGCTGATTATCCCCAAAGTTTTTCATAGCCATTCGACCAAACGGATTTTAACCCTATCACAAGAACTGGGTGAAAAGCTTGAAGTGGCTGCCACTTGGGACAATGACATCAAGCAAAAAATCGCCACTCGCCTATTTGATTTTAGTGCCGGTCAATTGTTCAAACTGTATCGTCTGCATTGTGACCCCCATCCCGGTAACTTTGCGTTTCGCCCTGATGGCTCGGTCATTGCCTATGACTTTGGTGGTATCAAATCTTACAGCCATGACGAAGTTGCGTTATTCAAACGCTTTGCCATCCACTGCCTAAGCGGTGATGTGACAGCGCTTGAGCAAGATTTGGTCAGCATTGGCATCAAAAAAGACAATGATGCGCCACTGCCCACGGACTTTTATAACGATTGGTTGCAGATTGGTTTGACCCCGTATGGTTTTACGCAATTGTTTGATTTATCCAAACACGCGCCTTACGACTTTGCCACCAGCCAGACCCATTTTCAAGCAATTGCCAAAGCAAAAGAGTCGCTTAAATACTGGCAAAGCTTTCAACCTGCCCCACTTACCATGATGCTTGATAGAACCATTTCTGGACAGTATTGGAACTTGGTCAATTTAAAAGTAAAAATTGATTTAAGTGAGTTGATACACCGCTACATTGATTTGCCGACATTGCCACGACCTGATGATTCGTCTCGCCCTTAGGTTTGATTTTAACTTTCAATAACATTTCCTGCGATAACATAGGCGCAACCCCCTATCAAAAATCGGGGTTGCTCGTTTATAATAGCGCACGCAAAATTTTGAAAACCAGATTGTTACGTTAGATAGTTAGATAAAGGATACACTCATGGCCGGACATTCCAAGTGGGCAAACATCAAACACCGTAAAGCCAAACAAGATGCGGCAAAAGGTAAAGTATTTACCAAAATCATTCGCGAGCTGGTCTCCGCTGCCAAACAAGGCGACCCAGACCCAGCAAGTAACCCACGTTTGCGTGCGGCGGTGGAAAAAGCCAACTCAGTTAATATGACCAAAGACACTGTAAAACGGGCGATTGAACGTGGTGCAGGCGGCGGTGACAATGACAACATGCAAGAAATCACCTATGAAGGCTATGGCTTGGGCGGTGTTGCGGTGATTGTCGAGACCATGACGGATAACCTCAACCGTACCGTTGGCGAAGTGCGTCATGCTTTTAGCAAAAATGGTGGCAACTTGGGTACATCAGGCTCAGTGGCTTATATGTTTAGCAAACGCGGTGAAATTACCTTTGATGATGTGTCGCTAGAAGACACCATCATGGAAGTCGCGCTTGAAGCAGGGGCAACCGATATTGAAAATAACGGTGATAGTATCACCGTGGTCACTGAGCCAGAGAACTTCGGTGACGTCATGGACGCCTTAGAAAAAGCCGGTTTAAAATCCGACAACGCAGAAGTAACCATGTCCCCTTCCACCATGGCGGATGTCACTGATGTCGAAGATGCTAAAAAAATCATGAAAATGATTGATATGCTAGAAGATTTGGACGATGTACAAGAAGTCTATACCAACGTCAACTTTACTGATGATGTCATGGAACAACTCGATGATTAAATGAAATTTTTCAGCATAAAAAGGCTAAATGTAGATTTAGCCTTTTTTATTGAGCAATTTGTAGCAGTGTCGTGGTGGGATATAAGGTTAAAAACACTCGATAAAACTCACTACCGTGATGCAATACTTCACTTGTGTCAAAAGTTAATAAGCCCTTTTCTTGCTGTTCATTGGTATGAATCAATAACCAGATTTCATCCAACACCCTTTTTTTGCGGTACGCTTGGACTTTATGCGCTTTTTTGCTCATCACCGCATCAATATCACTTTGATTGATGTAGGAATCAATCGGTAAATCTTCGTTTTCATCTGCCATATCGGTAAAAAACGCACTGGGTAACCAACGCATGGTTTTGGCAATACCGTTTTGTAATTTACTACTGAGCGTATGATGTGGCAAATCACTCGATTGCTCAATAAACTGCCGGGATAAATTCAGAATTTTACGGTTATCAATTTTTTGCCAATCGACCCGATTGGCCCAATTAGCTTTGACACCTACTATCTCACCTTTACCATTAAACCGCGTTGGTGTCAATTTGGTTGACACCTGTAGCAGCGACTGCCAGTACCAACGTTTTAGCATTAAATTGTCATTACCGAGTCTATCGCGTAGTCTTGGCAACGTGGTCAATTCGATGCCAATTGCATATTCACCTTTGTCACAATAAAAAATACAGGTAAAATCTGGCTCATTACCATCATCCGTACCTGAGATGGTTTTGGCAGGATGTAAATGCAGCATGGCTAAAAAATGCGCCAAATACACCCATTCACGCTGGCGTTTGAGCTGATTTTGTGACATCCGCATGATGCTTGGCGAATTTTTTTTGCTACTTGCCATTCAGCTACCTGCCATTCATTAATTACCTGATTAGCTTATTCAATGACTCAGTCTAACTTACCTATTTTAATTTACCCAGCCTATTATTTCTTTGACTAAAATATATCAAAAAAATTTTACTTACTTTAACCCCTCAGCTTATCAGCTCAATACGTCAAATACATGACAATAATCTGAACGGTTTTGGGGTCTGTGTGTGTTTTTAGTAATTTATCTGACTATTATGACGTTTAGCCTTGTATTTTAAGCTACTAACCTTATATAATTAACAGTTCATTTGGGGATGTTCTGGCTTCGACGCTGGTAATGAAACTCAATGATGCATGTCGAGTGAGTATGTCCACTCGTAAATAAAATATACATTTTAAACTAGTCGCAAACGACGAAACTTACGCTCTAGCAGCCTAAGGGCTGCTTGGGACGGCACAGATTGCCATTGGTCTGGTTGCTCTCCTTGAAGCGAACGCACGATGGATAGCTTAAATTGTTGTCTCGCCAATTTGAGCAAAACTTAAGAGGCTCGTGGTTGGCATCCTGACTGTCGGTTCGCCAACCATTAAAGCCATAGACAGAATCTAAACATGTAGAGTCATGGGCGTAGTGCTGGCGGACGCGGGTTCAACTCCCGCCATCTCCACCATATATAAAAAAGAGAATGCAATAACTTGCATTCTCTTTTTTTTGCATTTTTTATATCCGATTAGCTACTTAAGATATCATTTTTACACAAAATCAACAGGTTAGAAAAACTAGCTAATATAGTTACATAATTTATATATTTAGCAAAATACATCCCATATTGAAGATTTTGTTTACAATAAAATCTTTGCAATAACATAACTTTGTAATTAGAATACACACCGCTTAAGTGATATTAAACAATATTACTTTGTTTTTACTATGTAAATCACGGGAAATGCCCCTTGATACCTTTAAGCAGTCAGATTATTGACCGCTTTAATTGATAAAAGGAACATCCGATGAAATATATCATTGCCAGTTTGATTGTTACTACTTTAGCCACCCAGCAAGCCAATGCTGATGTTGTTTCATGGTATGGTGGCAAGCATCATGGTCGCACCACGGCATCTGGCGAGAAATTTAATCAACATGCACTGACTGCCGCCAGCAATGTGCACAAATTAGGTAGCCGGCTCAAAGTTACCAACAAAGCCAACGGCAAAAGTGTAGTGGTACGCGTGACTGACACAGGGGGATTTGGCAAATATGGCCGTACGCTAGATTTGTCAAAAGGTGCTTTTAGCAGAATTGCTAATCTTTCAAACGGCCTTGCTAAAGTCGATATCGTTAGATTATAGCGTTATTTTTATTAATGTATTTTACCGTAAAAAAGGGCGCTATTGATTGATAGCGCCCTTCATGTTTTATCACTTAAAAAATTTAATCCTCTAAAAAACGCGTATCATTCGACCATTGCTGCATTTTGATACTTTCATCCAAGTATTGCTCGATAGCCGGCAAGTTAAACCCGTCGTTTTCACTGATAAAGCTAATACTCATGCCTTTATTGCCTGCCCTACCGGTGCGACCGATACGATGAACGTAATCATCAGGACTGTCTGGCAGCGTATAATTGACCACACAAGCCACATCATCCACATGAATACCTCGCCCTGCGACATCCGTAGCCACTAAAATATTGGCATCGCCTTGACGAAATTGTGCCAAATACTTCTCGCGTTTGGCCTGTATGACATCCCCTGACAATATCACTACTTTATACTGACGATTAAGTTTGTCATACAGGCGTTTGACTTGGTCTTTACGATTGGCAAAGACAATCATTTTCTTGGGAGAAATTTTTTCAATAATTTGCTGTAACGCCGCCAGCTTATCCGATTCCATCAAGGTGAAAAATAGCTGCTCGATGTTTTGACTGGTTTTTTGCTCGGGCGCAATCTCTACAAAAATCGGTTGATATAACCAGCGATAAGCTAAATTCATCACATCTTGGTTAAAGGTAGCGGAGAAAAGCAGGGTTTGCCGATGCGTATTGGCAGGCATCATACGAATCAACCGTTTGATATCAGGTATAAACCCCATATCCAGCATTCTATCCGCTTCATCTAATACCAAAATTTCAAGACGATCGAGATACACATGGTGCTGAAAGCAAAAATCAATCAAACGACCTGGGGTGGCGATGATGATATCGACAAACTTTTGATGCAGCTGCTTTGACTGCGTGTCATAGTCTGTGCCACCGAGCAAACAAACAGTATGCAGTTTGGTAAACTTGGTGAGCTCAAGGCAATCTTGATAAATTTGTTGAGCCAGTTCTCGAGTCGGCGCGAGCACCAGCGCACGGGTTTCACCCAAAAAACGATCGCCATCAACCTCAGGGTTTAGAGGATTATTCAGCAATTCATTGATGATGGTGAGTAAAAACGTTGCTGTCTTACCTGTACCTGTTTGCGCCTGCCCAATGGCGTCTTGCCCAGCGAGTGTATTGGGCAATATCTGCGCTTGGATAGGGGTCAGCGTTTGATAGCCTAGTTGGTCAATCGCTTGTTTGAGCGCTGGATGAAGGGGTAATTGTGAGAAAGTTTGAAACACAGAGAGTTAACCTATTTTGACCAATCAATCATTGGCTATGAGAAACAACAAAAACCAAGTTAATTGAATCAACTTGGTTTGCAAAAAGGTCAAAAATAACACTTCAACCCCTTTTTGGCTCAACTTATTCGACTTTGGTAACTTCTTCAGCTTGAAGACCTTTTTGACCTTCAACCACGATGAATTCAACTTTTTGACCATCTTGAAGTGAACGGTAGCCGTCACCTTGAATCGCGCGGAAATGAACGAAAATATCTTCACCGCTGTTACGTTGAATAAATCCAAAACCTTTTGAATCATTAAACCATTTTACAATGCCTTGTTCACGAACTGACATATTATAACTTCCTTTAACACTATTAATGGTAGGTTTTTAAGGTAGTTGCTTAACTAATCAAGACTAGTTAAGTTTAGCTACTCGCTACCTACGCCTGCTAAATAATGTACTAGTTAAGCTTTTGTAATAGTTTGTTAAAACATTTCTCTACAATGTCGCTTACATAGTAAATTGTTCTTATAGCAATCATAGCATGGGTTTTTTACAAAAAAAAGTAATTTCGTAAGAATTGGTTATTTTTTTAAACAGCGATTTTTTAGCCTTATTTAACGGTTTACAATAATAAAACTGCAAGGTTTGCTACTAAAATTGCCAATTATTTTAGCGTCGGTTTGCACACATTGTATGGGCTTATCTTTAGCATTTATCTCATCGATGCCAATAAGTTGATTGATAACTTCCTCACCCAATTCATCTAGCACATCATGTTTTAATTCTTTGATTAATTGCTTATCGACATTCTGATGGGTTTTGATGGAACATTCTTTAAGTCGCCATAGCAGGTTTCGTAAAACTGCTTGATTGACAGCAGGCTTTTGATTCAACCATTGATATTCATGGGGTGAAAAAAAGCGTGAAGCAACCTGATGACTAATTGCGCTGTCTTCAACATCAATGCCGATATTGGCATAGGGCGAAATCAATACTGCGGCATGTTGGCGGCTATGGCTAAAACTGACATACCAAATGTAACCATTAGCGGTTATAAAATGATAAGGAAAGTTTGCCTCCATTAACTCGCCTGTCACATTGAGCGCTTGCTGTAGCTTTTTTAGCAATTGACGACAAGACATCGACCCTAATTTATGGGTTGATGCTGCTTTATTGGTTAATAGCGTAGCCTGTTCACCCAAATTATGGTGAATATCAATAGCCACCCAGCTATGGTGTTTGATTGGATAAAGCTGCATCGGTTATGGTAGTGCCTTATGGTATAAGCAAATTTAACGATAGCTTAAAGTATTAAAGTATTTTTTTATACCAAGGTTGGTTGGCTTTCTTCTTTTGTGCTTGCGCAATCGCTTTACGTTTCTTTTGATACAGTACATTATTACTGATGAGAGTGATAGCGCGAGTGTCTTGCGCGATGACTTCCCCTAAGACGTTTTCAACCCCTACGGTAATGGTATAAGGGTTAGGATCGAGCGTGGTAGTTGCAATAGTATAGCTAGTGGCTTTTATGGTTGCTAAAGTTTGGTTATTGAGTTGATAGACGATTCTATCCCCTGTTTTTAAACTCGGTGTCAAAGCAACGTTAATCTCAATGGGTTGACTACCCCGTCGCAGCGTTTGCCCGGCTTCAGGCGATACAATGTTTAATACATAATCGCCCTGCTGGCTTGCTGAGATGGATTGGGTGGATAAGCGACCAGTTAAGCGATCACCTAAACTATCAGGCAAGCGATTGTCAGTAGCCGTACTCGCTGCGTTATTAACTTCATTGTTCAAGTTATTAGATGTCGTTGTTGATTGATTGGTCGTCGATGATACTTGTGATTGGGTGGGTAATTTATCTAATACGCTGATACTCTTGCTGTTTTTATTGTATTGATAAGCGGTATTAATATTATCAGTATATACCACTTGACCCTCTGAGGTGGTCGTCTTGTACACTTCAGCATGACTTAACTGTGACAACAATAACACGACAGCCGTGAGTATCAAGCTATACCGTAAATCGCTATTATTATTGGTACTATATTTTGTCAAAATCATTTAAGCCTTCCCCTCAAAACCCATTATTGTGCATATTTTAGCAAGCTTGATAATCAATCCCTAAATAATTTTGCCTATTAAACTAAAAATTTCACATAAAAAAACCCAACTTAATGTGAAGTTGGGTTTTTTGAAAAGCGAACTTATTAGCAGCTGTAGTACATATCAAATTCGATTGGATGAACTGATACGTTGTAACGCTCTACTTCTTCTTTTTTCAAGGCAATGTAAGCGTCAAGCATTTCTTTGGTAAATACGCCACCTTTGGTTAAGAATTCATGGTCGTCTTCTAACGCTTTAAGCGCAACTTCCAAGTTCTCCGCAACTGTTGGGATCAATGCTTCTTCTTCTGGTGGAAGGTCGTATAAGTTTTTGTCTGCGGCTTCACCTGGATGGATTTTGTTTTGGATACCATCAAGCGCTGCCATCAACAATGCGGCAAAGCAAAGGTAAGGGTTGGCTGCTGGGTCTGGGAAACGTGCTTCGATACGCTTGCCTTTCGGGCTTGCCACGTATGGAATACGAATTGACGCTGAGCGGTTACGCGCTGAATAAGCCAGTTTAATAGGCGCTTCGTAATGCGGTACTAGGCGTTTGTAGCTGTTGGTTGATGGGTTGGTAATGGCATTTAATGCACGAGCATGTTTGATAATCCCACCGATTGCGTATAAAGCAGTTTCTGACAGCCCTGCGTATTCATCACCGGCAAAGGTGTTTTTGCCATCTTTTTGGATTGACAAGTGAACGTGCATACCTGAACCATTATCACCAACCATTGGTTTTGGCATAAAGGTCGCAGTCTTACCATATTCGTGTGCAACGTTGTGTACCGCATATTTGAACTGTTGTACTTCGTCCGCTTTACGAACTAGGGTATTAAATGATACACCGATTTCTAGCTGGCAAGAGGCAACTTCATGGTGATGGACTTCAACACGGCCTTCACCCATAATCGCTTCTACCGCAGCACACATATCAGCGCGCATATCTTGTGAGCTATCAACGGGTGGTACTGGGAAGTAACCGCCTTTGACGCGTGGACGGTGCGCATAGTTACCGCCTTCCATTTCTTTATCGGTTGACCAAGCGGCTTCATCAGCTGAGATGGTATGACGGGCACCTGACATGTCGATTGACCATTTTACATCATCAAATACGAAAAATTCTGGCTCTGGACCAAAGAATGCGGTATCACCGATACCCGTTGATTTTAGGTATTCTTCAGCACGTCGCGCGATTGAGCGTGGGTCACGGTCATAACCTTGCATGGTTGATGGCTCGATAACGTCACAGGTCACAACAACTGTCGTTTCACGAAAGAAAGGATCGACAAATGCGGTATCGGAATCCGGCATCAAAATCATATCTGACGCTTCAATGCCTTTCCAACCAGCGATTGATGAACCATCAAACATTTTACCTTCTTCAAAAATGTCTTCGTCCATGCTGTCAGCTGGATAGCTCACATGTTGCTCTTTACCTTTAGTATCGGTAAAACGAAAATCTACCCACTTTGCTTCGCTAGATTTGATTAAATCTAAAAATTTATTCGACATTGCTCGTTTCCTTTTACGCAAAAAATGATTAAAAAAACGTTACGCCACTTTATACTCTTTTTGGTGCTGTGACAAGAGATAAACAAAGAGGTGCTTGTTGAAGTTAAACTTTCAAGTTATGTGCCAACTTTTGCACTATCATGCTAAATATTAAATTTTTATATCAAATTCAATGAGTTATTTGAGAGTGGATTTAATGATAAAATTGGCTGATATGACTATCTGCCTAGATAACCTTCAAATCACTATAGGGCCTTAACACTTGCACCATTTTAATTAAAATTTTATCGATATTCACTTTTATGGTGCATAAAATATGTATTTAACTATTTTAGTGAAAATCATTAACATTGATTTCTGCTACTCTGTTTCACTTATTCGGTTTCAGTTACTTGTAGAATGGTTGTGATAAAATAATTAACTAAAATAACGGTGAAGTTTTTTCATCGGCTAACCATCGTCCAATAATTACATGATAGGATTTCTGGATTGCTACTTTTTATTGATAATTACGACAGTTTTACCTACAACTTGGTGCAGTATTTTGAGCAATTGGGACAACCCGTTGAAGTCTGGCGCAATGATGCTTGCAGCAGTGAAGACATCATTCGTTTAAATCCTGATTATTTGGTCATTGGCCCTGGACCTTGTACGCCAAGCGATGCGGGCAATACGTTGAGTTTTATCAAAGACTGTGCCGGCATTATTCCTATATTAGGCGTTTGCTTGGGTCATCAAGCCATTGGGCAAGCATTTGGCGCCCATATTATTCGTTGCCCAACGATTATGCATGGGCGGGTGTCGCAAGTTTTTCATCACCATCAAGGGATATTTGCCGGGCTTCCCTCACCTTTTAACGCCACTCGTTATCATTCTTTAGCGATTGCGGCAGACAGTTTGCCTGCTTGTCTAGAGATTATCGCATGGTGTGATGATATTCACCCACATGATTCTCTGCCATCCCCTACTGTGATGGGCATTAGGCATCAAACATTGCCGATTGAAGGGGTGCAGTTCCATCCAGAATCTATTTTGAGTGAGCATGGGTATGCGATTTTGAAAAATTTTTTAGCTAATTATGAAAACTATCAAAACGCTAACCCTTAGACTGGGGTAATTGATTTCTGCGGGTTAAAGTTTGGCTTTAAAACTTGGCTTTAAAACCTGGCTTTGTTATAGTATACTAGTACAATGATATATCAAGTGTAAGCCATAAAACTCATACGAGACTGACATGACCCATACTGTAACGCCCTATCTTGGTGACATTACCACGGCTATTGAAAACAACCAACCATTAACCCCAGAGCAAACCCAACTACTACTTACCACCGCGCTGGATCGCGCCATCAATACCATTGACCTAACTTATGCAGAAATGCGCGGCGTCATGCTAGCCATCATGCAAGGTCAATGCCCCGATGCCATGATGGGCGCGCTGCTCACCGCGCTGCGTATGAAAGGTGAAAGCATCGAAGAAATCACTGCCGCCGCCCAAGTGATGCGGGAGCTTGCGATTAAAGTGGATTTATCGGATGTGCCCAACGTCGTCGATATTGTGGGTACAGGGGGCGATGGCGCGAATTTATTTAATGTCTCTACCGCCGCTACTATAGTCGCAGCGGTTGCCGGCTGCCATGTCGCCAAGCATGGTAATGGCGGCGTTTCCGGCAAATCTGGCAGTTCCGATTTGCTTCAGCAAGCGGGTATTAATTTGGCGTTAAATACTGAGCAGATTACCCAGTCGATTAAGACCCATGGCATCGGTTTTTTGTTTGCGCCCAATCACCATGTAGCAATGAAACATGCGATGCCCATTCGCCGTACCCTAAAAACGCGCACGGTGTTTAATATTTTAGGACCTTTGACCAACCCGGCGGGCGTCAAAAATGCCATGATTGGGGTATTTAATCCTTCGCTGTGCGAACCGCTTGCCAATGTGTTCAAAAACCTTGGCGCAGAGCATGTGCTAGTCGTCGGCTCAGTGGATAACCTTGATGAAATCTCACTAGCGACTTATACCCACGTGGCTGAACTTAAAGACGGCAAAGTCAGCGTATATGATATCGAACCTGAAGATGTTGGTATCGAATCGCAAACGCTCAAAGGCTTAATCATTGACAGTCCAAGCCAAAGCCTAGCCCTCATCCGCGAAGCACTCGACAACAATCCCAATAAAACCCCCATCGCCAAAAAAGCAGCGGATATGATTGCCTTAAACGCCGGTGCGACCATCTATGTAGCAGGTAAAGCAGATACCATAAAACAAGGCGTAGCCATGGCACAAGATATCATCAGCAGTGGCAAAGCCTTGCAAAAAATGGCAGCATTAGCAAGCTTTACTCAGCAATTCACCTCTCATTAAATTTTTGGAAAAAACATGCCTCATCAAGCAGTCCCCTCGGTATTACAAAAAATTGTCGACACCAAACGTCAAGAACTAGTCAGAGCCAAACAACAACAATCTTGGCACGACCTTGAGCAAATTGCCGCAACGAACCGCGATGACATCCGTGATTTTGCCGCTAGCTTGCGCAAAGCGGGTATCCGTGTCATTGCAGAAGTCAAAAAAGCCTCGCCATCCAAAGGCATCATCGCCCCTAATTTCGATGCTGTCGCCACTGCAGTTGGCTATGAACAAGCGGGTGCCGCTTGCCTATCGGTATTGACGGATACCGACTACTTCCAAGGCTCGGATGAGTATTTATTGCAAGTACGCCAAGCGGTAAGCCTACCTGTGCTACGCAAAGATTTTATGATTGAGCCGTATCACATTTTGCAATCACGTGCGCTTGGGGCAGATTGTATTTTGCTAATTATGGCGTGTTTATCGGATGCGCAAGTCGCTGAGCTACACGAATTGGCGTTAAAACTTGGCATGAGTGTACTCATCGAGTGTCATGATGAGATAGAAGTGGAACGAGCGTTACGCTTGCCAGCCCATCGTCAAAACGTGTATGGCATTAATAATCGCAATCTACATAACTTTGATGTGAGTTTGGACACTACCCTACGCCTAAAAACCCTGTTTCCACAAGATAGCTTATTGGTGACAGAAAGTGGGATTCATTCGGCAGAGGATGTAAAATTGATGCTGGGCCATGACATCCATGCGTTTTTGATTGGTGAGCAGTTTATGAAAACGGGGGATGCAGGTAGTGCTTTAGCAAAGTTATTGGCAGATAGTTTATAGTGTAAGCTTCTAATATCTTTATATTATGTATGACTTAAAAAAGGGTGCATAAAAACACCCTACCATTGAGTATTAAACAGTTTTTAATCTTTAGAAATTAGATAAAGATTATTACAAGCTCACATATATTCTACAAACATTAAAACTTTTAAATTTTCTTCGCTTATTTTCATACCATATTTCTCAAATATTTCTTCCCAACTATCAACGACATTACCTAAGAACGACATAAGTTCAAGAGCATCTCCATCCTTTGTTTCTATTTTAAATGTTAACCTTTCATTATTAGAATTTTTGATAGGATTTCCATTTGAATCTATTAATATATGTTCTGATGCTTGACCATCGACTGAAGTAATATGTTCAATTCTGTCAGTATGAAGTTTAAGGTGCTTAGATGAATTTGCAATTGAAGCACAGTAATTCAACCATTGATTATTAGAATGCTCTTTGTAAAAATCACGTTTATGTGAATCAATTAATCCCAAGTAGGATATACACCAGTCTCTTATAGAGACGGATGTAACGCAAAAGTTAAAAAAATGGTCACTTTTTTCCCTTAAATCTTGTGATAACCAAGTTCTTCTGCCTTCTCTAACTAATTTTCCTAGCATATCCTTTGGACAACTATATACTTGTATTACAGCCATATTTAAAATTCCTAATACTAGTTGTCTCAGAATGACAAACAATATTTTACAATATTTATTCTTAGCAACGAAATTTTATGAGTAATTTTATAGCGTATAAGACGCATCTTACAAAATGACCATAAAATTTTTTGAGTTTGATATAATAGCCGTTTTCTTTACGAGAACTTCTAAAATGGCAGATTTATTTTCAAAAGAAATGCAAGACAAGTTAAAGCAGCTTAAAACCGAACTGGGTAAAGGTCGCAGCCAAACCAAAGAGACCGATGAAAACGGCAAACCGACTGAAACCGTGGGTTTATTGAGCAAGCAACAAGTCGCCAAACAAGTTAAAAAATATAATAGCGAACATCTTGATGATGATAAATTGCTATTTATGCAAGCCATGTCAGGCGTCCAGCCAATCAAAGATAAAAACTTAGCGGATAAAAACAACGCTGGCAATAAGCTTGATGCGACAACACTAGCCAAACGCGCGGCGGCAGTCGGTGGTGACGATGATAGCGGGCATGTATTGTCTGATATGCAAGCGCTGCTCAACCCGGTATCTGGCGATGCTTATTTAAGTTATAAAACCGCAACGTTACAAAACAAAGTGTTTAATGACCTCAAACAAGGCAAGATTCGCTGGTATGATGCTGTAGATTTACACGGTGCCACTATTGAAGAGGCCCGTGAAGCCATGAGTCAGTTGATTTTGCAGGCTCAAAAAAACAATGAAAATTGTGTGAAAATCATTCATGGCAAAGGCATTGATAGTATCTTAAAAACTTGCGTGAATGGCTGGTTGCGTCAGATTCCTGAAGTGCTTGCTTTTTGCTCAGCACCTGCGGCACAAGGTGGCAATGGTGCAGTGTTGGTATTACTCAAAAAACGTGAAAAAGCCAATCGCGACCAATAACCATTGTGCTGCTATTTTGACTATAGGTTAAATTTTACAAAATCATGCATAGAACAATCCATGCATGATTTTTTTAACGAGATTTTTTAATTGTTCATAGTTTATTCTTAGTTTTTGTTTATAATAGGCTCTTTTTTTTCATGGATTAAATGTTCTGCATTAATCTACTCTCAACTGGCTAAAAACAGCGACCATTTGACTTTTGACAGCTGACTGTTTTTAACACCACTGGGTATAGGAGAAAGGTAACTTTGAACAATACCACCACTGCGACTAATTCGCCCGCTAAATTGCAACGTCAATTGGCACTCTGGCACATTATCATTATTGGTTTGGCGTATATTCAGCCCATGACCGTATTTGATACCTTTGGCTTGGTTTCTGAAGCCAGTCATCAGCACGTTCCAACATCTTATATTATTGCATTGATTGCTATTTTGCTTACCTCGCTAAGTTACGGTAGCATGATTCGTCGTTATCCTTCGGCGGGTTCGGCATATACCTATGCCCAAAAATCGATTCATCCCAATGTCGGGTTTATGGTGGGTTGGTCTTCTTGGTTGGATTATTTATTGTCACCGCTGGTGAATATTATCCTAGCGGTGATTTATCTTGAAGCGCTGTTCCCTGATGTCAACAAATGGATTTGGGTATTTATTCTGACGGGATTTATGACCTGGATTAATGTGCATGGCTCCAAAGTCGTGGCTTATTTTAATAGTTGGATTGTGTTTATTCAGCTATTGATTATTGGTGTATTTACGTGGTTGGTGTATAGCAAATTGATGGCGGGCACCAATGCGGATGGCACTATCAATGCCGCAGCTTACCAATTATGGAGCTTAAAGCCGTTTTGGAGTGATATTGCCAACATGACGGCACTTATCAGTGGTGCAACGATTTTATGTTTCTCTTTCACAGGCTTTGACTCACTAAGCTCATTGGCGGAAGAAACCAAAGATGTGCAAAAAACCCTACCAAAAGCGATTTTCTTGACCGCATTGATTGCAGGTATTGTGTTTATCATTAGTACTTACTTTATGCAGATTTATTTCCCACAAACCCCTGACAAATATTTCCGAGATGTGGCTGCTACCCAGCCAGATATTTTGATGTTGGTCGGTGGTTCTGCGTTTCAAGCCGCTGTACTGGGCTTTGCAATTGTCACGGTAATGGCGTCAGGTATTTCTGCGCATGCCGGTGTCTCTCGTTTGATGTATGTGATGGGGCGTGATGGGGTCATTAATAAACGTATTTTTGGTCATATTCATCCAAAATACTTGACCCCAACCTACAATATCTATATCGCGGGTGTGATTGCCTTAACCGCGGGTTTTATTGAGTTTGATGTCATCGCGCATTTGATTAGTTTTGGGGCATTGACGGCGTTTAGTTTTGTTAATTTATCCGTGATTGCGACCTACATCATCCGTGAAAAACGCTACCACAGTGCCTATGATTTGTTGATGTATTTGATTGTGCCGCTGCTTGGCTTTATCAGTGTTGCGCTGATGTGGAAAGAAAGTGAGCCTATCGCCATCAAAATGGGCTTAGGCTGGGCAGTAATCGGTATCATCTACTTGGCATTTAAAACCGGTGGTTTTAAGCGTCACCCACCGATGCACAACGAACATGAATAATGGTTAACGTGGTGAAAAGGTCAGATAAGATTCTGACCTTTTTTATGTCTGTGGCTTTTTGGAAAACCCTATGTTAGAAATTTTATATCAAGATGAATACTGTGTGGCTGTCAATAAGCCTGCGGGTATGCTCGTTCATCGAAGCTGGCTTGACCGTCATGAAACCGAGTTTGTGATGCAGACCCTACGCGATCAATTGGGTCAATATGTTTATCCGATTCATCGCTTAGACCGACCGACGTCAGGGGTGTTACTGTTTGCTTTATCAAGCGAATCAGCGCGGCAACTGTGTGAGCAATTTGAAAACAGGCAAGTGCAAAAATCTTACTTAGCCATCGTGCGCGGATATTTGACAGTTAATGCGCAGACATCCCAGCAGACATCTGGGCTGATTGATTACCCACTCACACAAATTTTGGATAAAATTGGCGATAAACCAAGTTTGCGGGCGCTGCAACAAAGAAAGCTTAGTTCGACAGATATGTTTGATGAATCCCTTAGAAACCCTACTGAATTAACCTTACTGCAACCTGCGCAAACGCATTGGCAATGCTTGGCAACAACTGAGCAGCCGTTTCAAGCGCGCGCACGCTATCCCACTTCACGCTTTAGTCTGGCTAGATTGACGCCCATTACCGGACGAAAACACCAACTACGTCGCCACATGAAGCATGTATTTCATCCGATTATTGGTGATACCAGCTATGGCGATCATCACCAAAATCGCGCCATCCGTCAACATATCGGCGTGCATCGATTGATGTTACATGCGCATACCTTGGCTTTTCATAGACTGACCGACAATCGCCGTGTTGATATCACGGCACCTGTGGATACAGATTGGTTAACGATGTGTGCACAGTTTGGCTTTCATTTGCCTTAATAGTTTGCGATATCATTATTTGGCGACATCCTTTACGCAACCAAGTAATCACTCACTTTGCTACCGAGGGTCGCAAATGTTGCGCCAATGCCTGCCCCCACCAACACATCGGTGGGATAATGTAACCCAAGCACCAAGCGCGATAATGCCACCAGCATTGTAAATGGTAGCAATACCCATAACATCATCGGCACTTGATGACCTATCATGGTAGTAAACAATACTGCTTGCAGCGTATGCCCTGATGGAAAACTAAATACATCCAAAGGCCGTTCGCCTAAAGTAATGGTCTGGTGTACTTGGTAAGGGCGTGGACGCACTGTGTGTACTTTTAAATACTTATACAGCAAATAACCGCAAAAACTGCTGAGTAACACCGCACACACTTTCATAGCAACGATACTAGCGACCAGTCCTTGCGATAATAACGCTACTAACATCACTACCGTCGATAGCGCCCAAAACCAACCATCGCCTAAGCGGCTGATGGTTTTGAAAAACTGCGCAAAAAACTTCAATTGCGACAGTAAATTTACCCGTAAACATAAGCGGGTATCCCATTGCAGCACGCGCTTTTGCAAATGATATAGTTTAGGTTTACTGTGCAAAAACTGATAATAATTGCGCATTAAATTGGGTAAGTTTTCGACAGGGCTAGCAGAGGTACAGGTGAATTCTGAATTGGCAAGTGACAGTTTGGATTTTTTTATGGGTTGATTCATTGATTGATTCATGGCGCCATCCTTTTTTTGCCTATTTGAATATCACGTTTTGGAGAAAAACGCGGCAGATTCAGCGGGTCTTTGGGCTGGGTGACTATTTTGGTTTAAGTGACTATTTTGGGGTGAATGACTATATCGGGGGTGGTTTTTTGCCACGACAGTCGGGTGAACTGACTCAGGTGTGAGGGCGATTGTTGAATCCGCTAGCGGATGTTGAGCGAGTGCTTGAGAAGGCAAAATGGCTGGCGTCACTGTGCTAGCTGTTAGGGTGTTCGTCTGGATTGATAGCACCTCATAAAACATGGTCAACATTTCTTGGGCAGGTTTTTGCCAAGAAAAAGCAGCTACCTTGTGTCGCGCAGCTAGTCGCATCTGATCAAGCTGTTGTTGTTTGGGCAATTCACTAATCATCTCTACAAAGCGTTGTTCTTGCCCAAGCGGTACGGTTTTACCACAACTATCATCCACCAACAGCGCCGCAGCCGCATCATGATAGGCAAAAATTGGCAAACCCGATGCCATCGCTTCGGTGACGACATTACCGAAAGTTTCCACTTGACTAGCAAAGACAAAAGCATCGGCACTGGCATAATAACTTGCCAGCGCCTCACCTGTTTTAAAGCCTGCAAAAATAATGCTTGTATCATTGGCATGCCTTTTAACGAGCGCTTCTTTGTATGGTCCATCACCGACAATCACTAATTTGACATGACGATGCAGCTGCTGTAATTGTAGCGCTTTGAAGCTTTTAATGACGGTATCCATACCTTTTTCAGGGGAAACACGGCTCACACACATTAACACTGTGGTACCCTCGCCCACGCCCCAGCTTTGCCGTAATGCTTGGCTACGTTTGCTCGGTGCATAGCGCACTGTATCAACGCCACGACCGACTTGGTACAAATGCTTGAAACCAAATTCAGCCAGCTGATGTTGGGTGGTCTGGCTTGGAATACACGTAGCATTGCACTGGTTATGAAAACGCTTCATATACGCTAGCAAAGGCACTGAGACAACTTTCCAGCCAAAATATCGGCTAAAATCATGAAACGCAGTGTGATAACCAGAAGAGACTTTAATGCTTTGCTGTTTGCCAGCAATCAACGCCGCAAGCCCCAAAGGACCCTCCGTCACGATATGCACGATATCAGGACGAAGCTTGCGCAGCTGCTTCGTTAAAAATCGGTAACAAGGTAGCCCCATGCGCAGATGCGGATAATAAGGAATGGGCAAACTTGGCACTTGTAAATCAGTGGTAACAGCCGCAGTGTTAAGCCCTGTCGTTAGGGTATGTTGTTCGACTTCATCGCTTTGTTTGGGGCGAATCAACGTAATGCGATGACCCATCGATTTGAGTTCGCGCATGATTTGATAAACGCTTGAGGCTACCCCATTGATATCTGGCAACCAAGTTTCAGTCACCAAAGCGATATGCAATGATGGCCTAGTGTCATGAAAAGGCGTGCCTGCAACTTGAGTTGAGAGATTCATGTGATTTGCTGACGTCGTCTGAGTGTCAGACGAAGCCTGGTAGAAATTAGTGTTTACAGTGTTGTCACTCATAGTATGTTATCAACCATTACAACCGACTGCTTTGTTTGACTACAAAAGCCGTTTCGGTAAATTAAATCAATCCTTTGTATGGGTTAAGCTTATAAGCCGCCATTGACAACCTCATGTCAATTTGATAACAGTTTGATGACAATTGCATCGCAAATAGGGGTCGATTTTGCTAAAATAGCGAGCAGAATGCAGCTTTATAGATTAATGCCTTATTAATGCCTTATAGATGGTTAAATGACTGATTTGATAACTACATCGAATAATACCACCATGCCAAATACTTCGACGTTGGATACACCGATTGTGATACTGATGACACATGCGCCTAGTCATCCGCTCACCAAACAAGCGCTTGAATGCGCCCAATCGCTATGTGCAAACGATAGTAAAACAACCGATGAGCAAAACTCGTTGACTAGTACCGATTTTAAAATTTTCTTATATAGTGATGCGGTGATGTTGGCCAACCGATTAATTTGGCTGCCCGATGATATCGAAAATATGGCAAAAAATTGGCAACACTTTGCTATAAGTCATGATTTAACCATTCAAGTGTGTGTGAGTGCCGCTTTGGCTCGCGGGGTGACAGATGCTGACAATGCGACTAGGCATCAGCTACAAGGTGACAATTTGGCAGATGGCTTTGAATTAGTCGGTTTGGGTGAATTAGCCATGCATCTGCACAGTGCAAAAACGGTTTATCAGTTTTAATTGGGATGGGTTTAGCGATAGCGATTTACTATGAAAATTGTCATTAATATTCACGCTGACACGTTTTTGCTTTGTCATGAAGCCTTATCAATGGCGTTTGCGCTGGCAGCGTTTGATCACCAAATTCAGCTGATTATCGGTGATGGCATGCTAAACTTACTACTTGATGAGCCTACGGGCAAGCTTGCCCATATGCTAGCATCCCTTGATATGTATGATATCCCGTCCGCTTGGCTGGCGCTAGCGGATTTTGATAGATTAAAAGCATGGCAAGCGAACCAATCAACAACCTTCGATTGGTGTGCTCAAGTCGCGCTACAGCCAACCACACCGCCTCATTTTGATACCACTTTTGACTTATAAATACTATGACCCAACTTCCCGAACTTGACCAAGACGGTCATTTGATAGCTCATCAAACATGGTCACCACATATCGCGCAACAATTGGCGAACACGCTGGATGTCACGTTAACCCCTGAGCACTATCAAATCATAGCCGCGGTACGTCAATATTATGATTTATACAGCCATCCACCGACGACCCGTCCTTTAATCAAGTTTTTATCCAAGCAATTGCCCTCATTGGCGATTGATAATGCCAAATTGCAAGCCATGTTTAACACGGGTCTTGTCGCGCGTCATGTCAACCGCATTGCAGGGTTGCCAAAACCTGCAAATTGCTTATAAATTTTGAGATTATTTTGGGTCATAAGGGACGAGATTGTCATAACCGATACTGTGACCGTTATCACCGCCAAACCCCTGCTGACGCCAAACTTCAAATAATGTAATTGCCACGCTGTTAGATAAATTCAAACTGCGAGAGGTCGGCAGCATAGGCAAACGCAACCAGTTGTCTTGCCCAATTGCCGCGCGAATTGGATCGGGTAACCCGGCTGTCTCTGACCCAAATACCAAAGCGATATTTGCCAGTTGCGCAAAATCTTCATCATATAAAGGTTTGCTAAGCTTGGTGGTCAAGGCAACGATTCTTTGTACCCCACTTTGACTTAGGCTGTCCTGTGCATCCTGCCAATTGGCATGTACTTTGACATTTGCCCATTCATGATAATCGAGCCCTGCTCGGCGTAATTTTTTATCTTCTAATTCAAACCCTAGTGGCTCAACCAAATGTAGCGTTGCGCCCGTATTGGCGCATAACCGAATAATATTGCCTGTATTGCTTGGCATCTTGGGTTCAACTAATACTACGTGAATCATATCGACATCCCTAATTAGATTAAAATAAAACAGATTGAAATAAAAAAACGCTAAATGCGAAGATTAATTTACAAAAAACCTATACTTATTGCGTAAATTTAAGTTTTTTTTACAACTTGATAGTTTTGGTTACATTAACGCTATAGCGACGTTAGACTAAACTGCATTACCATGACTCTACCAAGCATGTTTTACTTTATTTTAACTTCTATGAACCAATCTTCTATGAATCAATAAAGTCGCATGATTTAACCTGGTAGCTAAAAACTGTTAAAAAATAATGGATATATCTGAGGAAATTTAAAATGAAAAAATTAATCGCTGCATCAATCGTTGTTATGTTTGCTGTCACAGGTTGTAATACAATCCAAGGTTTTGGTAAAGACGTATCAAAAACAGGTGGCGCAGTAACCAATACCGCACAAAAAACTGAAAACAAAATCTACCGCACAAATAACTGAAAACAAAATCTAATCGTAGATTCTCTGTTTAAGTAAAAAAACCCATCTCGCTGATGGGTTTTTTATTGCCTATTTTATTGGCTATCGGTTATAACCCTAGTAGGTTATAAAACTAGCCGTTTTTTGGCAAATTTTCAGGTAAATAACAACGTAGATAAGCAATCACCGCTGTAATCGCTTCTTGGCGATAGGTATCGGTAATTTCTTTTTCTGAGCGATAGGCTAAAATAAAAATACCATTAATGATACCGTATGCGACTAACAATTGCTGATGAATGGTTTCTAAAGCCGGCATTTTATAATGCTCAGACAACTTATCATACACCATTTGGGCGAGGCTTTTTTCGATTTCACTACCAAACGCATTGCCCTCAAAATCTGGGGTATTGGTCTCATAAATCAAACGGGCAACCGTTAAATCAGATTGAATAATATCAACGCCTGTCTCAATGACTGTGGTGATATAAGCCTGCCAACGACTAAATTGTTTGGCATCGACTTTTTCAAGCTTGTTAAAAATTTCTATTGCATTTAAAAAACGCAATGCCAAAAAAATCGCTTCTACGTTTGGAAAGAAGTGATATGCCGAAGCTCTGGGAATGTCCGCTCGTTCACACACATCCGCCAAACTAATCTCACTGACAGGTCGGGTCGCGCTCAACTCTTTGGCAGCGGCTAATAATTTTTGGCGACGCAAACGACCTTGCTGGCTAGTGAACTTGAATTTGTTAGGGACCAAGCGGCGAGCGAGCTCAGAGTCCACCAACACATCCTCAATTTTTTCATCATAAGCGCTTGACATATTTCCTCTCTATCGACTGATTATGAATAAAGTTTAATTTGTGCCCGTACCAATCCATGATCGGTTGGGCGTTGTTCTACAATAAATTTGAGATGATCGTTAAAATAATCAACTTGTAATACTTCACCGATGTTAAATTTACTATCAGCTAAAAATTGTTCAGATACCAAAATTTGGTCAAGCACTTCTGGCATACCTTGGTGGATATGGGTGTACGCTACATCTTTGAGCCAGTGCATACGGCTTTGTATCGTAGAGGCATCATACAGCACGATATCCCGCATCGACTTATCATAAAATACTTCGCCCGATTCGCTTAAAAGCTGACAAGTGACACTTTGCATCACATCATTCATATCCCCTAACAAAATCAGCGGATGGTTGTTGTGTGACAGTTTTTCGATGACCACTTGGCGAATGCCTGCCGCTTCCGCTGCCCGCATACAAAGACTGCGCAGCTTGGCGCGGACTCGAATTAGCGGATCATTGCGATCTTCTAACGGCTCGCCTTGCGCGTTTTCTAAAAACTCAGGGCGTTTACTTTTTAGATGCGCCACAATCACGGTGACCACCATGCCATTTGGCAATCTGATGTCGGCAATCAGCGGGGGACGATTAAATTGTTGATAAAGCCCAACATCAGGAACGTCCAACAACGCAATCGCAGGCATCTGCGTGAGCAATTGGGTGTTAATAATTTCAAAACGCGATACCAAACCTACGCTAGGGGTGCCAACTGCGCCTCGCCCTTGGGTTAATGGACTATCTGGCTGATTACTGGCTAGTGGCACAGTGACATGATAGTCATTGAGACCGGCCGCACGACATAAGTCAATGAGTGCTTGCTCATCCCAAATTTCTTGGCAACCAATGATATCAGCTTGCAATTGCCGAAAGATGGGGGCAAGTGCATTGATTTTTTGTTGATATTGCTGCGGCGTATACACGTCTTGGTTTCGATAAAAAACCCGATTGGGCAGTGCAAAGTTGAGTAAATTTGCCGTAGCGATAACAAATTGATTGTCCACTGTCATATCCTTAATGTTTAGTTACCAGTTATCCCTGCTTGCTTGTAGCAACATTGTCCAAAAAATTTCCTGACTTTCATCTTCATAATTTTCATCACTGTCAACACAGTGTCGAATTTCGAAGCATTATACATTTTTTTATTCAATTTCTACACAAAAAATCACTTTTTTTAGCCAAAATTTGCTGATATTTTTAAGCAGGGTTTAAAAATTGGGTACATAAAGTGCTTTTTTTTACTTAATGTACTTAATTGCTAACGAAAATCACTCTCGTGTCGAGTCTTTCAAAAAATTTGTCATATAGTTAACCATTTGTTTTTACATTATTTTTATTTTTTTAAAGCTATGTTAATGATTCTCTTGCTTTAATTTTGTTCGTTTAATAGTTGATTAATATAAAACTGCCAACGCTCCACGATGGCTTGGCGTTCAGACAATGCCATCTTAGGCTCAAAGATACGGTCTAACTGCCAACTTTCACCAATGCTAGTGTCATCATATAGCCCCACCGCTTGCCCTGCCAATAGTGCCACCCCTTTTGCGGTACTCTCAGTGGTCGTTGGTCGCAGCACAGGGACATTGAGTATATCGGCTTGAAATTGCATTAAGATATTGTTATTGGCAGCGCCCCCATCCACGCGCAGTTCGTGCAGTGGCACAGGGCTATCTTTTTGCATGGCGATTAACACATCATAAGCTTGTAGCGCAATCGCTTCTAACGCGGCTCTTGCGATATGCGCTTTGGTAGTACCACGTGTCAGCCCGATAAGCCTTGCGGTGGCTTCTGCTCGCCAGTAAGGTGCGCCAAGCCCTGTAAAGGCAGGAATCAGGGTCACTCCTTGGCTATCTGGTACTTTTGCTGCCAAGGTTTCAATGTCCTCACTGCGCGCTATCATACCTAAGTTATCGCGTAGCCACTGCACGATGGCACCTGCCATAAACACACTGCCTTCAAGCGCATATTGTGTTTGCGTGACGCTTGTTTTTTTATTTCGTTGTAAATTTTGTAAAGGTTTTAACAAGCTAGGCAATTTACCTGAGGGTTCATGCCGGTTAGGTTGACGAGTGTGATTCGCCGCTGTGGTTTGCCAAGCGACGGTGGTGAGTAATTGCTGATGACTGACACAGGGTTTATCGCCGGTATTCATTAATAAAAAACAGCCGGTGCCATAGGTAGATTTTGCCATGCCTGCTCGGTTACAGCCCTGCCCATACAATGCCGCTTGCTGATCGCCTAGCACTGCCGTGACTGGGATTTGTTTGCCAAACATCCCTTGTTTGGTGACCCCAAAATCGCCATCCGATGGCTTGATGGTAGGTAACATGGTTTTGGGAATATCAAATAAATCCAATAATTCATCAGACCAGTCGCCTGTTTGCAAAGACATCAGCATGGTGCGTGAGGCATTGGTGATATCAATGCTATGCTCGCCTGTCATGTTAAACAGTAGCCAACTATCCACGGTACCAAAAGCCAACTCACCTGATAACGCTTGTTGGCGAAGCTTAGGGTTTTGGTTTAACAGCCATACGATTTTGCTGGCACTAAAATACGGATCTATACGTAATCCGGTAATTTGCTGGATTTTGGCGTCAAAGCCTTTATCACGCCAGTCTCTGCACCACTGATGGGTACGTCTATCTTGCCAGACAATGGCGGGTGCGACAGGCTTACCCGTCTTTTTATGCCAAATTATGGTGGTCTCACGTTGGTTGGTGATACCAATGGCTGAAATATCTGTCGCCAATAATCCTGCTTTGGCAATCACTTCTTGGGCAGTACTAATTTGGGTTTGCCAGATATCATTGGCATTTTGCTCGATAAACCCGGCTTTTGGGGTGATGATACCCAGCGGCTTTTGGGCGATGGCGATGGGTGTTAATTGGTTATCAAAGATGATACTGCGGCTTGAGGTAGTGCCCTGATCCAGCGCTAAAATAAATCCGTTTTCTGTTTTAGCCATGTTGTTGTCTCAAACGATTGTGTTAAGCGTCAATATGTTATCTTAGCAAATACTTGCCCACCAACTTTTATATTACTGCGGCTGAAACCTTAAGGCAACGATTCGCGAAAAAATAGCCATTGATTTTATCAACAAAAAACCACATCATACTGATACTTTATTACCACTTACCAAGACCTATCTGTTAACTATAAGTGACCCTAAAGCTTAGACTTTAGACCCTGAGCACTGTCACTCTAACTGTCATTGTTTATCTTTCCCACTACCGCTTTTTAATGCGTTGATGAAACTTGTTTTATGAAAAATACCCTTGCAAAATCTGTTCGTACTACCCCTGTTACTTCAAAATCCTCCGCTATCATTACCGATACCATCAAATCTGACAATTTACAGCCTGTTGCAATCTCGCACTTGCGCCGTTATACCGACCCAGCGACCTTGCCAAAAGATAGCCACCATACCAAAACGCTTGAGATTGGCTTTGGGCAAGAGCGAGCCTGTAAAGCGATTGCCACTGCACTTGACATCAATGCCAATGGTTATCATATCTTTGCTGCAGGTGAAAACGGACTGGGCAAACGCACCTTAATCACTCGCCTGCTACAAGCTCACGCCAAACAAAAACCCACGCCCAATGACTGGGTGTATGTGCATAATTTTGTTGATGCGCGCACCCCGATTGCGCTTGACCTTCCTGCCGGCATGGGCAAGCAATTAGCGGAAGATGTCAAAACCTTTTGGCTAACCACCAAACGTCAGCTCAATCAGCGTTTTCGCAGTGAGCACTATCAAAGTAAAGTAGAAGCCATAAAGAATGAAATTAGCCTTCGTGAAGAACAGGTCTATCATGCGCTGCATGAAGAAGGCAAACAGTATTCACTTGCATTGGCGCTGCGACCTTCAGACAATAAACCGATTTTTATCAAATCTGATTTTAGTGACAACCGAGCCGATGGCAATGACAATGACAATGACAATGACAGTTACAATGATAGTGAGCCAAGCGATGGTTATTTATCAATCAAACCTGCTAATAAATTGGGTCGCCAAAAATCCAGTGGTAAAGCACCAGTTTTACCAATTAAAGCCAATCAAACCTCTAGCACCATTAATAATACCTCGAGCGCAACCAATCAAGCCAGCTTTGGCTTAACCCCAAAGTCGCCGTATGTTGCCAATTATCAAGATAAGAACCATATGCAAAAACGCTTGAGCCAATTGACCGTTGAGCTTGAGCAAATTGAAGATGAAGCCAATCAGACCCTACAAGCGCTACACCACTCATTGACTCGGCGTACCTTAAAACCATTGATGGAGCCGTTATTTGACAAGTATCAAGCCTTACCAAAGGTTCGTAAGTATTTGCAAGACGTGCATGACGATATCGTCAATCATGTAGAACGAATCATCAATGAAGATGATGAAGAATTTTTGCCCAGCCATTTTTCGCCATTGCCAGCGCGCTATTTTGTCAATGTGATTGCAAGCCATGCGCCCGATCAAGGCGCACCGATTGTATTTGAAGACTTACCCACCCATTTAAATTTACTCGGGCATGTCGAGCAAATTACCCATTTGGGTACTGTGTCAACAGATGTCAGTCTGATTCGCGCCGGTTCACTGCACCGTGCGAATGGCGGTTATTTGGTGCTTGAAGCAACTAATTTGCTTGAATATCCGTATGCGTGGCAAGGTCTCAAACGTGCGCTGCAAAGCCGCCAAATCAAGATGTCGAGCCTTGAGCAAATGCTGACACTAACAGGCAGTATCAGCCTTGAGCCACAACCGATTAAGCTTGATGTCAAAGTCATTTTACTCGGTGAGCCAGACTTGTATTATGACCTGCTAGATTTTGAGCCTGAATTTAATGCCGTATTCAAAATCCGTGCAGATTTTCATGATCGCGTGGTACGCAGTCACGCCAACGAACAAGCAATGACCGCCAAAATTGCCGACATGATAAGCAAATACCAATTGCTAACGTTTGATAACACCGCGTTGGCGTGTTTATTGGATTATCTTAGTGAGCAAGCGGAAGACCAGCATGAGTTAAGCCTACATGGGGACAGATTGGCGCAGCTATTACTCGAAGCCAATCGTCATGCTATCATCAATCAATCAGAGCTTAGCCCTGCAAACACAGTAACCGCTAGCCATGTCCGCCAAGCCATTGAGGATATTCGCCATCGCTCGGGTTATTTACGGCAATTGTTCTGGCAAGAGCTAGAAAAAGGGCAACAGCTGATTAGCACCCAAGGCAAAGCGATTGGTCAAATCAATGCGCTGACGGTCATCAGCTACGCAGATAGTGAATTTGGTATGCCTGCGCGATTGACAGCGTCAGTGCATCACAGTGCCGCGCACGCCGATATCGTTGATATCGAGCGCGATGTGGATTTAGGCGGCTCTATCCATGCCAAAGGTGTGCTGATTATGAGCAGTTACCTAAAAGCGCTGTTTGCAGAAGACCACACGCTCAACTTTACTGCATCGCTGGCTTTTGAACAAAGTTATGGCGGTATCGATGGCGATAGCGCGACAGTAGCCGAAACCTGTGCGCTGCTGTCTGCCCTATCGCAAACCCCGATTAATCAAAGCTTGGCGGTTACAGGATCGATGAACCAATTTGGTCAAGTCCAAGCGGTCGGCGGCGTCAATGCCAAAATCGCCGGGTTTTATGATGCGTGTGTCGAGCAAGGCTTGACGGGTAAACAAGGGGTGATTGTGCCCAAAGCCAATTTGGCGCAATTGATGCTACGTCAAGATATCATCGATAGCGTGACGGCAGGTAAATTTACCATCTATGCCGTAGAGCATGTCAATGAAGCCATGTATCTATTGACAGGTCTGGCGCCTGATGAGATGACCAAAAAAGGCAAATATCGTAAAAATACCGTTTATGGTCGTATTTATGAACGCTTAGAAACTTGGGAAGAAAAAGATGCAGATGACAAACAATAACGCCTCATTGGGTTATTGTTTATCGCTGATAACTTGCTTGCTCTATATCAAGCAATGTTTGCTTAATCTCAACCCCACCGGTATAACCGCCCAATTTGCCATCGCTGGCAATCACGCGATGGCAAGGAATGATGAGACTTAGTGGGTTGCGGCCATTGGCCTGCGCGACTGCGCGAAAGCCTTTGGAATTATCCACTTGTAGCGCAAGCTGTGCATAGCTGATTGTTTGACCGTAAGGGATTTGTCGTAATGCTTGCCATACTTTTTGCTGAAAGGGTGTGCCTGTTGAGATATCAAGCGGTATGTCAAAAAACTGCCTTTGACCATCCTTATATTCTTTTAACTGTTTGATAGTCTCAGCGAGCACTTTTGCATCCGCATCTGGTGAATCGCTTAAAGCTGCCGAATTCATCGATCCCGATTTTACTTTTAACTTAGAGAAAATTCGATCTGTCTTTTGCGTATGCCAATCGAGCGCAATCAAACAGCCTTGATGTGCCACAAGCGTCACCGTTGGCAAATTTTTCGCAAGTTGATAAGACGTCATTATCATGTTATTCATCTTTTTCAAATAGCGCTTTGACAAAATCATCGGCTTGAAATGGGCGCAAATCATCAATTTTTTCACCCACGCCAATAAAACGAATCGGCACATTGGTATTTTCAGCGATATTAAATACCACGCCGCCTTTTGCCGTGCCATCTAATTTGGTGACGGTCACGCCTGTCAATGGCACGGCTTCATTGAAGATTTCTACTTGATTTAGGGCATTTTGTCCTGTACCCGCGTCGAGCACAATCATGGATTCATGCGGCGCTGTCGGATCGGCTTTTTGCATGACGCGAATCACTTTTTTCAGCTCTTCCATCAAATTGGTTTTATTTTGTAGACGCCCTGCAGTATCGGCAATCAGTACGTCAATGCCACGGGCTTTGGCAGATTGAATGGCATCAAAAATCACCGAGGCACTGTCTGAACCATGACCTTGGGCGACAACAGGGATATTATTGCGCTCCCCCCAAACTTGCAATTGCTCGGTGGCTGCCGCACGGAACGTATCGCCCGCTGCTAACATCACTGATTTGCCTTCGCCTTGCAGACGTTTGGCAAGTTTACCGATGGTGGTGGTTTTACCCACGCCATTGACCCCAACGACCAAGATGACAAACGGTTTTGTGCTAGCATCCACCACTAGCGGCGCAACTTTGGGTGTCAAGATATCGGTTAGTTCTTTTTGTAGCGCTTTATACAGTGAATGAGAATAAATCAAATCACCGCGGGCAGTGGCTTCGGTCAAGTTTTTGATAATGCGATTGGTAGCATTCACCCCAATGTCAGCGACCAACAGTTGGTCTTCGACTTCTTCAAGTAGCTCATCATCAATTTCTTTACCACCAATCAAAATATTGGTTAAGCCTTCGGTCAAGTTTTTACGACTTTTTGACAAGCCTTGCTTCATGCGGCTAAACCAGCCCCCTTTTTGTTCAGGCTCTGCGGTTGGCTCAGCCGTATTGGCAGATGGCTGCTGTGTGGGTGCAGGCTGACTTTGGTGTTGGCTTTGCGGCATGGGTGACACAGATTGAGGTGTCGCAGGTGCTTGCAGCGTTGACGTTTGGGCGGCTTCAGCGATACGCGGCGTTTCAATAATTGGCACATCTTGCACAGGCAGATTGGGCATCGTAGCATCATCAAAATTAGTCGGTTGGTTATTAAAATTAATTACCACCTTATTAGAAGCATTGTTATTAAATTGGTTGCTACTCATATCATCGCCTATGGTTAAATTTGTCATTAAAATATTGAGATGTATAAAATTATAACAGTGTTTGTTCGCAGTTTGAAATAAACATGCTGTCAATCCCTTAAACCCATAGGATGTGTGGTATGGGAAAAAACTGTCCGTTTACAGCTTGCTGCGCTAAAAATTTGCAGCTCGTACTTAGTCGCATGTAGAAGCTCGTATCTAGTCATACTTAATCGTGCAATGGCCTTTCAAATAGCAATCAATGCCAACATCCGTTATCATGGTCTATCTTTTATAATGCCTGCAAACCCCATTGCCCCACAATCAAAAAACCAAATTAAAGATTAAAAGTTAAAGAGAAACTATGTTAAACCGAAACCCTGTGTCAAAACCTACATTTTGTAATCTTACCCTCCTCGCTGCCGCCCTGACCTATGCGCTCAGTGTATCAGGTTGCAGCACTGCGCAGACCATCGCAGCCAAAACCATGCCGACCAAAACTACCCCGACTGTAGCGAATACGCCTATTAAAGTGCATCCAACTGCTAACGCGATAACTGATGCAACCCAGCAAACGCCGAGCCCCACCGATTTTGACAGCGATAAGGCAGCAACACGCCATGAATATACGCTGGCTAATGGCTTAAAGGTGATAGTCAAAGAAGATCACCGCTCCCCTGTGGTGATAAGCCAAATATGGTATCGCGTGGGTGCCGCGGATGAACCCACTAACTTAGGCGGTATGTCGCATTTGCTTGAGCATATGATGTTTAAGGGAACAAAAAACGTGTCCTCAGCAGATTTTGAACGCCTTATTGCCAAATTTGGCGGTAGCAATAATGCCTTTACCAGCTATGACTACACCGCATATTATGAAATTTTCCCTGCCAATCGCTTAGCGCTCGCCCTAGAGCTTGAAGCCGATCGGATGACCGATTTACAGCTAAAGGAGAGCGACTTTACCGCTGAGCGCCAAGTGGTAATGGAAGAGCGCCGCCAGCGGACCGATGATAACCCAAACGCTCGCGCCTATGAGCAGTTTATCAAAATGGCTTATCCGAACAGCCCCAAAGGAGAATCGGTCATTGGTCCCATGGCAGAAATCGAATCCATTGGATTAAAAGACCTAACCGATTGGTATAAAACATGGTATGCACCCAATAATGCGACCTTGGTGATCGTGGGCGATGTCAATCCCACAGAGGCCATCAATGAAGTCAAAAAATACTTTGCCAATAAAAAACCGCAAACCCTGCCAACACGCCCCAGCGTGATACAGCCAGGCTTTCGTGGTTATCAAGAAAAAACCACCCAATTACCGGTACAAGTGCCTATGGTTATGATGGCGTTTAACGTGCCGACGCTTACCACAGCAAAAGACCCCAAAACCGCCTATAGTCTATCGCTACTAGCCGATGTACTCGATGGTGGTCTATCTGCACGCCTAGAAAAACGCCTAGTACGGGAAAAACAGCTACTAGCCTCAGTCGGCAGTGGTTACAGTGCCTTTAGTCGGGGCGATGGGCTATTTTTAATCCAAGCTACCCCGCGAGATGGCGTTACGCTTGCCCAAGCCAAACAAGCAATCATTGCTGAGATTAACGCGCTCAAAACCCAACCGATTGCACAAAGTGAACTGACCCGTGCCAAAACCAACACCATGACCAGCTTGATTTATAGCCAAGATAGTATCAGCGGACAAGCGCAGATGATTGGCAGTCTAAACAGCATTGGGCTTGATGATCGAATGGTGTTTAACCTACCCAAAACCTTAGATACCATCACAGAAAGTGACTTACACGCTGCCGCTAGCAAATATTTGGTTAACGACAATTTAACCGTGCTCAATGTGGTAAAAGAAAATAAACCCAATAAATAACTATAAAACCAGTAACTTAACTTATCCTGACTTAATTTGCCCACATTGCTTGTCAGACCATCCTTAGAATTTTGAGAAAAAAAATGAAACCACGCTTAGCTAAAATCTTATTACTAATGACCACCATTACCACGCAAGGAGGCCATGCCGAACCTGCCACCCATAGCGATGCTCACAGTAGTGGCAATGTTGACCCCACCGCACCTATTGCCGCTTTAGACAAATTAACCAGTCTAAAAACGACGGCACCGTTAAAAGTGACATTACCCGATATCATCCACTTTACGACGGATTCGGGTACCCCAGTGGCTTTGGTACAAACCCACAATTTACCGATTGTGGATGTCAGTGTGTATTTTAATGCAGGCTCGGCTCGTGATGAAGCCATTAAAAAAGGCGGTTTTGGGATTGCCAGTCTGACCGCGAGTATGCTGGATCAGGGCACACGCCATAAAAGTGAAGATGAGATTGCCGAGACTAGTGAGCAGCTTGGGATTGATTTATCTGCCCGTGCTTATAAAGACATGTTTATCGTGAGTTTGCGCAGTCTATCCGATGAGGCGCGTTTATCCTCTGCGCTTGGTTTAATGAGCGATATGATAACCCAGCCTACGTTTCCAAACAAAAATTTTGAACGTACCAAAGCCCAGTATTTAATTAGCCTGCAACAGGCCAAAGAAGACCCAGATAGCATCGCAAGCAAAGCCTTTGCTGCGGCGCTTTACGGGAATCATCCCTACGCCCACCCCACCCAAGGCACGGAAGACAGCATTGCCAAAATTAATACCACCGATCTCAAAGCTTTTAGCCAGCAGTTTTTGGTAGCGAAGAATGCGAATATTGCCATTACAGGCGATATCAGTCTTGAGCGCGCGCGGGCGCTTGCCAATCAGCTAACCGCTCAAATGCCTGTTGGCACAGCTGCCCCAAAGCTTGCCGATGCCAAACCTTTGAGCGTGGCTAAAACGATTCATATTCCATTTGACAGCACCCAAACTACCGTATTGATGGGACAATTGGGTCAAAAACGCGTGGTAGATACTTTAGGCTTACAGCATCAAACCAACTTTGCCATTGCCGATGAAATCGTCGGGGGCGGCAACTTTCAAGCCAGATTGATGGAAGATATCCGTAAAAAACGCGGGCTCACCTATGGTATCTATAGTACCACCACGCCGATGCTTGCCCAAGGTAGTTATACCATTAACTTTTCTACCCGTAACCAAAAGTCGCAAGAGGCGATTGAGGCGACCAAGCAAGTCATCAAAAATACGCTAGAAAAAGGGGTAACGCCAAACGAATTGGCTTTAACCAAAGACAGTCTAATCAACAGTTTCCCCACCAGTTTTGCTAGCAATGCCGCCATGAATGCCACAGTTGGTATGATGGGGTTTTATCAGCTGCCAGATAGTTACTTGACCGAGTACGTGACGCGCGTGCAGCGCGCCGACCTTAACGCGGTCAATCAAAGCTATAAAGACCTCATTGACCCTAACAAGTTTTTGATAGTGACGGTTGGCAGCGCCACGCCAGACACAACAAAAATCGCTAAATAGCCAATGTTAACACCTTAACAGTTGCGACAGGGTTAAAAACGGCAGGGTGATGAGCTTGAGCTATGGCTTGCGCCCCATTTTCGAAAGCCTTGCGTATCAAGATGCACTGAGCCTGTCGGATACAAGCCAAGTCCAAAATTATAGCTTTGCCCGTTGGACTGCCAAAACTGGCAAAGCCCATCAAAGGTACTTTCTATCGCCCATTTGTTGGCTTCGTTTTCAGGTATCCAAATATCAATTGCGCCATTGGTCATGTGCTTACTCTCGCCCGCACCGCCGGCACAATCATTCAATGCAGGGTTTCGATACACGGAGCGTATCACTGTCGAATAAGGCAAATAACCTTGTTTTTGCAGTTGCTGCAGCATTTGCAGGGTGGGCACGATATTTTGCCACAGCGATGCAGGCGGTACTTCATACGGCTCAAAACCACAGCGCCGTGCATCTCTGGCACTCGCGATTAACTGCTCCATCGGCGGAATACTGCCTAATTGGCTTTGCAAGAAATTTTGATAAGCCAACACTTCTGATTGCTGGTAGCTGTGGCTAGCCAGCCAATCCTTAAAATCTGCATCATTGGTATAGACAACGCTACTATTGTATCGTGTGGTATTTTTGAGTGCGCCATAATCTATTGTAGGTCGGGTTGTGTTTTGACGGTTGAGAATAAGACCGCGCATATTGTCAGTCTGCGTGACAGTGGTATTTTTAGGATTTGGCTGGGTTTGACGAACGATGGTCGTAGTAGGTTTTCGGTTATCGACGGGTGTGACAGGATGATTACACGCGATAAGCAATGTCATTATCATCCCTGAGCCAACAATGCCTGTTAAAATCTTGGTTTTGGTATTCTGAGTCTTGGTAGTGTTTATATTCTTGGTCTTGGTATTGGCATACTGGGCTGTTTGCGCGTTGTCTTCGATAATGGTTGGTTTATTTTTGGTCTTGTTTTGATGTGTCATGGACTGCCTATTCACGTTTCGTCAAAATGGAAAAACACCACGGACTTATGAGCAACTGTCAAAAAAGTCGGCTTGATAGGCTCAGTTAATCATACCCACTTGATAGTTATACTCACTTAATTAATAGCTCACTTAATATAGTGACTTATTTCTATGAAACAAGTGTTATAAACTATTACATTATTAAGACTACCAAAATCACATTAAGCCATATAAACTATTGAGCCTATTTTTGTGTCTTTTTACAGACTTATTGTCACCGGGTTAATTTGATGTTTGGTGTGTATGGTAGATAAGATTGGACAGTACCGTTTTTCTAGGCAAGCTCATCACTTTGGTAATGACAGTCTACCCTCCTTTTGGCAGCGCGTGCATTTAGACCCTTGGTTATTGATGCTATTGTTTGTCACGGCTTTATTTGGTTTAGCCATTTTATATAGTGCCTCTACTCAAGACATGGGAATGGTCATCCGTCAAACCATTAGTTTTACCATCGCGTTTGTAGTGATGATTGTCATGGCGCAAATCCCGCCCAGTCTTTACCGTGATTTTACCCCGTTTTTTTACGTGGGTGGCGTGGGGTTACTGATACTGGTCAAAATTATTGGTGAAGTGCGACTGGGTGCGCAGCGCTGGATTGATATTCCTGGGTTTGGTAGTGTGCAGCCGTCAGAGTTTATGAAGCTTGGCATGCCGATGCTCACTGCTTGGTTTTTATCCAAACGCGACTTACCGCCAAGTTTATCAACAGTGCTTATCACGCTAGTGGCGATTGGTATTCCAGTACTGCTAATTGCTGAGCAGCCCGACTTGGGTACCTCTTTATTGGTGGCGTCTAGTGGCTTATTTGTGCTGTTCTTATCGGGTTTACCTTGGTGGATGATTGGCTCTGCGGTGGCACTGTTTATTCCCTTTGTTTTTGTGGCTTGGGAATACCTGCTACACGACTACCAGCGCAGACGCGTGCTAACTTTGCTAGACCCTGAAAGCGATGCCTTGGGGGCTGGATGGAATATCATGCAGTCAAAAACCGCGATTGGCTCAGGGGGACTCACAGGTAAAGGCTACTTGCAAGGCACACAATCTCATCTACACTTTTTGCCAGAAGGTCACACCGATTTTATCATTGCGGCTTTTTCCGAAGAGTTTGGCTTAATCGGTGTGATTTTACTGATGTTTTTGTATTTTTGTATTCTATGCCGCGCCTTATTTATTGCTTACTCCAATACTGCTGTCTATAGCAAATTACTCTCTGGCGCGATTGCCATGTCATTTTTTGTGTATGTGTTTGTAAATGCAGGCATGGTGGCAGGCATTTTGCCAGTTGTCGGCGTTCCTTTGCCATTTATCAGCTACGGCGGTACTGCTTTAATTACTTTGATGGCAGGATTTGGTTTAGTGATGTCAATTGCCTCGCATAATGTTAAATAACTCTTAGACTATTTTCAAAAATTTTTCGTTTGTAAATAGGCTATTTATAAACAATTCTTTATGTAACTATTTATGTAACTTGGTATTTTTAAATGTAAAAAACGTAAAAGAGTTAGCATAAAAGATATCCTTTTTATGAGTAGTTTTAAACAATTATGATGGTAAAACTTAATAATTTTTACCGTTTATCTATTTTTTTATACCGTTTATCTAAATAAATCGTGATTTTAATCGCGTAATTGCTTATTGTGGGTCATCAAGATTGAACAATTACATACCGAAACAAAGTAAAATTTGTAACCTAATTGTTAAATCTAATAAATTTTCTTGGTGCCCTATAAGCGATTTGTATGCATGACATATCAAGGCTTATGTGCTCCCAAATATAAGGCGCTCATTGTAAAGAGCGATTGTTCAGAGGTCATTATGTCAAAGCGTCAATCGAATTTAGCTAATGTAGCGACGTTACTTTGCTTTTGTGGCGTAACGGCGCTTAGCTCAACTTCCCAAGCAGCCACGAACAATTTAGATCACGTACTTAATGAGTTAACCCGCCAGCACAACAATGCATCAGACTTAGTCAAATCAGCCCGCCAACCTCGTAACCTTGCCTTAGACAGCCAACTTATCAGCCAAGACACTTCACAAGCTAGCAAAGATTCAGACGTGTTAGAACGTCTTTCTGCCGTTGCATCCAATACAGTCAATCGCTTTAGCCAAACGGGTGTCGCCTCTTGGTATGGTCGTCAATTTCAAGGTCGTAAAACTGCTAGCGGTGATACTTTTGATTCCAATTCATTGACTGCGGCGCATCGCTCATTGCCAATGAACTGTTATATCAAAGTAACCAACAAATCAAACGGTAAAAGCGTTGTAGTAAAAGTCAATGACCGCGGTCCGTTTTCAAGCCATCGCGTCTTAGATTTATCGTATGCCGCCGCCAAACAAATTGGCTTAGCCAGCACAGGTACAGGCAACGTCGTTATTGAGCGTGTGGCCGGTCCAAACTAATGTTAGCTGACTAGGCAGCTTTTAGCTTAATATCAACTTTTAGGTGACTAGCAGATTTTAGGTAAACTAGCAGCCTATCAGCACAAAAAAAAGCATGAAATTGATTTATGCTTTTTTAATTGCCTTAACAATACTACCGCGCCAAATACTTGGTCATATCTTCAATACCATGCAAGGTCATCGGGTACATATGCCCTTGCATGATATCTTTGATTAAGCCGATGGTCTGGGTGTATTGCCAGTAGCTTGGTGTCTCAGGGTTGAGCCATGCGACTTTATCAAAGTGGTTAGTGATACGTTTTAGCCACGCCTGCCCCGTATCTTGGCTCATATACTCAACGCTACCGCCGACAGATAGCAACTCATAAGGCGACATTGCGGCATCACCAACAAAAATCACCCGATAATCACTGCCATATTTGTGTAGCACATCCAATGTGGGCACGGCACTGGCATTACGGCGGGCATTTTCTGTCCAAACATATTCATACACACAGTTATGAAAATAAAAAAATTCAAGCGTCTTAAATTCGTTTTTAGCGGCAGCAAATAAGCGCTCACACGCTTCGATATAGCTATCCATGCTACCACCGATATCAAATAGCATGAGCACTTTGACACGATTGCGGCGTTCGGGACGCAGCTGCACATCGAGCATCCCCGTTTGCGCGGTTTTCTTGATGGTTGAGCCAATATCAAGCTCATCAGCCGCCCCATCACGGGCGAATTTACGCAGTTTTCGCAGTGCCATCTGCATCGAGCGGGTTTCTAACTGGTTATCCGTGTCCAAATCGCGGTATTTGCGCTGCTCCCACACCTTGACCGCTGAGCGTTTTCGGCTTTCACCACCCACGCGGATACCTTCAGGATGGTCGCCATACGCACCAAAAGGCGATGAGCCGCCTGTGCCCACCCATTTGTTACCGCCTTGGTGTCGCTCTTTTTGTTCTTTTAGCCGTTCCTCTAGGGCTTTCATGAGTGCTTCAAGCGAACCATATTTTTTGAGTAGGCGCCGCTGGGCTTCGGTGAGATTGTTGGGGTCAAGTTTAAGTTCCAGCCATTCTTTGGGGATATTACCCAATTTTGCCATCAGCTCGTCGATATCGAGTGTATCAATACCTTCAAAATAATCTGCCATGGCACGGTCAAATTTATCAAAGTATTTTTCGTTTTTGACCATACATAGGCGAATCAGCTCGTAGAATTGTTCACGGTCGGCAAACACAATGCCTGTTTCTAGCAAAGCATAAAGGTCTAGCAATTCACGAGTGGAAACTGGCACGCCATATGTGCGTAAGGTATAAAAAAGATTGATAAACACACCAATCCCCTATCGACTACGACGCAGCATAAAGCCCATACGTTCAAGTAAACTCAAGTCATTTTCATTCTTTAATAACGCCCCCGCCATGGGCGGTAAGTTATCGCTTGGATTTTTCAACCGCTCAATCGCATTTTGACTGCCCGCTTGCAACTCATCTGCCATCAGCAAACTAATCCAATCTACCAATTCAGAGGTGGATGGCGGTTTTTTTAAGCCTTTGACTTCACGCAGACCGTAGAACACCTTGAGTGCTTCATCCACCAAGTCTGCCTGTAGATTGGGGAAATGCACATCCACAATTTCGCGCATGGTTGCTTGGTCAGGAAAATCAATATAATGAAAAAAGCAACGACGCAAGAAGGCATCAGGCAGTTCTTTTTCATTGTTTGACGTGATAATAACGACAGGACGATGATCGGCGGTAATCGTTTCGCCAGTTTCATACACATAAAATGACATTTTATCGAGCTCATGTAGCAAGTCGTTAGGGAACTCAATATCCGCTTTATCAATCTCATCAATGAGCAGTACCACACGCTCAGGACTGGTAAATGCTTGCCATAGCTTGCCTGCCTTGATGTAGTTAGCAATATCATACACGCGGTCATCGCCCAATTGACTATCCCGCAGGCGTGATACCGCATCGTACTCATACAAGCCTTGTTCAGCTTTGGTGGTTGATTTGATGTGCCAAGTTAACAGTGGCATATCTAAACTTTTTGCCACTTCTTCAGCCAGTAGCGTTTTACCCGTGCCAGGTTCCCCTTTGATGAGTAACGGTTTTTGCAATCGAATCGCAGCGTTGACGGCAAGTTTTAGGTTGTCAGTGGCGATATAACTATCGGTGCTTTTAAAACTGCTTTGGGTTGCGCTGTTTTGGATGGCAGCATTTTGCTGATGGTCAGACATAAAAAAACCTATGATAATCGTCAAAAATGAGTTTCAGACTATCATAAGTTTTAGGGAAAGTTAAGCTGTAAAAGATTAAGCTATAAAAAGTTAAGCGGTTACAGCTTGCTGGCTTATCACTATCATAGCTTAACGGCTAGGCTGGCTGATATTGGCGTTATTTAGCGCATGTTTTTTGTTGGTTTTATCGATGCCCATTCGAAGAATTTGCCAAATAAAACCCAAAATACAGCCCACTGTAATGACAACCATAATTGGTAGCAACCCATTAAAGATAATTGCTGGATCTTTGAGTAAAATCCCATACACCACGGAAATACTCGCTGGTGCGATGTCAGGCGGGGTGCCAAGGGAAGTGGTGGGCGTGAGCAAAATCGCAAATAGAATAATCCAACTCAAGCCTGCAAGCGTTTTTGGCAAAATCCGTACCACTAAAATCCAAAGCAGTAATACCACAATGGAAGATCCCACATAAGCATATAAGGGTAATTTGTCTGGCGGCACACCTTGAACCAGCTGCGCCCACCAAATGATGATTTCGCCTAGCACATTACCGATTTGGTCGAGTGATAAAAATGCAAACATAGTTTTGCCTTGCCAAAAATAGATAGATTATTTTAGCATGATTCAACTCATTTTGTTAAAATTTTGCTACTGCCACTTGTTCTGCTGCGCTTCTGCCATATTCAATTTTGCTTGGCGTAACAGCACATCTTCAGGCGGCATTTGCACAAAATACCCCTGACTTTGCAGTTTTTCTAACACTTCTGCTTTATTGACCCGTGCAAGCTTTGTCGTATTCGTCAAATCCAAATGCATCACAAAGGTTTCGCGCCCAATCGCTTGACGAAAATCCTTGGGCAACACTGACAACCAGTCACGAATCTCGTCCGTGTCATTGGGATAATCTGGGCGAGCAATGTACACATACAGGTCATCTTTTTTGCTAAATTTATAAATATCGCAATGCATCATACAACCCTATTATTACTGTAAAATTTAAAGTGCCTCTATGATACCATAAAATGGTTTGTCTGAAATTAAACCCCTTTTTCTATTAGCGACTTTTGCTATCAGCCCTGTGTACTATTAATCTAGGCATTTCACATGTTAGCTCATAAAAAAAAGAGCAACTAGGGCAATTGCTCTTTTGGGGATAAAAACTATTGATAAATTTGCGCTTTATAAAAGCTAATTAATGATGCTCAGTATCGGCAATCTGCGCTTGTGCCAACGCAGACAAGGCGGCTTTTAACATCGCTGATACAGTGCTTGAGCAAGTGCCGATACCTGAATAAATCTCACCTTCAATATTCAACTGTAAGTAAGCAACGGCATTGGCATCACTGTTGTTTTGGGTGAGCGGGCTTTGACTTTCAACCGTTAACGCATGCTCTGCATAGTTGATAACGTGAATATTTTTGTTCAATTTGGCAGAGATGGCATTAATAAAGGCAGACAACGGACCATTACCATTACCAACGACGTCTATGATATCATCCCCCATGCGCACAGAGCCTGTAAAGCTTACTGAGCCAGCGGTGTTTTTGATTTCATAATCTTGCAACGCCAAAGTAGATTGGTTCAAATAAGTGTTTTCAAACACGCTAATGACATCATCTGATGTCAATTCTGACTGACGGCTCTCGGCCTCTTGCTGAATGACACGGCTAAAGTCAATCTGCGTCCAGCGCGGCAAATGAAAACCAAAGTCACGTTGCAAGATATAAGCAACACCACCTTTCCCTGACTGGCTATTGATACGCACGACATCCTGATAGCCGCGTCCGATATGAGCAGGGTCAATCGGCAAGTATGCCACATCCCACAAGCCTTGGGTAGCTTCGGCATTTTGCTCGTTATAATCTAGCGATTTTTTAATGGCATCTTGGTGCGAGCCACTAAAAGCGGTAAATACCAACTCGCCCACATAAGGATGGCGTGGATGAATCGGTAACTGATTGCACTCACTCACCACTTGGGCGATTTCGCTCATGTTACTAAAATCAAGCTGTGGGTCTACCCCTTGGCTATACATATTCATCGCCATGACCATGATGTCCATATTGCCTGTGCGCTCGCCATTGCCAAAAAGCGTGCCTTCGATACGGTCAGCGCCTGCCATCAAACCCAACTCACTGGCAGCCACAGCACAGCCACGGTCATTGTGGGTGTGAAGGCTCACAATCACATGCTCTCGCATGGGTAAGTTTTGGCAAAAATATTCAATCTGATCGGCATAGATATTGGGCGTTGAGCTTTCTACGGTTGATGGCAAGTTAAAGATTACTTTTTGACCTAAGTCCGGGCGCCAAACTTTACACACCTCATCACAGATTTTGACCGAAAAATCGACCTCGGTTTGCGAGAAACTTTCAGGGGAATATTCAAAAATCCATTCGGTTTCAGGGTATTCTTTCGCCAAATCACGCAATAATGTTGCACCTTCAACCGCAATCGCAATGATGTCATCATAATCTTTTTGATACACTTTTTCGCGCTGCACTTTTGAGGTTGAGTTATACACGTGGACGATGGCACGTTTGGCACCTTTTAGCGACTCAAAGGTACGGCGAATCAAATGTTCGCGTGCCTGCACCAATACTTGCAAGGTCACATCGTCGGGTACGTGTCCGCCTTCGATTAATTTGCGGGTAAAGTCATACTCGACCTGCGCCGCTGATGGAAAACCAATCTCAATTTCTTTGAAACCCACTTGCACCAACAAATCAAAGAAGCGCATTTTTTGTTCAATGCTCATCGGCTCAATCAAGGCTTGGTTACCATCTCGCAAATCCACCGACGTCCATATGGGCGCTTTGGTGATGGTTTTATCGGGCCAAGTACGCTGGGTCATCTTTGGTGCAAATGCAAAGGGTTGGTATTTTTTATGATTAAAAGCCGCGTTTTTGGGTTGTATTGACATGCTAATTCTCCACATTTAATTTTACTTAAAATTCTATGATGAAATTATATCCATTTTTTTGTAGTTGAAGTAACTAAATTTTGCTATAAAAAACACAGAATTTGATATTTATGGCTACTATAATTATATTGTTTAGTTAAAATCACTAATTTTGAGAGTTTGCCATGACTTCATTAGATAAAATAGACAGACAAATTTTAGCGCTATTACGAGAAAATGCACGCATGAGTAACCTTGAATTGGCAGAAAGCGTAAACTTAAGCCCTACCCCCTGTGCGCGCAGAGTCAAGCAATTAGAGGATGCCGGTGTGATCACGGGTTATAGTGTCACCACCGACCCTAGAAAATTAGGCTATCAACTGTCAGTCTATATTGCCATTAGCATGGATAAACATACGGCAGAACGCTTTAGCAATTTTGAAAAAAAACTACGAGAATTTCCTGAAGTGGTCAGCTGTAGTATAGTGACAGGGCGCAGCGAAGACTATCTTATCAAAGCTTTGGTCAAAGATATGGCGCATTATGAAGAATTTTTATTGCATCGTCTAAACCGTATCGAAGGTATCGCACAAGTGCATACCAGTTTTGAATTACGAGAGGTATTTTCTCTTCCCGTTATCACAGATACTATATGATGCTGTATTAATCATATAAAAAAAGATACCCACGAATGAGTATCTTTTTTAGTAATTGACTGAAATTAGAAACGGTAAGTTGCACCGATTTTAGCGATTGGATACCATTTTGAATAATCTGAGTCATCCAAATCTTGTTGTAAGTCAGATTTTAGACGATTATTATCAAATTTTGTAATTTCTTCACCGTTGGTATCTAGAACTCGTGTTTTAGCATCAGTCACTTTTAAGCCACCAGTATAAGCTGCACCGATTTCACCAAATACACCAAAGTTATTAGTGATATTAGGACGGAAACCGATAGTTAAGTATGGATTTAAAGTGTTTTTATTTTCAGCTGACGCTTCAATGTTACCATAGTAAGTGTTACCATTGATTTTAACTGGTTTGGTTTCAGTTGCTTGTTTTTTCAAAGTGATTTCGTTGTCACCAAAAATAGTACCAACACCCACAGTAAACCAATTTCCAGCAGGGCGTAAATTCACACCAAGATACGGATTGCTTGAATCTGTTTCTAAGTCATATTCAACATCTTCAATTTCGATGGTGTCTTTTAAATCACCGATATCGCCGCCAGCCCAACCAGCTACGAGTTCAGTTTTATCGTTTAGCGCCCAACCAATATTGGCACCATAACCTAAAGTACCTACTTCGGCACTGATAGCAGCAGGATTTGTTACGGTATCAAAAAACGTTCTAGTACCAGTAACCAATTGAGTTGTTGTGTTTTTTACTACACCTGCGTTTGGATCGTAAGTGGTAGTAGATACGGCAACAGGCTGTGCAACAACTTGTTGATCAACAACGACAGTTTCAGCAAAAGCAGAAGTTGCGATTAAAGCAGCAGGAATAGCAGCTAATTTTAAAACTTTCATATAAATCTCCTAAGGACAAGATAAAGTAAATTTACCATTTCTCTTAAAAATCTAAAAGACTTTCAAGCGATGAATGACATATAAAGAAAAAGTAAATTAGTTGACATATTTTGTTACGTTTCTCTTAGGTATATTAAAACGTAATTTTTCAGCAATGTCTTTTAATTTTGTATAACTTTTCTATATATTTATGTAATTACATAGGATGAAGTGTAATATTTTATCAAAAATGTTGCTTTTTTAAAAGACTTAAGTTGATGTTGCAATTAAAAGAATGACTTTTATGTTAATTTTTTTTACAATACACCTATCGAGAGATGCTGCAGCTTAAGGTTGGCTTAATTTATATTTGCTTGCCTGAGCTAGGCTCGTTTTTTGTGTTTTAACCAAAATAAATCCAAAATAAATAACCGCATCTGCGTTTTTACTTTAACTTTTTTTACCGGTTTTAAGGAGTGGACGCAGTGTCCCTGTCTATCAATTCTACTGATTCAAATTTTTCTGATTACAAAGTTGCCGATATTAGCCTTGCCGACTATGGTCGCAAAGAAATCAAACTGGCTGAAACTGAAATGCCTGCTTTGATGGGTCTACGCCAACGCTACCAAGCCGAGCAGCCTTTAAAAGGCGCCAAGATTGTGGGCTGTATCCACATGACCATCCAAACAGCAGTATTGATTGAAACGCTCGTGGCGCTGGGTGCTGAAGTACGCTGGACTTCTTGTAATATTTTTTCAACCCAAGACCATGCCGCTGCCGCCATCGCAGCAGCCGGTATTCCTGTGTTTGCTTGGAAAGGCGAAACTGAGGAAGAATACGAATGGTGTCTTCGCCAGCAGATTTTTGAAGGCGGTGAAGCCACGGGCAAGCTGTGGGATGCCAATATTATTTTAGATGATGGCGGTGACTTGACGGCGCTGATTCATAACGACTACCCGCAAATGCTCGACAACATTCACGGTATCTCAGAAGAGACAACAACAGGGGTACATCGTCTAATTGAAATGCTCAATGCAGGCACCTTAAAAGTACCCGCCATTAATGTCAATGACGCAGTGACCAAATCAAAAAATGATAACAAATATGGCTGTCGTCATAGCCTAAACGATGCCATCAAACGTGGTACCGATATGCTGTTAGCGGGTCGTCGTGCACTTGTTATCGGTTATGGCGATGTGGGTAAAGGTTCTGCTCAAAGCCTACGTCAAGAAGGTATGATAGTACGAGTGACGGAAGCCGATCCAATTTGTGGTATGCAGGCTTGTATGGATGGCTATGAATTGGTCTCGCCATTTGTGGAAGGCGACCCTGCCAAAGGTGTCAACAACACCCTTATGCAAGATACTGACTTGGTGGTCACTACCACTGGTAACTACCATGTCTGTAATAGCGATATGTTAAAAGCCTTAAAAGCCACCGCAGTGGTTTGTAATATTGGTCACTTTGATACCGAGATTGATACCCAGTTTATGCGTGACAACTGGAAATGGGTGGAAGTGAAGCCTCAAGTACACCAAGTCTATCGATCAGAAGATGAAAACGATTACTTGCTTTTATTGTCTGAAGGTCGTTTGGTCAATTTGGGTAATGCCACAGGTCACCCATCACGTATTATGGATGGCTCTTTTGCCAACCAAGTATTGGCACAAATGCACTTATTCAAAGAAAAATTTGCTGATTTGCCTGCGGATAAGAAAGCGGACAATTTATATGTCAAAGTATTGCCGAAAAAACTCGATGAAGAAGTGGCAGCAGCCATGGTCGCAGGCTTTAATGGGGTACTGACTAAATTGACGCAGCAACAAGCCGATTATATCGGTGTGCCAATTGAAGGTCCGTTCAAACCTGATAGCTATAAATACTAATAGCTATAACTACTATTTGTTAAAGGTTCAATCAAAGCCATGCCAATGGACATGGCTTTTTTTATGCAGTTTAACTCAATATTTATGCCAAAAAATTCAATTTTTTTACTGTTATACCCGTTATAATGGTGCTATTTTTTATCATTTTGGATACTTTCATGACCACCATGACAACGCCGTTTTCTTTTGAGTTTTTCCCCACCAAGACCGATGACGGTCAAACCAAATTATTGACAACCTTTGATGAATTAAATGCTTTAAAACCTCAATATTTTAGCGTCACGTATGGCGCAGGTGGGTCAACCCGTGAGCGCACCTTAGGCATTGTTAAGGCACTGAGTGAAAAAAGTGACACGCCCATTACCCCGCATTTATCCTGCATTGGCGATGATAAAGCCAAAATTGGCGAGTTATTGGATTATTATAAATCGTTAGGCATTAATCGCTTGGTGGCGCTGCGCGGTGATTTGCCATCAGGTATGGTAGGTCTTGGCGAGCTGCCGTTTGCTGTCGATTTGGTTAAATACATACGTGAGCATAGCGGTGATTATTTTCGTATCAAAGTCGCTGCATATCCAGAAATGCACCCGCAAGCCAAAAGCTTTGAGGCCGATATCCAAAACTTGCTCAATAAATACCACGCAGGCGCGACTGAAGCGATTACCCAGTTTTTCTACAACGCTGACAGCTATCTATATTTGCGTGATGCCCTTGCCAAAAAAGGGGTGACTCAAGATGAGTTCCCGATTATCGCAGGCATTATGCCCATCACCAATGCGTCAAATTTGATTCGATTTGCCGATGGCTGTGGGGCAGATATTCCACGTTTTATCCGTAAACAGCTTGCCGACTATGGCGATGACAAAAAAGCCATTCGTCAATTTGGGTTTGAAGTGGTGGTCAATCTATGTGAGCGTTTGATTGCCGAAGGCGTACCGTCAATGCATTTTTACAGCATGAACCAAGTCAGCCCAAATAAACAACTGATTGAAGCGCTTGGATTGGTTTAAGTGCGTATAGAACTTACGCACTATCTGACAGCAAAAAAAATGACAATGGCGATGTTAAACTGTCTGTTCAACATCGTAAAATTGGGGCATCGCAAGATAACGCTTATCTTAAACAATTTATCTGGAACAGTTTATCTTGAGCAGTTACTGTTCGATAAAATTTTATAGTGCCATTGCCCTGATGGTCAGATGCTTACCCAATTATGCTTACCTAGTTAAATGTCGTTATGCATTAGATTTGCGCCAGTATTTTAACTTTGAAGTGTGACCAATCCCCACATTAAAGGTGTTGGTAGGATCTAGCTTTCGATAAAAATTGGCTAATGCAGGCTTAGCAACATATAAATGACCCACATTGTGTTCTGCGGGATATTCTGCCCTACGCTCGTCTAGCAGCTGCCACATCTGATGTTCAATATCCAGTGGATTAGTGCCTTTTTTGACAATGTAATCTTGGTGAAATACATGACAAAAAAAGTGCCCATAATATAATTTATGCAACATATGTTGTTCGAGATCTGCAGGGATTTTTTCTACCCATTCTCTATCGTTACGTCGTAACGCAATATCCAATGCCACAATATCCTCAACCTCTGCTCGGTGGGTATCACGATATCGTATCGCCGCCCCAGCAACAGCAAAACGGTGTAAGAAAGCTTTGCGACCTTCTTCCTCCGTACAGGCAAAATACGAGCCAGTAGAATGAACGGCAAAATACTCATTTAAAAACTGCTGTGTCTGTTCTGCGCTTTGCTCATCTACTCGTAGAATCAAATGATGCTCAAAACGCTGATGAAACGCTAGCATGCGCTGCGGTAAATGACTAGGTAAGAAAAAGGTAATAGCTTGTAAAATTTGATCAGTCAAACCCCGTATCTTGATTTTCTCTAACCACCCATCGATGCGATCTTTGAGTGCTAATGCTCTGGGTATATTCACCGTGCCAAAACGCTCAATAAACAAGAAAGTGTCTTTGCCATACTTTGCACCAATACTAAAGGCATCACGATGAATATATTCCCCAGCAATCGGCAAGCTGGGTAGTGATGTCAGCAAATAACGACGTATCGCCGTTAAGTCATCATGGTCATTTGAGCCGATATAAAAAACCTTACTCTCAACTTTTTCAAAGGTATCGAGTCGTACCGCAAACACACAGACTTTACCCGCTGAACCCGATGCTTCATATAATCGTGTCGGATCTGCATTAAATCTAGCAGGACTGTCTGCATCGACTTGTTTAACGTCATGGGCATAACGATTGTCTGATGCCAGCTGAGTGGTTTGCGTGGTTATCTGACTGGTTTTATAGTCTTGTTTTTGCAGTCTGGTGAGTATTTCTTCGGCCGTGTTGCCTAAATCAATACCTAGATGATTAATCAATTCTAACTTACCCGATTCATTGACACGCGCATACAACGCCATTTCAGTATAAGCAGGTCCACGACGTACCAGTGCGCCACCTGAGTTGTTGCAGACCCCACCTAAAACTGAAGCCCCAATACATGATGACCCAATCACAGAATGCGGTTCACGATTATAAGGTTTTAAAGTACGCTCAAGATTATCCAAAGTAGCGCCAGGTAAACACACCACTTGTTTGCCATCTAAAATCACTTGAATGCCTTGTAGACGCCGAGTACTCATAATAATAACTGGACGATCATATTCATCACCATAAGGAGTAGAGCCGCCTGTCAGTCCTGTATTGGCAGCTTGCATAATTACCACACAATCTGCCTCAATAATTGTTTGTAGCGCCTGCCACTGCTCAAGTAAAGTACCTGGACATACCACAGCCAACACTTTTCCCTCACCAAAACGTATACCTTGTCGATAATGACGGGTATCTTGTTCATCGATGAGTACATAAGACTTCCCTACGATCTTCGTTAATTTATCGAGTGTCGGTTTATACTTTTTTAACATGATAAATATCCTTATTGATTAAATGAGTCATGAGGTTTTATTGGCGATTATATTGACTTGTTGATAGTTGAACCGGTCTGGTTTTATCAAAGATAGGATTGTGTTCGATGGTAGAGCTACGCATAGCGTTAACATGGTCAAGTGTGCGTTTACCATCGGTGGCTCGATTATAGATGCGGTTATCGCTGATTTGTGGTACTAGATTTTTTATTAGGAGATTTTTTACTACGAGATTTTGTGCTAGATGTGGCTTGGCGTAGTGGCTAAGTGTGTAGCTTTCTTGGGTTACCCGTAAGTATTGGCAGTGGTATAAGCGAGTGATGGGTTTTTGTTTCATCCCTTTATGCTACTATATTTTAATCAATTTACGCAAAAATTTATGCGCTTTGTATCAGCGCTCAATGTAAAAGGAGACTATTGAAGTCCCCTTTTTCACCGCTGTGAGTATGTCTTAGTTTGATGTTAAATGATTACATAGCAGCTGCGAAGATTGCTACGACCTGTTCATGATTTGCCTTGCGTGGGTTAGTAAGCATACAAGCATCGTTTTGGGCATTGGTTGCCATGATGGCAAGGTCTTCTTGTTTAACACCAAGTTCAGTAAGTCCTGTAGGAATACCTACCGATTGGGATAGCTCACGAATTGCATTGATGCCTGCCTTACCTGCTTCTGCCCGAGTCATGCCTTTGATATCAATGCCCATAAATTCAGCAATATCTGCATAACGCTCAGGGGTTGAAATCAGGTTAAACTCACAGACGTGCGGTAACAAAATCGCATTACAGACACCATGTGGCAGATTGTAGAATCCACCTAACTGGTGCGCCATTGCATGTACATAGCCTAGCGAGGCGTTATTAAACGCCATGCCTGCTAAGTATTGGGCGTAGCTCATAGCCTCACGCGCTTCAATGTTTTCGCCATTCGCTACTGCTTGACGCAGCCATTGTTGAATCATTCGAATGGCTTTTTCAGCACAAGCATCTGTAATCGGATTTGCAGCAGTCGATACATACGCCTCTACCGCATGGGTTAACGCATCCATACCTGTTGCTGCAGTTAAAGATGCAGGTTTAGCAGTCATCAGTCGAGGGTCATCAATAGCAATGAGTGGGGTACAACGCCAATCTACAATCGCCATTTTGACGTGGGTATCGGTATTGGTAATAATACAAAAACGTGTCATCTCTGATGCCGTGCCTGCCGTGGTATTGATAGCAATCAATGGCGTCATTGGCACTTTACTTTTATCAATACCTTCATAGTCACGGATATGACCACCGCCTGCCGTCACTAGACCAATCCCTTTTGCACAGTCATGTGACGAACCACCACCCAATGAGATGATAAAATCACAGCCATTATCCTGATACGCTGTGACGCCATCGTGGACATTTTTGTCAGTTGGATTTGGCTCTGCGCCTGCAAATACGTAGCTATCAATACCTTGTTCGCTTAAATGTTTAATGATGATGTCTGGAACACCTGCTTTGTTCAGCCCTTGGTCAGTTACAATAAGCGCTTTTTTAGCACCTAGATCTTTGGCTTTTGAGCCCACTTCTTTGACACAGCCAGGTCCAAATAATGATACACAGGGAATAAAAAAGCCACTGGTTTGATCGGAGATTTGCTTATAAGCCATGATTAAATTCCTTTTAATCTTTTATGTTAGGGGTCTATAGTAATTTTATTCGTACGCCTAGTTTTTTGTCATCATTACAACTAGATAAGATGTACCAATATATTTTTATAAAATCACTATGACTTGATTTTAGTTCAGTCATCCAATGCTCTCTACCTACTATTAACCTACCTTAGTCAAAAAATTATTCTAGTTGATGTATTTTGAAAAAATAAAGCACGCTATTTGCGCTATGTCCCTCATGGCTTATGCTGTTAACGATACAGCAAAAGTCTTGAATCCCTACTCACTTCAATACCAGGTTTTTTTGTATTCGTTCACACAAAAGTCATATTACTATAAAATTGGTATTACCAATTTACAAAAAACCTTATAAATATCGCTGTTTTTTTGAAATTTAATTGAATTAGGGTGTAATATTCTTTATTATTTCACTAATTAAAGACACCTCGACTATTTTGGTAATACCAATTATTTCACGGAGGAAATAATGATGCAACATTGGCAACAAATTTATGATCCCATGGGTAATATTTGGCTTTCAAGTGCCATTGCCCTCATCCCAATTATCTTCTTTTTTCTAGCCTTGGCGGTATTTCGTTTAAAAGGTAGTGTTGCAGGCACTATTACCGTTGTTTTGGCGCTGCTTGTTGCCCTATTTTTATATCAAATGCCGGTGACGTTAGCATTATCATCAGCGATTTATGGATTCTTCTATGGGCTTTGGCCCATCGCCTGGATTATTATCGGGGCGGTGTTTTTATACAAAGTCACGGTAAAAACAGGGCAATTTGATATTATCCGCTCCAGTATTTTATCGCTGACCGAAGACCAACGGTTACAGATGTTACTGGTCGGGTTTGCCTTTGGTACTTTTTTGGAAGGCGCAGCAGGCTTTGGTGCACCCGTGGCTATCACGGCAGCATTATTGGTCGGATTAGGGTTTAAGCCTTTATATGCGGCTGGACTTTGCCTCATCGTCAATACTGCCCCTGTTGCCTTTGGTGCGATGGGAATTCCTATCATCGTGGCAGGACAAGTATCTGGGGTAGAAACCCATGCCATCAGCCAAATGGTCGGACGTCAGTTGCCTTTTATTGTGCCGATTGTATTAGTGTGGATTATGGCGATTATGGACGGGTGGCGCGGGGTTCGTGAAACCTTTCCAGCGATTGTGGTCGGTGGTGGGTCATTTGCCATTGCGCAGTTTTTGACCTCAAATTATATTGGACCTGAGTTGCCTGATATTACCGCTGCTATTGCCTCGTTAGTCAGTTTGACGTTGCTATTTAAAGTGTGGCAGCCCAAGCATGTGTTCCGCTTTGAAAATCAAGTCGATGGCAAAAATCAGATGGGTGATACCACAAGCGTATCAGCACCGTTGCCAACCATCCATTACTCGCCCGCTCAAATCATCAAAGCTTGGATGCCGTTTGCCATTTTGACAGCGATGGTGTCGTTATGGAGTATTAAGCCGTTTAAAGATTTGTTTATCAAAGGCAAAGATGGTCATCCTGATGGGGCGTTGGTCGATATGGTGATGAGTATCAATGTGCCGTATTTGCACAATGCAGTACAAAAATTGCCCCCAGTCGTCACCAAAATTACCGACTATGCAGCCATTTATAAATTTGATTGGTTCTCAGCAACAGGTACTGCCATCGTGCTCGCGGCAATTATCTCTATCGTGATGCTAAAAATGCGTCCTAAAGAAGCGTTAGCGACGTTTGGCGAGACCGTTAAAGAACTACGCACCCCGATTTATTCTATTGGTATGGTGTTGGCATTTGCGTTTATCGCCAATTATTCAGGGTTGTCTGCTACATTAGCGTTAGCATTGGCGCACACGGGCAAAGCTTTTACCTTCTTTTCACCATTTTTGGGTTGGTTAGGGGTATTTTTGACAGGCTCAGACACGTCAGCCAATGCGTTATTTGCCGCACTTCAAGCCACCACTGCTCAGCAAATTGGGGTGCCTGAGGTGTTGTTAGTGGCAGCAAACACCTCGGGTGGGGTGACCGGTAAAATGATTTCCCCGCAATCCATTGCCATTGCCTGTGCCGCTACAGGTTTAGTGGGTAAAGAGTCAGATTTGTTCAGATTTACCGTCAAACATAGTATTATTTTTACCATTATGATGGGCGTGCTCATCACGCTACAAGCGTATGTCGTGCCTTGGATGATTCCACAAGGATAATGATGGGTAAGGTATGAAGGTTGCAACGCAGGTCATTGAACAATTAATTTCGCTAATAGACCGTGAAGGGCTAAAAAATGGCGATAGATTACCTGCCGAGCGCCATTTGTGTGAGCGACTAGGCGTATCTCGTACCGCACTGCGTGAAGCGTTACAGCAGATGAATAGTGTCGGTATTACCGAAAGTCGTATTGGGTCGGGAACGTTTGTCAAAGATGTGCAAACTATCAAACAGCGCCAACCCCTTGTAGCGCTGTCTGATAATCTGATATTACAAACCCTAACCCCGCTATTGGATGCTGATCCACTGTATCGACTTGATGTGCAAGAAGCAAGAATTGTACTAGAAGGCGGTACAGCCTGGTACGCTGCCAAAAGAGCTACAAAACAAGACATTGAGAAAATCCGCTTTTACTACGAGCAGTTAGCAAATAGTCAGGCACATGGCGATACCGAACAAGCCGCTATTGCCGATGCCAATTTTCATTTAGCGATTGCCGAAGCTTCCCAAAATGCGGTATTGTTGCAGATGATGAAAAATGTTTTTCACCTAATGAGACATAACGTGGTATTAGCTCGGCGAAAAATTTACACCGAGCATTATGGCTTTGAAACTTTACATACGCAGCACATGGCAATGATGAATGCGATTATCGCGCGTGATAGTGAATTAGCTCGCAAAGCCGTGGGTGAGCATATTGAGTTTGTGATAAAACAAGTTGCCAAGATTGATGAGGCAACGGCTCGCAGACAGCGAGTTTCCCGATTGGCCACTGATGCTTTTTAATACAGATGCTTTTTAATACTGATGCCTGTTAATGCAGGCGCATTTTATAAACGTATTTTAGTGTAAACAGTTTTGAGTGCCAGTGGCTATTTTTACCATTAATAACTTAAGATAGGGATATTATGATTATTTCTTCTGCCAATGATTACCGAGAAGCGGCTCGCCGCCGTTTACCCCCCTTTTTATTCCACTACATTGATGGTGGCGCGTATGCAGAATACACCCTAAAACGTAATGTTGAAGACTTATCAAGTATTGCCTTACGTCAGCGGGTACTAAAAGACATGACGCAGCTTGATTTATCCACTGAGATTTTTGGTGAGCAGCTGTCTTTGCCTGTGGCACTCTCGCCGGTGGGTTTGACGGGGATGTATGCTCGCCGTGGTGAAGTCCAAGCAGCCATGGCTGCCGATAAAAAAGGCATTCCATTTACCATGTCGACGGTATCAGTCTGCCCTATCGAAGAAGTCACCCCAAAAATCAATCGCCCTATGTGGTTTCAGCTGTATGTGTTGCGTGACCGTAAATTTATGCAAAATGTGCTAGAGCGCGCCAAAGCGGCAGGCTGCTCAACGCTGGTGTTTACCGTCGATATGCCTGTCCCAGGGGCGAGATATCGCGATGCGCACTCGGGCATGAGTGGACCCAATGCCGCCATGCGCCGCTATCTACAAGCGTGCACCCATCCGCACTGGGCAATGAACGTGGGATTGCTAGGAAGACCCCATGACTTGGGTAATGTTTCTAAATATCTTGGTAAAGCAATTGGCTTAGAAGATTATATCGGTTGGCTTGGTAATAACTTTGATCCCTCTATTTCTTGGAAAGACTTAGAATGGATTCGTGACTTTTGGGATGGCGCTATGGTCATCAAAGGTATTCTTGACCCACAAGACGCCAAAGATGCGGTACGTTTTGGCGCTGATGGTATCGTGGTTTCCAATCATGGTGGGCGTCAGCTTGATGGGGTGATGTCAACCGCCACTGCCCTACCCAAAATTGCCGATGCGGTTAAAGGTGATATCAAAATCTTGGTCGATTCGGGTATCCGTAATGGCTTAGATGTGGTGAGAATGTTGGCATTGGGGGCAGATTTATGTATGTTAGGACGTGCGTTTATCTATGCGTTAGCCGCCGATGGTGAGGCTGGGGTAACCAATTTACTCAACTTGATAGACAAAGAAATGCGCGTGGCAATGACATTGACCAGTGCAAACCGAATTCAAGATATCAATCGAGACTGTTTAGTAGATTTTAGTACTGTGACTTGATAGACTGACAGTGACTAGTCAACCTTAGCGTCTCCATGATATTTTTGATTTTGGTAAATGCTAAGATTTTATGGCTAAACTATAAGTTTTTTAAACTAAGTGGGCCACTTGGTTCTTTAAAATCTATCAACTTAATTGCCTAATAACCGCTTATTGTGAGTGGTTGATTGAGCGATGGTGAATGAATTAAATATTGATACTTTTTATTTTCGATAAAAAAACCGCTCTATGAGAGCGGTTTTTGTTGTTTCTGAGCTATCAAATTCTAGAAGAAGCCCATCGGTTTTTCAGAATAGCTGACCAGTAAATTTTTGGTATTTTGGTAATGCTCTAGCATCATTTTGTGGTTTTCACGCCCGATGCCTGATTTCTTGTAACCACCAAATGCGGCATGGGCTGGATAAATGTGGTAACAGTTTGTCCATACTCGCCCAGCTTGAATAGCACGCCCTGCACGGTAAGCAGTATTGCCACTACGTGCCCACACGCCAGCACCTAAACCAAACATAGTATCATTGGCAATACGCATGGCATCATCAAAGTCTTTAAAGGTTGTCACAGACAGTACTGGGCCAAAAATCTCTTCTTGGAAGATTTTCATATCATTGTTGCCTTTAAAAATCGTCGGCTCGATATAATAACCTTCACCCACCTCATGTCTTGCATTACCACCGGTTAAAAGCTCGGCGCCTTCTTGTTTACCTGTAGCAATACAGCCTAAGATTTTGTCTTGTTGTTCCTGAGAGGCTTGCGCACCAATCATGGTTTCCGTATCCAATGGATGACCTGTTTTGATACGTTTTACCCGTTCTACGGCTTTCGCCAAAAAGGCATCGGCGATACTTTCATGCACTAAGGCTCTCGAAGGACAGGTACATATTTCACCTTGATTGAGCGCAAACATAGTAAAACCTTCAAGCGCTTTTTCTAGGTAATCATCTTCTTTATCCATGACATCGGCAAAGAAGATATTGGGTGATTTACCGCCTAGTTCTAAAGTAACTGGAATAATATTCTCTGTCGCATACTTCATAATAAGCTGACCGACAGGGGTTGAGCCAGTAAAGGCAATTTTTGAAATGCGTGGGCTTCTAGCTAAATGACTACCCACCTCTTCGCCATACCCATTCACGATATTTAAGATGCCTGCTGGTAGCAAATCTTGAATCAATTCAACAAGTACCAATAAGCTTACAGGCGTCTGTTCGGCGGGTTTTAAGACGATGCAGTTACCCGCGGCTAGTGCAGGCGCTATTTTCCAGGTAGCCATTAAAATTGGAAAGTTCCAAGGAATGATTTGTCCAACCACACCTAAAGGTTCATGAAAGTGATAAGCGACAGTGTCATCATCAATGGGTGAAACGCCGCCTTCTTGCGCGCGAATTGCACCCGCAAAGTAGCGAAAATGGTCAATGGCAAGTGGTATATCCGCAGCCAAGGTTTCACGGATAGGTTTACCGTTTTCCCATGTTTCAGCTACTGCCAATAACTCAATATTTTGCTCAAGGCGATCTGCGATTTTTAATAATAGATTAGAGCGCTCTGTGGGTGAAGCCGCATTCCACTTAGTTTTAGCAGTATGGGCAGCATCAAGTGCAAGTTCAATGTCTTCTGGACTTGATTTGGCGACTTTGGCGAAGGGCTTGCCGTTGACGGGTGAAATGTTATCAAAGTACTCACCTTTAACAGGCGCAACCCATTGGCCGCCAATAAAGTTGTCATACTTTTCTTTAAAATTGATTTTAGCACCGTCAGTATTAGGGTCAGCATAACGCATAATGACATTTCCTTTTGTCAGTTGGTAGATAAACTGCTTCGTGCAGTTGGGGGTTTACAAATTCATATTATTACAGAAACGGTAGGTAAAAGGTAGGTGTTTAATTCTCCTTTACAATAAGGAATGGACATTATACTATTGAGGATAGCTTATTTTAAAAACCAAGGATTGGTTAGTGCATTAGGATATTTTAAAATATGAATAAAAATAGACTGTTAGAGCAAAGGCATCGGATTGATAAGAGGCGTTTTAACATTACCTTTACCGATAATAATGCAGATCTTATCCAACAAAGTATTGTTCAGTCATGGCACCGCTCTGACAGTGCTAACATTCCAACTGAGCGCCAACAAGCACCCATTAACGCCACCAAAAGCGATCAATCGTATTATCTAAAAAAAGCCTTAGGCTATTGTCAAAATCAATTACAACATATTACGTTGCAATCCTCCATGGTGATGGCTGTGGCTGATATCGGTAGTACGATTATTTGGACGACTGCCAGCAAGTCTATGCAAAAAGCGGCAGAAGCGGTTAACTTCATCGAAGGCGGATGCTGGGGGGAAAGCCAAGTTGGCACAAATGCGCTGGCTTTATCGCTAAAAACGCAGCAATCAACTTGTGTTTTTGCCAATGAACATTATATGCCTTCGGTTCATGAATGGGTCTGTTATGCCACGCCTATCATTGAACCGCATACCAGGCAGGTCATTGGCGTCTTAGATTTATCGACCACTTGGCAAAATCACAATAATTTTGGCATATTTGCTGCTGAACGCTGTGCCAGTATTTTACAATCCGCTTTAAATGAATGCCAAAGACACTATCTGTATATTCAAGGATTTAATGAACCCAGGGTGATATTCAATGGCAAAACCTTGCGGCTGACCCCTCGGCAAGTCGAGATATTGACAGTGTTAGCGCTTTGTCCCCAAGGCATGAGCTTAGATGCCTTACACCAAGCGATCTATGGTGAGCGTAAAGTGTCACAAGGTACGCTAAAGACTGAAATGTCGCAGTTACGTGATACACTTACTGGTTTATTGGGTTCTCGTCCGTACCGCTTATTAATGCCTATTGATGGTGATTTTTTGCGGGTTGAACAATCATTAAATGCAGGTTATTTAGAAGCCGCCATCAAATTATATACCGGCATATTTTTTAGCAAAACTGAAAGCCCTTTTTTATGCACTTGGCGCACCTGTTTAGAAGCTCGCTTGAGCCAAGCCATTTATCATTCAGATCAGGTTGACTTATTACTCATGCATTTGTCAAATTGCCCCGATGCTAGCGACGCTATAGAAAGGTTGATTGAGTTAATGCCAGATAACCTCTCGATTCACCAACATTTAGAGGTACTGTCAAATCGGTAACTATCAATTTTTCTTTAACCATCAATTTCTCCCTAATCATGCACTTTTCGTTGAAAAAGCCGTTGCAAGGCTTTTTCGATATGGCTGATACCTTCACCAACCCATTGGTTGTGTTTTATTCTTGACTTCCCGCTTTACTACCATGTCTTTTTCCTGTGCCTGCAAGCATTTCTAAAATACCATCGACCTATCAAAATAAAAGCATAGCATGCCTCTATGCACTTTCGGGTGGTAATGTTTGTGTATTTTTTATCGAAAATTTATAGTACGTAAATTCTGTGATAATTACCGTTCGTATTATTATCATTACCATTATCGCTCATAGCATTAGAAGGCTTGCGATTTCAAGCGTTTTTTCTTGGGTCAAAAGTGCTACAATGTGACAAAAAATTTTGAGACCCTTATGAATAACGCGTTATGGCTTCCTTGCACACAGATGCAAGCCCTTGAAAACAATCCCCCACTCCACCTCGTCAAAGCTCAAGGCAATCAATTATATGATCAGCACGGTAACGCCTATTACGATATGATTAGCTCATGGTGGGTCAATTTACATGGACATTGTCATCCCTTTATCAACGAAAAAATAAAACAGCAGCTCGATACGCTTGAGCATACTTTAATCGCTAGTGTCACTCACCCGCCCATTCTGACGCTTGCAGAAAAATTGGTTGCCATCACGCCCAAACCACTAACCAAAGCTTTTTTTGCTGACAGTGGCTCAGGGGCGGTGGAGGTCGCGCTTAAGATGAGTTTGCAGTACTGGCAGCAATCAGGGCAAACGCAAAAAACCAAATTTATCTCATTGGAACACGGTTATCACGGTGAAACCGTTGGCAGTCTTGCGGTGACAGATATCCCGCTGTTTAGCGAGCAATATAAAGATTTGATTGTCAGTCAAATTCGTATTCCTTCCCCCGCGCATGTTTTCAATACTGACGCCATCCCAGCGCAGCTGCATGAGCAAAAAAGCTTGGATGCACTAGAACGCATCTTGGCAGAAAAATCCCGCGATATCTGTGCGATTATCCTTGAACCTTTGGTACAAGGAGCGGCTGGCATGGCGATGTATTCTGCTAATTATTTGCTTGGCGTTGCCAAACTTGCGCACCATTATCACATCCATGTGATATATGATGAGATTGCCGTGGGTTTTGGTCGTACAGGTACTATGTTTGCGGTAGAGCAAATGCTAGCCTTGGCAGATGCGGATAAACAAGACGATTATTGCCCTGACTTTATCTGTCTGTCAAAAGGTCTAACGGCAGGCTATCTGCCAATGTCTTGCGTCATGACAACCGATGATGTTTATCAAGCGTTTTATGATGACAAAGTGGAAAAAGGGTTTTTACATTCGCATAGTTTTACCGGCAACCCACTGGCTTGTAGCGCGGCTTTGGCATCGCTTGAACTGTTTGAACGCGATAATGTCTTGCTACACAACCAATCGCTTATCCAAGCGATGGCTGATGGCTTACAGCAATTAGTTGATGCCAATTTACCCATAAAGTTTGTACGTCAAACCGGCATGATTGCAGCTTTTACCTTGGATTTTGCTCAAAATTTGGGCAAAGCTTTTGTCAATTTATGCCTTGATCAAGGCGTGATGATTCGTCCGATTGGCAACCATGTTTATCTTATTCCGCCTTATTGCACGACCCCAGCAGAGATTGGGCACATCTTTGGCAGATTAAATCATTGTTTGCAAAAGCTTTGTGACCATATCCCCCAAATACCCCAAGGCTCGTTGCAAGCCATTGATTTGCCTTAACACCTTTACTAAGACCTCATGAAATTTACTAACTAATTAATTGTAAATAAATGTTTGTTATCATAATTAATCGTCAAAAGTTAGGATTTGTTACAAACGTTCAATTCTTACTGTATTATAAAAAATTGTATTAGAATTCACAGCTTATGCCTACATTGCTAATATTTAACGTATAATCCATGAGATTATCGTCAAAAAATATTTAACTTTTGTAGGAATTTTAACCAACTTAACTGAATCGTGAAACTTACTTAGATGATTTATGCGTAGATTTTTTTATAACCAACCAAATTTGCTACAAGTTGGCAGCACTGTGCCTTTGACCGAAGATATTTTTCATCATTGGTGTAAAGTGTTAAGAGCAAGTATCGGCGAGCAATCGTTGTTTTTTGATGGTCAAGGTGGTGAATATACCGTCACTTTAACGGATGTCACTAAAAAACAAGCGCTCGTTACCATCAACGATTTTAATCCAATCAATCGAGCTTTACCATTTACTGTCAACATTGCCTTGGTTATGAGCCGTGGCGAGCGCATGGATTATGCCATTCAAAAAGCCACAGAACTTGGGGTGTCATCGATTCAACTGCTCACAAGCCAACATGGCGAAGTACGTCTAAAAGCAGACCAAGCCGATAAAAAGCTCGCCCATTGGCAGCAGATTGCGGTATCGGCTTGTGAGCAATGTGGGCTTAATATCGTGCCAAACTTACTGGCACCAAAAGCTTTTAGCGACTGGATTGATGAGCCAGCAGGCGTGCCCACTTCTACCAACGTGACCAAATTAATTTTAGCCGTTCCTCCTGATGACAGTGGCGTAGTGCCACCTTGTAATCAAATTGAAGGTAACGACATTGAGCATAACGATATTGAACCCATCACGCCCTATACCAACCCACTACCTCATATAACAAACCAGTTTAGACAGTGTACTTTAGCCCAATTTTGGTTACTAATTGGGGCAGAAGGTGGGTTTTCAGAGCAAGAAATAACGCAAGCTATCGAGCGAGATTTTATGCCTTGGCAAATTGGCGAGCGTGTGCTACGAACTGAGACAGCCCCTGTCGTCGCATTGTCTTCATTGTTGACGCTACATCAAACTTTGACCCTTGCACAGGAATAATCATGTCATCGAATAATGATCCAGTCATGCCGATAGACCATCGTGATTGCTTTACGGGTGCTAACAAGTTTTGTCATGATGAGTTAAGTCAGTATGGGTTTATTGTCGATAGCCATTTTTTTGATCAACAAATTTCGCTTGAACATCAAAATGCGGTGTTTGCCTCGGTTTTTTCAAAAATCCATGATGGCATTTTTATGCTTGATGAACAGCTACGTTTTATCTGTGTCAATCAGCAATTTTTAAACATTACCGCCTTGCCACGCGATCAGGTGATAGGTAGCCCGTTTTATTTTTATCCGTATAAGACCTACGCCCCACACTTACAGCAAGCGATTGCCGCCATCATTACCAAACTGGATAATCGACAATCAATTTCGACCAATTTAGTGCTTTCTTATCACAATTCACCTGAAGTGGCGGTTTGGCTAGATATCTGCGTGTGTGAAGTCGATGATAATCGGGTGATGTATGTCGGGCTACTTACCAATTTAACCAAAAAAGATGCGCAGCTTAGCCACACCTTACATCTATACAATTATGATGAATTAACGGGTCTGCCCAATTACGATAGCTTTTATGACAAATTAAAAAGCTGTATTGACTACTACCAGACAGCCGATAATCAGCGTGAGTGTCTGGGGGTATTGCTACGCATCAATATTGATAAATTGCAGTCTTTTAACATCAGCCTTGGCATTGAAAATACCAATACGCTGATTCAAGGGTTTGTCAAACGGGTAAAATCGTTAAAAATTTCGGGTGCCAGTTTAGTCACTTTTTCGCGGTTTGGGGGTGATAGTTTTGCGGCGATGATTTCGGTACAACACCTTGATGCCTCACATCACTACGTGGCAGCGCTCAAACAGTTATTTGACTTACCTTTTAGCATTAACAACCAATCAATTTATTTAAGGTTGTCGATTGGCGCATCGATTTTCCCCACTCATACCCAAGATGCTCAGACATTACTATTACAAGCAGACACGGCGTTAAAACATGCGCGGCTCATCAGTGATGAAGATTGTGTTTGGTATGATGCCAACCAGCAAAAAGGCAATTTTAAAGACATTCATTTGCTCAGTGCCTTTAAAAATGCGTTATTAAAACAGCAAATTTTGCCTCACTTTCAGCCTAAGTTAGAGTTTGCACAGCCCGACTTGCCGATGTTTGAAGCGTTGGTGCGCTGGGAGCACCCCACCCTTGGACTCCTCTATCCCAACGATTTTTTGGCGGAGGTGCTCGATAAGTCATCGCAGCCGCTATTTGAAAAAATTGTTTTAGCTTGTATTGAGCAGATTTTGACATGGCGTGAGATGGGCTATAACTGCCTCATCTGTATCAATATTGATACTCGTCAATTAATTAGTGACAAATTTATTGCGTTTATTGAAGGGACGATACAACAATATAGTTGGCTTGCGCAATTAATCAGTTTTGAAATCACGGAAGTCTGCAAAATTCATGATGAATTAAAAGCGCAAGCGATGCTAGCAAAACTGCGCCAGTATGGTTTTAGCATATCGATTGATGACTTTGGTACAGGCTTTGCCGCGATGCAATATTTGATTAAATATCCGATTGATGTGCTTAAAATTGACCGCTTATTTATCACCAATATTTTACAAGACCCAAAAAAACAAGTGATTGTCAAATCAGTGATTGAGATGGCGCACTCGTTATCCATGCAAGCATTGGCTGAGGGCGTCTCTAACCGTGAAGAAATCGAATATCTGCGTAGTCTTGGTTGTGATTCGATTCAAGGCTTTGGGTTTGGTAAACCCATGTCTAGTAAAGATACCACAGAGTGGCTCAAAGCCAACTATAAACCAAACTATTTGCTATAATTTTTAATTTGACCAATTAGATTTTTTTATGACCCTATAGTCATGTTAGTACCTTGTCACCTTTGCCAAATTTTCCTATCTTAGGAATATAAAACCTTAATAATGGGGTAGGTTTTTTTCTTTTTAAAACACTAATCAAGGATATCGTATGCAATATAAAGCACCGCTTCGTGATATGAAATTTGTTATGCATGAATTATTAAAATTTGAAGATCACTACAAAACCATTCCTAGCTATGCCCATACGGATAAAGAAACGATTGATAGTTTCATAGAAGCAGGTGCAAGCTTCTCAGAAGCAGAGCTGTCACCCCTTAACCGTTCAGGCGATGAAGAAGGCTGTCGTTTTGAAAACGGTAATGTGTATACCCCAAAAGGCTTTAAAGAAGCCTATAAACAATACTGTGAATTAGGCTTTCCTTCTTTATGTGCCGATGAAGAGTTTGGCGGTCAAGGCATGCCATTGTCATTAGGCTCAGCGGTCAACGAAATGGTAGGTACCGCTAACTGGTCTTTCTCAATGTACCCAGGTCTATCTGAAGGCGCCATCCGTACGCTTGAGCACCACGGTAGCGATGAACAAAAACAAAAATATTTATTGAAACTCGTCAGTGGTGAGTGGACAGGTACCATGTGCCTAACTGAAGCGCATGCTGGTTCTGACCTAGGGATTATCCGCAGCAAAGCTGAACCCAATGAAGACGGTTCATACGCTATCACGGGTCAAAAAATCTTTATCTCAGCGGGCGAACACGACATGGCAGACAACATTGTCCATATCGTACTAGCGCGTTTACCGGGTGCGCCAGCAGGCACCAAAGGTATCTCATTGTTCATCGTACCAAAATTCAATGTCAACGAAGATGGCTCTATCGGTGAGCGTAACACCGTCACCTGTGGTTCGATTGAACACAAAATGGGTATCAAAGCCTCTGCAACTGCGGTACTAAACTTTGATAAAGCCAAAGGTTATTTGATTGGACCTGAAAACAAAGGTCTAAACTGTATGTTTACCTTTATGAATACCGCCCGTATTGGTACTGCGATTCAAGGTCTCACTGCGGCGGAATTGGCTTTCCAAGGTGGCTTAAGCTACGCCAAAGATCGTCTTGCGATGCGCGCATTAAGCGGTGCAAAAGCGCCAGAACAAGTGGCTGACCCAATCATCGTCCATCCCGCAGTGCGCAACATGGTATTAACTTGTAAAGCGTTTGCTGAAGGTGGTCGTGCCCTCGTCTACTATCTATCACAATTCTCTGATGTGGTAACTAAAGGCGAAGGCGAATCACAAGCTTACGCTGACCAAATGTTGTCTTTTTTAACCCCAATTGCGAAAGCCTTCTTAACTGAAACAGGTTATGAAGCAGCCAATCACGGTGTGCAAGTGTATGGTGGTCACGGCTTTATCCGTGAATGGGGCATGGAACAAAACGTACGTGATACGCGTATTGCTTGTATATACGAAGGTACCACTGAAATCCAATCACTCGATTTGTTAGGTCGTAAAGTATTGGGTTCACAAGGTAAAATGCTAGCTAACTTTAGCAAAGTCATTTATCAATTCTGTGAAGAAAACAAAGACAACGATGCGATGGGTGAATTCATTCGTCCACTGGCACGTCTAAATAAAGAATGGGGCGATTTGACCGCTCGCATTGGTATGCAAGCCACTGAAAATCCTGATGCAGTGGGTGCAGCGGCGGTTGACTACATGTACTATAGTGGCTACATCACCCTAGCTTACCTATGGGCTCGTATGGCGTTAGTCGCTCAGCAAGCGCTCCAAGGCGACACCACTGAGACCAAATTCTATCAAGCGAAAATCAAAACCGCTCAGTTCTACTTTGCAAAACTATTGCCTCGCACCTTAACTTACGTCAAACGTATTGATACAGGTCTCGAGCCATACATGAGCATGGACGTTGACGAATTCCAATTCTAATTTTTTGCTAAGCTATCTAGTGTAGTAATAAAATTATGATAGAATCATTGATAGTTTATTTAATCCTTAGGTAGCAAAAGCTGTCTAAGGATTTGTCTCATTTCGAATTACGAGCTAACCCATAAAAGGAAATAATATGCCTATTTATAATGCGCCAATTCAAGACATGAAATTCATTTTGAATGATGTATTCAATGCAGCCGATTTTTGGCAAAAAAATGAACAGTTAGCCCATGTTGACAGTGATACGGTCAATATGATTTTAGAAGAAATGTCAAAATTTGCTAAAAACACGTTACTGCCTATCAACCGCTCGGGTGATGAAGAAGGGGCACAATATCTAGGTGAAGGCAAAGTAAAAACCCCAACTGGTTTTAAAGCAGCATTTGACGAATACGCACAAGGCGGCTGGATTGGTTTGGGCGGCGATCCGAATCACGGCGGTCAAGGCATGCCAAAAATGGTGACTATGCTCGCTGAAGAGATGGTATTTACCGCCAACCAATCATTCGCGCTCTATCCAAACCTGTCTGGCGGCGCGTGTATGTGTATCTATAACGCAGGCTCTGAAGAACAAAAACAAACCTACCTAGAAAAAATCTACTCAGGTGAGTGGACAGGTACGATGTGTTTGACCGAACCGCACGCAGGTACGGATTTGGGTATCATCAAAACTAAAGCCGTGCCAAACGAAGACGGTAGCTACAATATTACAGGTACCAAAATCTTTATCACCGCAGGTGAACATGACTTAGCGGACAACATCATCCATTTGGTATTGGCAAAAACCCCAGATGCCCCAGCAGGCTCAAGAGGGATTTCATTGTTTATCGTACCTAAATTCCATGTGAATGCCGATGGCTCATTGGGCGAGCGTAACGCGGTAAGCTGTGGCTCTATCGAGCACAAAATGGGTATCAAAGCGTCAGCGACTTGCGTCATGAACTTTGATGGTGCCAAAGGCTTTATGGTAGGCGCGGAAAATACCGGTCTTGCGTCCATGTTTATCATGATGAACTATGAGCGTTTGACCATGGGGTTACAAGGTATCGGCGGGGCTGAGTTAGCGTATCAAAACGCCACAGCTTATACCCTTGACCGTATCCAAGGTCGCGCCGATAGCGGTATCCAAGAGCCAAACAAAGCCGCTGACCCAATCGTATTTCATGCCGATGTTCGCCGTATGCTGTTAAATGCCAAAACCATCAGTGAAGCCTCACGCTGCTTTGCGATGTATGTCGCCAAAGAACTTGATACCAACAAATATACCGATGATGCTGAAGCAAGAAAAGCCGCTGATGACCGCGTTGCTCTTTTGACGCCAGTTGCTAAAGCATTCTTAACCGACCGTGGTCTTGAAGCATCAATTGATGCACAGCAATGCTTTGGTGGTCATGGCTATATCCGTGAATGGGGTATGGAACAAATCGTACGTGACACCCGTATCTCGCAAATTTATGAAGGGACCAATGGTATCCAATCACTTGACTTGTTGGGTCGTAAAGTGGTGAAAAACGGCGGTGCGTTTGTGACAACGTATGTGCAAGAAATGCGTGATTTTGCTAATAACATGAACGCCAACCATGCCATCAAACAAGCGATTTTAACATCAGCGGATAAACTTGAAGACTTAACCAAAGCGGTAGTAGCAGCGGCAGCGGTCAATAAAGACGAAATCAATGGCTGTGCGGTTGATTATTTACAAGCCTTTGGTTATGTCAGCTTTGCTTATATGTTTGGCTTGATGGTTGAAGCCGCAAATGGCAAGGAAGGCGATTTCTATGCTAACAAAGCAAAATTAGCAGACTACTATGTCGGTCGTATGTTGCCACGCTTAGATGCGCATATTGCGATGGTAAAAGCAACAAGCCAACCTATCACAGCGTTTGACCGCGATTATTTTGCCGCAACCATTGCTTAATCCCTACTTAAATATAAAAAAAATCGGCGCTAGTAGCCGATTTTTTTTATGGATTAACATGTTAGCGAAGCATATCGTCATCGTCATCTGCCAACGATTCATCTTCATCAAAATCAAAGTCTTCATATTCATAATCCGCTGAGTTGTTTTCTTCAACGACAGCAACGCACTCTTCATATAATTCAAAGATATATTCTTTGATATCACTTTCTTGTTGGTGTTTATTTGGCGTGAGTTTTGCTTCTTCTTCATAGATAAATTTTGCCAAATTTAGCGCGACATAGTTATTACTTAGTTCAATCATGGTGTTATCCTTTTTATGTTCGATATTATTTTTTTAAAACGATAGCGATAGCGCATCGTTAGTATGACATATTCAAAAATAGAAAGCTTAAAGCAGTTGTAAGCTCGTGTAAAATTTGAGCGTTTAACAATTTGTCGCCATAAAATATAAAACCCACCGAAGTGGGTCTATATGACTGCTTACTGCTTATCGTTTAGGCTTTGGGTAAAGTCACGCCCATTTGACCTTGGTATTTACCACCACGGTCTTTGTAGGAAGTTTCGCATACATCATCGGCATCACTTTGGAAAAATAGCATTTGCGCCACGCCCTCACCGGCATAGATACGCGCGGGCAAGTTGGTGGTATTACTAAATTCAAGCGTTACATGCCCTTCCCATTCTGGCTCAAGCGGCGTGACATTGACGATAATACCGCAGCGCGCATAGGTAGATTTTCCCAAACAAATGGTCAATACATCGCGGGGAATACGAAAATACTCGACAGTACGAGCCAAGGCAAATGAGTTGGGCGGGATGATACATTCGTCGCCCACGATATCAATAAAGCTGCGCTCATCAAAGTTTTTTGGGTCAACGATGGCAGAATGGACATTGGTAAATACTTTAAATTCGCGCGCACAGCGGACATCATAACCATAGCTTGAGGTGCCGTAGCTGACCAATTTTTGTCCCTGCTCGCCCACACGTATTTGACCTGCTTCAAATGGCTCAATCATGCCATGCTCTTGTGCCATTTGGCGTATCCAGCGGTCGGATTTGATTGACATTCTATTTCCTCAAATTTCAAATTTAGGCAGAATTATACTGTAATTTGCCAGACATAGGCGAAAAAAAACGGCTTTCAAGTGAGAGCCGTTTTTTTTGGTGAGAAAATTAACTCATACGCAATTTATCAAAGGTCAATTTACCTTCGGCATCGACATCCACTTTGATGGTATCACCCGCCACAAACTCGCCCGATAGCAATTTGACTGATAGTGGATTTTCGATTTCTTGTTGAATGGCGCGTTTTAGCGGTCTTGCACCATACACAGGGTCATAACCCACAGCGACCAATTGACTCATGGCTTCATCTGACAATACAATATTCATGTCGCGCTCTTGAAGACGTTTACGTAAGCGTGACAGTTGAATATCTGCAATACCCGCCATTTGCTCTTGGCCTAATGGATGGAACACCACGATTTCATCAATACGGTTGACAAACTCTGGGCGGAAATGCTGATTGACTGAATTCATCACTGCCGCTTTGATTTCTTCGTAGCTATCGCCTGCCATCTCTTGGATTTTATGCGAACCAAGGTTTGAAGTCATGATAATGACGGTGTTTTTAAAGTCCACAACGCGACCTTGACTGTCGGTCAAGCGACCATCGTCTAGCACTTGCAGTAAGATATTAAACACATCAGGATGCGCTTTTTCTACTTCATCAAACAATACCACACTGTAGGGTCGGCGGCGTACCGCTTCGGTCAATACCCCACCTTCTTCATAACCCACGTAGCCTGGGGGTGCACCGACAAGACGGCTGACACTGTGTTTTTCCATAAATTCAGACATATCAATACGAATCATGGCATTTTCATCATCAAACAAGAAACTTGCCAATGATTTGGTCAATTCAGTTTTACCTACGCCTGTCGGACCTAGGAACAAGAACGAACCACTGGGACGATTGGGATCAGACAGCCCTGCACGACTACGGCGCACCGCATTGGCGACTGCTTGTACCGCTTCATCTTGACCGACTACGCGCTCATGCAATTTTTCTTCCATGTGCAGCATTTTTTCACGTTCGCCTTGCATCATTTTGGTAACAGGGATGCCTGTTGCAGCGGCAACGACTTCAGCGATTTCGTTTTCGGTGACTTTGTTACGTAGCAGTTTGACGCTTGGCGCTTCCCCTGCTTGCTCTTTTTGCTCAGCCAAGTCAGAATCTTTAATACGTTTTTCCAGTTGTGGAATGGTTTCGTATTGCAGTTTTGACATGGTCTCATAGTCACCTTCACGCTGGGCTTTTTCATAGGCGATACGTGCTTTATCAAGCTCGTCTTTGAGCTGTTGGCTACCTTTAACAAGCGCTTTTTCTGCTTGCCAAATTTCATTTAAATCTGCGTATTCCTTTTCAAGCTCGCTGATTTGGGTGTCCAGCAGTTTTAGCTGGGATTTTGCGCCTTCGTCATCTTCATGCTTTAAGGTTTCACGTTGCATTTTGAGCTGAATCAAACGGCTGTCTAATTTGCCCAAGGCTTCTGGTTTACTATCAAGTTCCATTTTTAGACGGCTAGCTGCTTCATCCAACAAATCAATGGCTTTGTCGGGCAATTTGCGGTCGGTGATGTAACGGTTACTCATCTGCGCGGCGGCAATAATCGCACTGTCTTGGATATCGACCCCATGATGCAGTTCATAGCGCTCTTTTAAACCGCGCAAAATGGCAATGGTATCTTCCACGGTAGGCTCATCAACCAATACTTTTTGAAAACGACGCTCAAGGGCGGCATCTTTTTCGATATATTGGCGGTACTCATCAAGGGTGGTCGCGCCCACGCAGTGCAGCTCGCCACGCGCTAACGCAGGTTTGAGCATATTACCCGCATCCATCGCGCCATCGGCTTTACCCGCACCTACCATAGTATGAATTTCATCAATGAATAAAATGACTTGCCCTTCACTTTTTGCTAGGTCGTTAAGTACCGCTTTTAGGCGTTCTTCAAACTCACCACGGAATTTTGCCCCTGCAATCAGTGCGCCCAAATCAAGCGATAATACGCGTTTATTGCGCAAGCCTTCTGGCACGTCACCATTGACGATTTTTTGTGCCAATCCTTCAACAATGGCCGTTTTACCTACACCCGGCTCACCAATGAGCACCGGGTTGTTTTTGGTACGGCGTGATAATACTTGAATGGTACGGCGGATTTCGTCATCACGCCCAATCACGGGGTCAAGTTTGCCCGATTCAGCACGTGCGGTTAAATCGATGGTATATTTGTTTAAGGCATCACGTTGGTCTTCGCTATTTTGTGTATCCACTTTATCACCCCCACGAATAAAATTAATGACTTGTCTTAGTTTTGGCTCATTGACCCCTGCTTTTGTGAGCAGTTTTGCGGTGTCGCCCGTCTCTGCTAGGGCAACCAGCACCCAGTCAGTAGATAAGAACTGATCGCCCGCTTTTTGCGCGTGGCGCTCTGCTAGATTTAAAATCTTAGCCGTATTTGGGCTGAGATTGACATCACCTGTGGGTGTACCAATCACCGCTTGGTTGTTGAGCGATTGTTGCACGTCTGTTTTTAACTGATTCAAGTTTGCGCCTGCCTGTTCATACACATTGGCATTACTCGGTTCATTGAGTAGCACTGACAATAAATGAATCGGCTCAATCGCGGTATGATCACGAGTGACAGCAAGCGTTTGTGCCTGCTGAACCGCGTTTTGTAAGGCATTAGTAAATCTATCAAATTGCATTATTATTTTTCCTTTTAGCTTTAAACTAATTAGCTTTGAACTAAAATTGATATGGTGTTTTGATAAATCGTTTCAATATCCACCTTTAAAATTTTTTGATTGTCAATGTTTTTTTTGATGATTGATGATGGCTGTGTTTTCAATTATCACTTGGGTCAATAGCTTGCAAAATTCATCGTGTTACCTATTAAAAATTGACAATAAAAATGTAGATAAAGTCATAAACCAACAAATTTTGGCTTAATGCATAACTTCCAAAGGGATACACCTAATCAGTTTTACTGACTGAGTTTTTGTTGTTGGCTGATATGCGTTTCCTTTTAATACCTAATAGCGAATTAGCGGCTTGATTTTTATTAGCCGCCTTGACCGTTATTTTTTAAAAAAATTACGCGAACCAAAGTTTAAGCCATAGCTAAAAATTGATACTAAAATTTTATGGACAATTATTAAAATTATATAATATTTTCAATGGTTTATTTTAAGATTACTTACATTACATTAACCTATCTACTACATGAATAGACAACAACCATGCATGGCGCATGTTACTCTGCACAACATCAAATGATAACGCCCCATAACATATTAGTTCAGTGGCGCTGCTTTATTTGGTGAAATAACAGTCAAAAAACAATAACATCAAAACAACAACTAGGAGTAATACCCATGCGTGCATTAACCTACCACGGTGCCAAAGATGTTCGAGTCGACAATGTTCCCGACCCACAGTTACAAGCCAAAGATGATATTATCTTAAAAGTTACCGCTACCGCCATTTGTGGCTCGGACTTACATTTATACCGTGGCAAAATCCCTGCGACCGAAGAAGGCGATATTTTTGGTCATGAATTTATGGGGGTTGTCGAAGAAGTGGGCGCTGACGTCACAGCGGTAAAAAAAGGCGATCGCGTGGTGATACCTTTTGTAATTGCCTGTGGTAGCTGCTTTTTTTGTCAAAATGATTTGATGGCAGCCTGTGAGACCACCAACGAGGGTCCAGGCGCGGCGATGAACAAAAAGCTTATTCCGCCACCTTCGGCGTTGTTCGGTTTTAGTCATTTATACGGCGGTGTGCCTGGTGGACAAGCAGAATATGTGCGTGTCCCAAAAGCCAATTTTGGCCCTTTTAAAGTTCCAGGTTCATTGCCTGATGAGAAAGTGTTGTTCTTATCGGATATTTTGCCGACTGCTTGGCAAGCGGTGACGAACGCCAATGTTACCAAAGGTTCGACCTTGGCTATCTATGGTGCAGGACCCGTGGGCTTGCTATCAGCTGCCTGCGCCAAAATGTTAGGCGCGGCACAAATATTTATCGTTGACCACAATGACTATCGTCTGAAGTACGCACAAGATACGTATGGCGCAATTCCTGTCAATTTTGATAAAGTTGATGCCGCAGAAGCTATTATTGAGCAAACTGCGGGGCATCGTGGTGTCGATGCGGTGATTGATGCCGTTGGTTTTGAATCAAAAGGCAGCGTGGTTGAAACGGTATTAACTACCCTCAAGCTTGAAGGCTCAAGTGGCGCGGCATTACGTCAGTGTATGGCAGCGGTACGCCGTGGTGGTACAGTCAGTATTCCTGGGGTGTATGCAGGTCCAATTCATGGTTTCTTGATGGGTGATGCGTTTGACAAAGGATTAACCTTTAAAATGGGTCAAACTCATGTACATAAATACTTACCACAACTGCTTGAACATATTGAAAATGGGGATTTATCGCCTGAAGCGATTATTACCCATCGTATGAATTTATCGGATGCGGCAAAAGGTTATGAAATCTTTGAAAAACGTGAAGAAGAGTGTCGAAAAGTGATTTTGACGCCGTAATTTTACCTCGTCATGGATAGCTTTGATTAATAGGGATAGTTTTGATTTATTTAGAATGATTAAATGAGCATTAGTCACTTTCATACCATTACCTATCATTCAGTCAATAGCCCCTCACAACTTTTGGTCGATAATGTAGCCAAAGTTGTGCAAGGGGTTTCTGATTTGTTGCTATTATTAGATATTGATGGGACGCTTAGTGAATTTCACCCCGATCCCCAGCAAAGTTTTATCAGCAATGATAATTTAACAATTTTAGCGCAGTTACAAAATCATCTACCCATTTGGCTGGTGACAGGGCGGTCAGTTGCTGATGCTAGACGCTTGACAGCGCCGCTGAGACTGCCGGTGATTGGTAGTCACGGTTTGCAATGTGATACGCTAATCGATAGCTATTCTTTGGTGGACATCAATTTAGCACAGCTACAAAAAATTAATCAAAGCGTCATTAACGCCACTGGTGATCGTCCACACTGGCGCATTGAGCAAAAACCTTTTGGTGTGGCACTCCATTTTCGTGAGCATCCCGAACTTGCCGATAGCGCTTTAACTATCATGCAAGGTATTGGGCATGATTTTAATGATTGGCAGCTTAAAGCGGGCAAATGTGTGTATGAGCTATTGCCGCAAGGGGTCGATAAAGGCAGTGCCATTAACCATGTTTTAACCCACTATCACCCTCATTGCCGTCCGATATTTATTGGCGATGATGTGACCGATGAAGCAGGATTTATTGCTGTACAAAGTTATAGTGATACATCAAATAAGAAAGGTAGTGATATCAAAGGAATTGGTGTCAAAGTCGGTTATGAACCTACCCATGCCCATTATTATGTGAGCGACATCTCAGCGGTTACCGCGTTACTTCAAGGATTATTGACCCTATGTCAAAGTTGATTGTGTTATCGAATCGGGTTAATTTACCTAATAAACAGTCACCTAAAGCCGTGGCAGGAGGGTTGGCAGTAGCGCTTCAAGAAGCCCTTGCCAAAGATGGCGGTATTTGGGTCGGTTGGAACGGTCAAGTAGTAACAAATATCAGCGATATGCCCGATACCGTCAACCAATTTGCGACTGAGCAGCATGACAAAGTCACCTATGTCACGACGGCTTTTTCACCCATGCAATATGAAAAATATTACTGCGGTTACGCCAATAATCGACTTTGGGCGGGGATGCATGACCGCACGGATTTGATTGTATCAAGTAGTGAAGATTTTAGCGTTTATCAAGCTGTCAATCGTATGTTTGCCAAACAGCTGCAGCAAATCGCACAGCCTGACGATATGATTTGGATACAAGATTATCATTTTTTTGCGATAGCAAGGCATTGCCGTGACTTAGGCATGAAACAGCGCATTGGCTTTTTTTTGCATATTCCATTTCCCCAGTTATGGGTGTGGGATTTTTTGACTTATGGTCAAACTTTAATCAATCAATTACTCGATTATGATGTGGTTGGATTACAAACCCAACAAGATGCTCAAAATTGTGTCGCGGTGATTGAGAAGCTACTCCCCCACGCCATCCAGATTACGCAAACAAATGCGCGTACACTCATTACCCATGGCAATCATACCACCTTAATACAAGCCTATCCGATTGGTATCAATCCTGTCTATATTCATGAACTTGCCAGTCAACCGCTGTCAGACCAAGCTGTGTTAAAAAATCTCACTTCAACCATCACCACTATTCTAGCGGTGGAACGACTGGATTACACCAAAGGCATTCCCGAACGCTTACAAGCTTTTGCCGCCTTTTTGCAGCGTTATCCGCAATATCTTGAACGAATTCAGCTGTATCAAATTGCTTGCCCGTCCCGTCTCGATATTCAGACTTATCAACAGTTACGACAACAAGTGCACACCCTAGTTGAGCAAATCAATAGCCAATTTGCTACTGCCAGTTGGCAACCGATTATCTATCAAGAAGACCCAGTCAGTCATGACAATTTAATGCCTTTATTTAGGCAATGCCAAATTTGTTGGGTTAATTCGCTAAAAGACGGCATGAATTTGGTGGCAAAAGAATATATTGCCGCACAGGATGAACAAAACGCAGGGATTTTGATTTTGTCTAAAAATGCGGGGGCAGCGCACCAACTTCAGCAAGCTATCTTGGTCGACCCTACGAACAACGACAGCATGATAGAGGGCTTATACCAAGCATTGACCATGACCAAACAACAACGGGAACAACGTCACCAATCGCTACTAAAGAGCATCAATGAGACCGATATTGACACGTGGCGAGCGCATTTTTTGGCAGATTTAGCCCATATGGATAAAACCAAATAAGTCAATAAAACAGATAATAAAATAGACAACAAAACAGCCAATGAGAAACTCACAATGACACCAGTTTTGGATCATGCTTTACCTACCGACTATCACCAATCGGACTTGAGTAAATTAATCACCGCTATTTTGCAAGACTTTCGCAGAACGGTTGATACATCACCTAAACTAAGTGATGCCGCTTATGTCACACAATTAAAGCAAACTTTGTCGCAGTTGGTGCTTTTGTCCGCTCAAATTGCCTTGCCTGCTGACGGTAATACTTTACAGCGCTGGCAAGTATTGGCACAGGTTGCGGCTTGTGATTTGAACTTGGTCAAATTTTTTGAGTCGCATCTTGATGCATTGGCGATTCTGGCAGAATTGGGCGTGGACGATATCGCTGAAGGCCTATGGGCCGTATGGGCAGCAGAAGGTGGTAATGACCCACTGCGTTTTGATGGCGAAACATGCACGGGACAAAAACTGTGGTGTTCGGGTGCGACCTTTGTCGATCATGGTTTGGTTAGTTTCCGAGATGCCCATAATAACGCCCAATTGCTGATGTTAGCCATGAACCAACCGCAAGTGACCATTGATGACAGCGGTTGGTATGCGGTAGGTATGCCCTACACGGCGACAGCCACGCTCCATCTAAAAGGCGCTAACGCCACCCAAGTCATATCAAATGCGATTGCTAAAGGTAGCAGCCCTTATCTCGACCGCCCAGGATTTTGGCAGGGTGCAGCAGGAGTAGCGGCTTGTTGGTATGGCGCGGCTGCGCAGTTGGCACAGTTTTTATTGGACAGTTATCGGCAAAAACCCCAAGCCTTTAAAGCGCTTTATCTTGGCGAAGTGTCGCAAGCACTCAGTGTCACCCAAGCCTACTTTCATCAAGTTGCGCAATTAATCGATAGTGAGCCTAGCCAAAGTCATGCACTCCCCATCCGTATCTTAAGAGCGCAAGTGGAGACTACCGCCATGCTAGTACTTGAAAAAGTTGGTAAAGCCTTGGGCGCAACGCCTTATTGCAAAAACGCCCATTTTGCACGGCTAGCCGCAGATTTATCGGTATTTATCCGTCAAACCCATGGCGCATTTGACAGTGAAGCGATTGGCAAATTGACTGCCGAACAGCTAGGCGATTCACAAGGGGCATTATGGCAACTGTAGATTCTAAGCGCGCCCCACTGCATCCGATTGTGGGCGACCGTTTGATTGCAGGCGACGGCACATCTGCACAAGATTGGCAAGCGTGGCAAGGGTTGGACAGTCTCACCAGACTGGATATATCGACCCATTTTCCCACCCATCGGCGTGTGTGTATTTTTGCGCCGCACCCAGACGATGAGATTTTGGGCTGTGGCGGGCTGCTGCAAGGGTTGGTGGCTCAAGGTAATCAAATATTGATTGTTAGCGTCACCCAAGGCGAGAAAAGCCACCCTAACTCACCGCTATATCCGACCGACAAACTGGCAAAAATCCGAGCACTTGAAAGCCAGCTTGCGCTTGAAACGCTCGATAGCAGTTTGGATTTGCCCAATGTGTCGATGACGAGCTTAAATTTTCCTGATGGTGAAGTTTTTGGGCGACAAGCGGATTTTTTTGACAAGTTAACATCGCTGATTCAGCCCGCTGATATTTTGATCACCCCATTTGCGTACGATGGTCATCCCGACCATGAAGGCACTGGGCAAGTGATACAGCGTTTTGCCCATGAATTTAAAAGTCAGTTAAATTTAACCTGCTATCAAGTGCTGATTTGGGCATGGCATTGGGCAAAACCTGGCGATAGCCGTATTCCCTGGCACAAGGCATGGCGATTTGATTTAAGCGAATTGCAGGCGCAGCGAAAAAGTTATGCCATGCGCTGTTTTAGCAGTCAAATCTATGCTGACCCAATAACGGGAACAGCGCCTATTTTGTCAGATACCACGTTAACTAGGCTTAGCCAACCATTTGAGGTATATCTTCATGACTGATGTGTCAGCGTATTTTGCCCAAATTTATGCCGATAGTAGCGACCCTTGGCAATATGAAAAACGCTGGTATGAAGTGCGAAAACGCGCGATTTGCTTGTCATTGTTGCCCTACCCGCATTTTGCCAAGGCGATTGAACTGGGCTGTAGCAATGGCGTATTTAGTGAGCAGTTAGCCCAGCGCTGCGATTATTTGCGGTGTGTGGATGGGCAACTTGAGGCAGTCAAACTTGCCAGTGAGCGTCTGCAAAACCAGGCACATGTGCAAGTTATGCAAGGTTTGATACCGCAGGATTTGCCCAGTGAGCGATTTGATTTGATTGTGGTCAGTGAGATTTTATATTACTTGGCGCCTGCAGCCCTGACCGAAGTCATCGCTTGGCTCAACACTGCATTAACCGACAATGGCGTGATTTTAGCCTGTCATTGGCGCTATCCGATTGACGGGTTTCAACTGACAGGCGAAACAGTCCACGACAGTTTGCAACAACAGCTGCACTACCGTCAGCAAAGCCATGTGATTGACCAAGATTTTTTGTTGACCATTTGGCAAGCCAATCACCAAAGCCTTGCCAAGCAAGAAAATCTAGTGGAATAACTGAGAAAAGCATTATGGCAAATACTACTGTCCCACAGCCGCTACCCAAAAAAATCGGCATAGTCATCCCTGCCCATAATGAAGCCGATAGCATCAGCGCGTGTTTGGATGCGATTAAACAGGCGATTGCTCAGCTATCAAGCGACATAGCGGTACAAACGGTGGTCGTGCTAGATAGTTGTGATGATGATACTTTATCAAAAGTGCAAAACGCCCACGTAGACTGGCTGCGCTGTGAGTTTCGCTGCGTGGGTAAAGTCAGGGATTTGGGCGTGCGCTACTTGATTGAGCAAGGGGCTGATTGGATTGCTTGCACCGATGCCGATAGTATGGTGGAAGCTGATTGGTTAATGGCACAAATCAAACATCTAAAAGCTGAGCCCACAACTACGCCCACCACTAGGCCCACAGCCATGATATGTGGCGTAGTGAGCATCGATTGTTGGGATGCGTTGTCAGAGAGTACCAAACAGCAATACCTCGCCCATTATCAAGATTGTATGGATCATCGCCATATTCATGGGGCAAATTTGAGCTTTGCCAGTCAAGATTATCTGGCGGTGGGTGGTTTTGATGAATTAACTTGCCATGAAGATGTGGGTTTGGTGAAAAAATTTGAGCAAGCCAATTTACCCATTATTTGGAGTAATTTGGTACGCGTGGTGACTAGCAGTCGCCTTGATGCTCGTGCGGATGAAGGGTTTGCCCATTTTTTAAGGGGCTTAGAGAATCAGCCTTCGGCTTAAATAAGAATCCGCCTTTGTTTTAAATGAAAACCAGCCTTTGGCTTAAATAAAGGTAAAAAGTTGGGTTTAACACAGTTCACTTACAAAACTATTGTGATATTCCTTGCTATCTGCCGGTATTACTATATACTGGACAACAGCTAGAAAGCAGTCAGAAGTTTCAATCGCATTACATTAAGTCTATTCTAAGTTCGTTTCCATTACGCTTGTGTCCTAGATTTTAAGTCAATCGTGTATCAAAACTACCGCAATTCTTTCATACCGAATAGAATCGTGTTGTGGCTTAGTTCCAGCTTTAGGGTCAGATGACCACTTTTAAAATCTATCTAATCAAGGACAATCCTATGTCAAATACTGTAAACGGCACCGTAAAATGGTTTAACGAATCAAAAGGCTTTGGCTTTATCGAACAAGACAATGGCGGCAAAGACGTTTTCGCACATTATAGCCAAATCGCAAGCTCAGGTTTCAAAACATTGAGCGAAGGTCAACGCGTATCTTTCGTTGTGACCCAAGGTCAAAAAGGCGACCAAGCTAGCAATATCGTTGCTATCTAAGGTTAGCTAAGCCTACTATCGTAAATGGTCTGATAACGCGTGGCGTGAATAACGCTTCATTCATTGATTAGCCATTTGCCTAGATATCAAAAAATAGATATCAAAAAAGCGCTTATTTATTATACGCGCTTTTTTTGTGTTTTGTGCTCACCCAACTATTGGGCTAACTCGGCTGACAATTTATGGGCTGCTGTGTGCGGTTAAAAAAGGTTATTGCGCATCCACTTTACGTTTTTTTTGTAGTTTGCGCTGTAGTGTGCGCCGGTGCATTTTTAGTACCCTCGCGGCTTCACTGATATTGCCTTGGCATTCATCTAATACTTGGTGGATGTATTCCCATTCGTGATGTTCAAGTGATAAACGTTCATCTGTTGCACTACCGATTGACTTTGTAGGGGCTACTACGATGTCCAATACTTTATAGATTTCATCCAGGCTACAAGGCTTAGGCAAATAATGATACGCGCCCATTTTGACCGCACTGACGGCGGTCGCAATGCTGGCATAGCCGGTAAGCATTAGAATTTTGGCGGTGGGGGTAATAGCGAGTAATGGCTTAATCAGATGAATGCCGTTGTCATCACCGATGTTGAGATCCAGTATAATAAACTTGGGTAACTGCTCCTTCGCCAGTTGTAGCGCGCTATCGGCATTGCTGGCAGTCAATACCTGATTGCCCTGTTTTTCCAACGACTTTTTTAAGATACGGCAAAACACCTCATCATCATCAATGATAAGCCATGTCTCTGCTAACAGGGGTGGGTGTTGCAACCTAGTCTCCTACAACAAACTGGCGGGCGCATCGATTACTGGTAACGTTATCTTCACGCACGTACCTGAATCATCTAACCTTTTTTGCAGGGGTGAATTTTGCTTATTGGTCAGCTCAAGGTGTCCGCCAACATATTCTATAACCGTTTTGGCAATCGTCAAGCCAAGCCCTAAGCCATGATCAGATTCGATAGCAGTTTGGTGTTGGATACGCTGTATCATGCTACTGTCGATACCCTGCCCGTTGTCTTCAATAATAATTATCACGTTTTGAGCAAGCTGTACGCTAATAGCAAGCCTTTTGGCTTGTGCCTGCATGGCATTATTGAGCATATTCATCACAATAGAATACAGCTGTTCTTCACTCAAGGGGACGGCTATCGGTTGTGGTGGTACATTGAGCGCTACTTCAACATGGCGGTTAATAAATTGCCAATCATTGACGACTTTGGGCAGTAGCGTTTGTAAATTTGATGACGTTACCCATGCCAATGGCTCTGATTGCGCTGGCGGGAGCGCATTGGATTGGATATGGGATTTGAGCTTGTGCAGCGATTGGCGGCAGACGTCGATTTGTGACTGTAACAGTTTTATGTCATCCAACAGTTCGTCGTCTTCCTCTAATTGCTGGGCAATATCATCGCTTAGTAATTGCATCGACGCAATCGGCGTGCTCATCTCATGGGCGATATTGGCCGCAAGACTACTGATGGCAAGCAACCGACGTTGTTGGTGAATGGCTTGCTGCGCTTGCTCAAGCGCCTGATAACTGCGGCTCATCGCCTGTTTAAAATAAACCGTTAAGGCGGTTAACATGATTGCCGCAAAAATAAAAACCCCAAACATACCCAGTAAATGGAGTTTTTGACCCACCGCATGATCATGGTGGTTAAGGGTCAGCGGCACATAACAATACCATAACAGCGTATACAGCCCAACAGACAGCATTGACAAGCCGATGATGTGCACGGTGCGCATCACCATAGACGCCACGGCAATCACCGTCAAAAACAAGGTAATCAACGGATTGGCCGCCCCACCCGAATAATAAATAAAGGCTGACCACGCCAGTAAATCCCCGATAAACCCCGCCAACATGAGCCAAGAGTGTTGTGGGTGAAAGTGTCGAGTAGCTATTAGGCGTTTAGTTAGCTCAACGCTGACCCCATACATAATGATAATCGCGAGCAGATGATTGATTTGCTGTTTGGCAACGCCCCATTGGTCGGCACAAATCATGGCGGCGACCATAATAGCTAACCAAGTATAGCGAGCAATCATGGGGGCTTTTGCGACGTTCTTGATGGCTTGATGCATGGACAAACTTTTGACGAACCATAAAACAAGATTTTAGCATGAAGCAGCCGCACTGTGAGCGAACTTTGAGCGAATTAACGTGTCAAAAGTAAATCAATGGCTAGTCAATGCTAGGATAACCATCAATACACCAAAAATTTTCGCTTTAAACCCTATGGATGATGGCATAATTTTTTTAATGTTAATTTTTAAAACTTTAAAGTGTGCTTATTTGCTGATTCAGTTACAATCAGATAAAGGCTCACTTTATGTTTGTAATCAAAAATTTATTTGAGTGCCAACTCACAGCTATCTTTGACGCTTTACAAATAGATGAGAAATGTACCATGGTCAATTTTCCTCAAAGTGCTAAGAATTTAACCGCTACCCTATTAATCAGCAGCCTGCTGTTGCTAGGTTGTCAAAAAATGAATGCCAAAGAAAACGCTGGCTATGCGGGTGCTACCAGCAAAGCGGATGTATTGCCGACCGATACGTTAGCAACCTTACAAGGTTTGAGCCAAATCAATCCCAAATTAGGCAAAATGGGTCGTCATGTCATTGACCCCAATAAACCAACTGTGGTGAAGTTTTGGGCAAGCTGGTGCCCGCTGTGTTTGGCAACGCTCCAAGAAAGCGACGCATGGGCAAAGCAGTATCCCAATATGAATGTCGTCAGCGTGGTCAGTCCAGGTCATTTGGGTGAAAAATCCCCGCAAGATTTTCAAACTTGGTACACAGTGCTTGCCAAAGACTATATTAACCTACCGGTGCTTATGGATAACAATGGCAAGCTGATTAAACAATTTGGCGTGCAAGTCTATCCCAGTTTTGCGATTTTGGATAAACAAGGTAATTTATTAAAACTGGTCAAAGGCAATCTTACCCCCGCACAAATCCAAGCCTTATCAGACAATGCTAGCAACGACTTTGCAGAGCTCAAAGCCATGAATGAAGCAAAAACTCCGAGCCAGTCTGACCAAGCTGATGAGCAGGCTAATAACCAAGCTAGCAAGCAAGCCGCTAGCATCAAGGCTTTAGCACCGATTAACCATAACGGTGTGTATTATCAAGCAGATGGTAAAACCCCGATTCGCACGCGTACTATCTATCTGGCGGGTGGCTGTTTTTGGGGGCTAGAAGCCTATATGGAGCGCGTGGATGGCGTGGTCGATGCGATATCAGGTTATGCCAATGGCAATAGCGCCAACCCCAGCTATGAGCAGGTGATAGCAGGCTCAGGACACGCAGAAACCGTCAAAGTTATCTATGATATCGATAAAACCAATCTTGCGACCCTCTTGGCGTACTACTTGCGAGTGATTGACCCGACCAGTCTCAACAAACAAGGCAATGACCGCGGGGCGCAATACCGCACCGGCATTTATTATACCGATGCCAATGATAAGCCAATCATTGATAAAACCCTTGCCGATTTGGCAAAAAAATATCCGCAAAAAATTGTGGTAGAAAATAAACCCTTGTCGAATTTTTATGACGCAGAAAATTATCACCAAGATTATCTGAGCAAAAATCCCAATGGCTACTGCCATATTGATATTAGCCTTGCCAATCAAAAAATCCCCGTTATCAAAGCCTTAGCGCCTGCCACGACGGTCACCGAGGCGCTCAATCCTAGCCGCTATCAAAACTACGATAAAAATATAAAAAGTCGGTTAACCCAAGCGCAGTATGACATCACCCAAAACGCAGCTACAGAGCGCGCCTTTAGCCATCAATACGACCATTTGTTTGCTAAAGGTTTATATGTGGATATCGTCAGTGGCGAGCCGTTGTTTTTATCTACGGATAAATATGATTCGGGTTGCGGCTGGCCGAGTTTTACCAAACCCATTAGCGCAAACGTCATTACCACCTCAACCGATAGCAGTTTTAACATGACACGAACGGAAGTGCGCTCGCGGGTCGCCAACTCACATTTGGGGCATGTGTTTGATGATGGTCCCAAGGATAAAGGCGGATTACGCTACTGTATCAATGGCGATGCGCTACAATTTATCGCTTTGGCAGACATGCAAGCGGCAGGCTATGGCGCACTTATGCCCTTGGTAAAATAGCCAGTCAACTAGGCAGCACGTTGACTGGTATCGATATCAAAAACGCTTTGACAAGCCATCAGCTGTCAAGGGGTTTTTGATTATGCTGAGAATTTAAAATTTTTTAAATATGCGCTTATAAAAATTTGGTCATCACCCTGAGCGGCAATATTTTCATACCAATCCCAATCGGTAGCCAAGGCCATGCCGGGACAAAGGCTTCATTCACTTTGGCTTCAATCGCTTCGACAATTGCTTCGACGCCCTCTTCCTCTGTACTTTCAAACGGCAAATATTTGGCACCGATATTGAGCTCAGTACGGATATACCCAGGATAAATCGTGGTGACAGTAATCGGACGTTTTTCCTGCATCATATCAGCGCGAATGCCTTCGGCCAAATTTGCCAGTCCCGCTTTGGCAGCGGCATAGGTGGTAAGATGACGGGGCAAACCGCGAACCGCTGACATACTTGAGATGACCACCAACTGACCGCTGTTTTGCTGGCGAAAAATCTTCATCGCCGCCTCACACTGGGCAATCGCTGCGATAAAATTGACTTCCGCGGTATGGCGATTGGTCTCAAAGCGTCCATGACCAATGACGCGGCTATCGCCCACCCCTGCATTGACGATAATTTTATCAATCGTTTTCCCTCGGGTTTTGCAGTCACTCACAAAGCTATCAAATACCGTAAAAATCTGCTTATAATCGGTCACATCCAAAGTTTTGACAGAGACTTTGATAGGGTACTTGCTTTCAATGTCTTGCTTTAACGCATTTAATCGCTCTTCTCGTCTGGCACAAATTGCCAAGTCATAGCCTAGATAAGCAAATCGGCGTGCCATCATCGCGCCAATCCCTGAGCTGGCACCGGTAATCAATACGGTTTTGCCTTGACCGATACCTTGTAGCTCAGCTAATGAGCGTCGATTGACCAGTTTTTTCATCACAAATTGACCGTATTTATCAATTTTTTGTAGCGCGTTTTCAAGTTTTTTCATCGTTTGGTTGCCTGTACCACTCAGTTATCGTAACAATAAAGAAAATTCATCAAGGAGTCGCTGATTTTATCATTACGACCCTTGTTTAGCCTACTGCAAATATCGCTATAGGCGTTAAATGCCTCACATGAAAAACTATAGGTACAGTATAGGTATATGGTTAATGATGACTGAAACCCTTTAATCCTACATACTGGTTAGCCCTTCATACTCATTATTTTTATAACATCCTTTTACTGGGTAATGTCAAATCTGTCGCCAAAGGCAAATATACAGGCTGGCAGTACCCTATATGAAGACAATAAAAAACCCAAATCAGCGCAAGGTCTCATTTGGGTTCTTTACGACTTTTTGGTTTATGCCAAACCATTGACCCATGTCAGTGGGGCGTTTTTCATCCAATCACTCATCATTGTCCACGGTTGTTCAGGGACACACGCTTCATCAGGCTCGCCTTCAATCGCGATTGCCAATGCTTTTGTGCCGATTTCCTCACTCACTTCAAAGGGTAACGGTTTAGCACCTTCATTAATCTCAGTGCGTATATACCCTGGATAAATCGTTGACACTTTAATCGGTAACTCAGAGAGCAGCATATCGGCGCGAATCCCTTCAGCAAGCTGTGCAATCGCTGATTTACTTGCCGCGTACACGGACATGTGTTTTGGCAGACCACGGAATGCCGACATACTTGAGATAACCACTAAATGACCGCTATTTTGGGCGCGAAAAATTTCCATCGCCGCTTCACACTGGGCAAGACCTGAGATAAAATTGATTTCGGCAGTTTTGCGATTAATCTCAAAATTACCCTTACCAATCCGGCGACCCTCACCGACCCCTGCATTGATGATGATACGATCAAGCCTGCCAAACTCTTGGGCAAATTCATGAAACACTTTAAAAACCTGATTATAATCAGTCACATCGAGCGCCTTGACACTGACTTTAATCGTCGGATTATCCGCTAATAAGTTGGCTTTGAGTTGCTCTAGGCGGTCGGTGCGGCGCGCACAAATTGCCAGGTTATAGCCCATGCGAGCAAAATGGGTCGCCATGCCTGCCCCCAGCCCCGAGCTTGCGCCAGTAATCAAAATGGTTTTACCCTTGCCCACTTGGTTATCTATAAAACCAGATAAGTCAGTGTTCGGGGGTGTCATTGTGGTTTGAACTTGCTGCAGTAATTCCGGTAGTGTTTGCATTATTTCATCCTTAATTATTTGTTAAATTTTTTTAAACGTTAAACTGCTAAGCTAAATTTTAGCGCCAAGTCACCATCTGCTCACCTTGTTGATACAAATAGCTAAACTCATTAAAGGTCTGTAAAAAAACACCTTGCTCACTCACGCGAAATTGGTGAACACTGGCGTTAGCGATATGCCAGTTCAAATCAAAAGCTTGGACATCTGATAGTTTCATCACTTGCTGCATGATACTGGCAATCACGCCACCTGAGGTAAATACCATCGCATGTTCATGCTCGCCAGTTTGCACCATCAAGCGCTCAAAACCACTCCAAGTGCGCTGCAAAAAGTGTTGCCAACTTTCATCATAATCGCTGTCGTACTGACCGCTTTGCCAACGGCTCATGGCTTGGGTAAAAATCTCAGTAAAGCTAATTTCAGGGTGTGTTTGACTGGATAAATACGCCATAAAACTGGCTTTATCCGCAAATGGCAATCCCGCTTTATAAAGAATTTGCTCATGATTAAATTCATTAAAACTGCTATCTTCACCCAGCAACAATGGCATGGTGACACTCGGATTTGCCTGATTTTTTAAAGCGTTTTGCACATGGTGAGTGATTTCGGTCAGTTCAATGCCTTCACGGGTGACATAATAATGGCTTAAAAAATGCTTGAGACTGTCCTTTTGCCGCGCCATGCTGCCTGACATCAGCGCGTGCACTTGCCGACCTGACTGGCGGAAACTATCGCCAAGCCATTGGGTCTGAGCGATACCTTTTGGGGACAGTTGGTCATAATTGTCTGCGCCAAATGACGCTTGCCCATGACGGACAAGGCTGATGAGTTTCATGAGAATCCCTATGATTTATTGTTATTTTTTTCGATAAGCTCGATACAGCGGTCGTGCAAGGCGTTGACAATCACGCCAAAATCTTTGAACGCCGGATTATCCGTCTGCCCATGATAATAGCGGTAATAAATCTGCTGTGCAATCGCTGCCAAACGAAACACCCCAAACACTTCGTAGAAGCGCCAGTTGTCGACTTTCAAGCCTGTTTTTTGCAGGTAGTACTCGACCACTTCGGCACGGGTCATCATGCCTGGCAGATTGGTTGGCTGACGGCGCGTAGCTTTCATCACCGCATTGTCATCGGCTTGGATCCAGTAAGCTAACGCACACCCCAAATCCATCAAGGGGTCGCCTATCGTTGCCATTTCCCAGTCGAGCACACCAATGATGTTGGTTGGATTGTTTGGGTCCAAAATCACATTGTCAAAACGCCAGTCATTATGAATCACGCTAGTTTTGACATCCGTTGGGGTGTTGGCTTTTAACCACTGACGCACATCGGCAAAATCAGGCACATCAGGCGTGCGAGCTTGCTCATAGCGCTTATCCCACCCCATGACCTGGCGCTCGCAGTAGCCGTCACCTTTGCCAAGTGCCACCAAATCAGGGTTTTGGGTGTAATCGACCTTGTGTAAATCAATCAACGCATCGACTACCTGCCTGCACAGCTCGCTGACTTGCTGTTCGTTTAACGTCAACGCTTTGGGCAAATTGGCGCGGGGAATAATGCCCTCGATGCGATCCATGACATAAAAATCGCAACCAATCACGCGGTCATCGGTACACAGGGCGACCATATTGGGGACGAGTGGGTATTGCGATTGCAGCGCTTTTTGCACTTTGTACTCACGCACCATATCATGGGCGGATTTGGCTTTGGTACCTTTGGGTGGCCGGCGTAAAATCAAATCACGGTTGGCATATTTTAGGCGGTATGTCCAGTTAGATGCGCCCCCTGAAAACTGGGTGACTTCTGCCTGACCTTGCAGAGCGATGCCTTGGCTCATTAAATACTCGGTGACCGCATTGCTGTCAATCTCTTCGCCTTTGCGTACTGGGTTCGCAGTATCAAGCATAATTTCATCCTTGTTTCTTATCTTGTTTCTTATCTTGTTTTTTAACTTGTATTTTTAACTAGGTAAAATAGCAAAATGACGTAACCTGACATTACGCCTTTTCTGTTAGCTAGCTATTATTTATTTGGTAGCTATTTGGTCGTCGCTTGTTGGCGTTTTTTCACTTCAAGTTTGGCAATCATGCCTTTATGCACTTCGTCAGGTCCATCGGCAAGGCGTAGGCTACGGGCTTGGTTAAAAAACATCGGCAACAGCGTATCTTGGCTCACACCCATGCCTCCATGCAGCTGAATCGCCATATCGACGACTTCTTGTAGTACCGTTGGGGCGACCACTTTAATCGCTGAGATTTCGGTCAACGCTGCTTTGGTGCCAAGTTTATCCATTTTATAGGCAGCATACAGGGTTAACAGACGCGCTTGGTCAATTTTGACACGGGCGTCAGCGATACGTTCACGGTTACCCCCTAAATCAAGCAGCGGTTTGCCAAATGCACTACGGCTTAGCCCCCGATCGACGGCAAGCTCCAGCGATTTTTCTGCCGCGCCAATACAGCGCATACAGTGGTGAATCCGACCCGGTCCTAAGCGCCCTTGGGCAATCGCAAATCCCTCGCCTGCCCCGCCGATGACATTGCTAAGCGGCACACGCACGTTGTCAAAACGCATTTCGCCATGTCCATGCGGTGCATCATAATCATTAAATACTTTGAGCATACGTTCAATCTTAACGCCTTTGGCATCTATAGGTACCAGTACCATGGTGTGCTGATGGTGGCGATCTTTGCTCTCATCTGGGGTGTGTGCCATAAAAATAATGAGTTTAGCGTTTGGATCACCTAGACCTGAAGACCACCATTTGCGACCGTTGAGCACAATTTCATCACCTTCGACAATCGCTGTGGCTTGCATATTGGTGGCATCACTACTGGCCACTGCAGGCTCTGTCATGCCAAACACAGAGCGAATCTCGCCTGCCAATAACGGCGTTAACCATTGCTGTTTTTGGGCGTCGTTACCGTATCGCCAAATCAATTCCATATTGCCACTATCGGGCGCATTACAGTTAAACACATGGGGGGCAATAAGACTTCTGCCAGACAACTCAGCAATATGAGCATATTCTTGCACGCTTAATCCTTGACCCAGTTGCTGGTCTGGCAAAAACATATTCCATAAATTTTGCGCACGGGCTTTGGTTTTTAATTCTTCAAGTTTGGCAGGCCACTGCCAAGTCGTCCAATCGCCTGTGGGATTAAGCTTATGCGCCGCTTGCCAAAATTCTGCTTCAATCGGTTCGATTTCGGTTTGAATAAATGCTTTGGTACGGGCGATGTAGTCTTTTGCTTTATTGCTAAGTTGGAATTCCATTGGGCGTTGTCCTTTTTCGGCTAAAACAATCATTGAATCAGCTTAACGGATTTATTATCATGAATAAAATGATTTTAATTAGTAGAATACTATGAATAAAATTCATACGGCTGGGATGTCTTAGCCAAACTATTGAGCAAATAACCGTCATTTACTTGTAAGGTATTATCCATATGTTGCATAAAAGCCCATTGAAGAAGCTTGACTTAAACCTGCTTAGGCTATTTATTTATATTTTTGAGCTTAAAAATCTTACCCATACCGCAGAAGCTTTGCATTTGAGCCAATCTGCCATTAGCCATGCGTTAGGTCGGTTACGCCAAGCGCTGGGGGACGAACTTTTTTATCGGGAAAAAGGTGAACTGCACCCCACCCTGTATGCCAAACGGCTTTATCCCACCGTCAAACAAAGCTTTGAAAATCTCGAACAAATATTTCAAACTAACCATTTATTGAGCGAGGACAAACTTGGCGAGCTGGCGCAGCAGAGCTTTGCTAAGTTGACGATTGCCATGCACGATGAAATTGAATTGATTGTGTTTAACAAATTGGTCAGCCAAATTCATCAAGTCCTGCCCAATTGTCAAATCACCAGTAGCCGGCTCAATCGCTCAGAACTCGCGCATGAACTAAAAGTTGGACAGCTGGATTTTGCCATTGATGTGGCGCGGGTGGTGGATAGTGAGATTGTGCATCAACCCTTGTTGCGAGATGAGTTTGTGCTGGTGTTGTATGCGCCAAATTTTGCGGCTGAATTGGCGAACGAACCGACTATCACCCAAGCCCAGTATTTTGCCAGTCAACATATTACTGTGTCATCACGGCGGCTAGGTCTGTCGATTGAAGATAGTTTATTGTCCAAAGCAGGTTGGCAGCGGCAGAGTAAAATCCGTTGCCAACATTATGCCACTGCTTTTCAATTGCTAAAACAAGACAAACTATTGCTTACCTTGCCACGCCAGTTAGCCACCACATTTTTGCCACCCGCACAAGGCTGGCAAATTTTGGATTTGCCGATTGCGTTGACCCATATCGAGTTACACGGCTATTGGCACCAACAACAACAGGTTGACCCGCTATATGGCTGGCTAAGACAGCAGATTTTTAGTGCTTTTAACTAGTTAGACTATTCAGACAATAGCTGCTCAATACGGCCAGCGTGGCGCTCTTGCTGTTTAACGAGTGTCAAACGATTGGCGATGATGATTGATTTTAACTCCGCTAATGCCACGTCGAAATTGTCATTAATCACCACATAATCAAAATTCACGTATTGCGACATTTCATTGACCGAACCGGCAAGACGTCTTTCAATCACCTCTTGACTGTCTTGTCCGCGATTGGAAAGCCGTTGGCGCAGCGATTGGCGGTCGGGCGGTAGGATAAAAATGGTCGTGGCATCGGGACGCAATTTTTGCACTTGCAGCGCGCCCTGCCAGTCGATTTCTAAGATGACATCTAAGCCATTGCTCAGCATAAATTCTACTGTGGACTGGGCGGTACCATAGTAGTTTTCAAACACTTCAGCATGCTCCAAAAATTCACCTTGCTTAATCATATCAGCAAATATCTCGCGGCTGACAAAATGATAATGCTGCCCATCAATCTCACCAGGACGTGGCTTGCGAGTCGAATGCGAGATACTAACCGCCAAGTCATTGGTCGTTGCAATCAGCTGTTTGACCAGCGATGTTTTGCCAGTACCGCTTGCTGCGGTGATGATAAATAATGAGCCTTTGGTCATGACATATCCTTAGGGGTTTGATGAAGTGGGTAGTAGCCATTTTTGAATCGGCTATTTTAGCAATTTTTGCTAACAATTTCTGCGTAATTTAGCCTTTCAATACCGATTCGCTGATTTTTTACGTTTAACATATTTTGCGTGTATGAACTCATGGTAAACTAGCCACATGAATCATCAATGACTGAAGAACTGCATTATGAAAATTTTACTCGCCAATCCTCGTGGTTTTTGTGCTGGGGTCGATAGAGCCATCGAAATCGTCAATGTCTGCCTTGAGCGCTTTGAACCGCCTATTTATGTACGCCATGAAGTGGTCCACAACAAGTTTGTGGTAGAAGACCTGGCCAATCGCGGTGCGGTATTTGTCGAAGAGTTGGATGAAGTGCCGGATGGGGCGATTGTGATTTTTTCAGCGCATGGCGTCTCCAAAGCGGTGGAAGATGAAGCCGAACGCCGTGATTTGACCGTGTTTGATGCCACTTGCCCACTGGTTACCAAAGTCCATATCGAAGTCAATAAATTTGCCAAAACAGGCGTAGATGCGGTGTTGATTGGTCATGCCGGTCACCCAGAAGTAGAAGGCACGATGGGACGCTTCGATCCACAATACGGTGGGCGTATTCACTTAATTGAAGATGTGGTAGATGTTGCCAACCTGGATTTACCGACTGATACTGATTTGGCTTTTGTCACCCAAACCACCCTATCGATGGATGACACCGCAGAAGTGATTGATGCGCTAAAAAATAAATTCCCAAAAATCCATGCGCCGCGTAAAGATGATATTTGTTATGCCACCCAAAACCGTCAAGATGCGGTCAAGGAGCTTGCGGCGCGTTGTCAAGTGGTGTTAGTGGTGGGCTCACCCAATTCATCCAACTCCAACCGCCTGCGTGAACTCGCGGAGCGCTTGGGCGCCAAAGCGCATTTGATTGATAATGCCGGCGAAATGCAAAAAGACTGGTTTGCAGGCGTGGATACGGTAGGCGTGACTGCGGGTGCATCCGCGCCTGAAGTATTGATTCAAGAAGTGTTAGATACCTTACAATCCTGGGGCGGCGAAAAACCTGAAGAATTATCCGGTATTTTGGAAAACGTGACCTTTAGCTTGCCCAAAGCGTTGCGCTCACCCCAACTGTCTAATCCTAGTGAATCCAAGATTTAAAAGAGATATAGTATCGGATAGATGGCAAGTAAAGCCGAGTATAAGTATGCTCGGCTTTTTATTGGTCATTTAATTATTGAATATTTAAACCCTGCTTGCATCATTGTTTTCATTTTTTAAAAATTAAAAAATTGTGCCGCTTGTGCTTGAAATAGTTTTAGACTCACCCTAACTATGACAACGAACCATCATAAATTGGGTTAATTATTTTTATTCTTACTTTTAGGAGTTACTTACTATGGCAGATTCAAACAAGCCTGAGCCAAAAAAACATAGCTTTGAAGCGGAAGTCGCGCAACTATTACATCTAGTCACCCACTCGCTTTACTCCAATGCGGATATCTTTGTGCGTGAGCTGGTCTCAAATGCGTCTGATGCCTGTGACAAGTTGCGTTTTGAAGGCAATCAAAACGACGCGCTGTATGAAGGTGACAGTGAACTACGCATTCGCATCGATATTGATAAAGATGCCAAAACCATCAGCTTTATCGACAATGGTATCGGTATGAATGAAGCCGATGCCGTAGAGCATTTAGGTACTATTGCCAAATCAGGCACCAAAGCTTTCTTAGAAAAATTATCCGATGCACAAAAACAAGACGGCAATTTGATTGGTCAATTTGGGGTGGGGTTTTATTCGGGTTTTATCGTAGCGGACACCATCACGGTGGAATCTCGTAAAGCAGGTGAGCCTGCCAGCCAAGGCGTACGCTGGGTTTCAGACGGTACCGGTGAATTTACCACCGAAACCATCGAAAAGCCTACCCGTGGCACGACCGTGATTTTACATATCACCGATGAACACAGCGAATACCTTGACCGCCACAAAATCAAATCTTTAGTCAATAAATACTCTGACCATATCAGCTTGCCCATCCAAATGCGCAAAGAAGTTTGGCAAGAAGAAGAACTCACTGACGCGCAAAAAACTGCTAATGCAGAAGCAGGGGGCGAAACTGCCAAAGGTGAGATGCCCCAAGGTCAAATGATAACCACTGACGAATGGGAAACCATCAACCAAGCCAATGCCCTATGGACGCGCTCACCTTCAGAAATTGAAGACGAAGAGTATCAAGAATTTTATAAAAATCTTACCTATGACTATGATGAGCCGCTAACTTGGACGCACAACCGTGTCGAAGGACGTCTACAATATACCCAGCTGCTATATATCCCTAAAAAAGCGCCGTTTGACCTGTACCAACGTGAGCAAAAACACGGTCTAAAACTGTACGTCAAACGTGTATTTATTATGGATGATGCCGAGCAGTTATTGCCGATGTATTTGCGTTTTGTCAAAGGGGTGATTGATACCGCTGATTTACCGCTTAATGTCAGCCGTGAAATCCTGCAAGAGTCTCGCGATGTCAAATCTATCCGCGATGGTAACGCTCGCCGTATATTGACCGTGCTAGCTAGTCTAGCCAATAGCGATGAAGCCGAAAAGCAAGAAAAATACCAACAGTTTTATGCTGAATTTGGCAACGTCTTAAAAGAAGGCTTGGGTGAAGACCAAAGCAATAGGGATAAAATTGCCAAATTATTGCGCTATGCCACTACCACTGATGACAATGTGGTCACCAGCTTTGACGACTATAAAGGCCGTATGAAAGACGGTCAAAAGGCGATTTATTATCTAACAGCTGAAAACCTTGCCGCCGCCAAAGCCAGTCCGCAACTTGAAGTGTTCAAGAAAAAAGGCATTGAAGTCATCTTAATGACCAACCCCGTTGATGAATGGGCAATGAACTTTATGTTTGAATACGATGGCACACCGCTACAAAACATCGCCAAAGGCGCGGTAGACTTGGGCGATTTGACCGATGAAGCCGAAAAAGAAGAAGCCAAAAAAGCGGAAGAAACCTTCAAGCCTGTGGTAGAAAAACTCAAAGGCGTGTTGGGTAGCCGGGCTAAAGATGTGCGCGTGTCAAATCGTTTGGTGGATAGCCCTGCTCTGCTCGTTACTGCGGATGGTGAACTATCACCACAGATGATGCAAATGCTCAAACAAATGGGTCAGCCTGTGCCAGAGAGCAAACCAATTTTGGAAGTCAACCCAAACCATCCGCTCATTCAAAAATTGGAAAGCGCGGAGCAGTTCGATGACCTCGCGCAAGTGATTTTTGACCAAGCATTACTTGCCGAAGGCGGTCAGCTTGAAGACCCGGCCGCTTATCTAAAACGCGTCAATGCGTTGTTGATGAAGTAAGTTATTTTGCTGGCTTCAAAATAAAACTGATAAACAAAAACCGAAGCCTAGGCTGTTACTTAGGCTTCGGTCTTTTTTGAAAACTACCGCCATCGCATCGGCTAGTGGTTGTAAGCTCCACTATTTTATCAGCGCTCGGCAAGCATACACTGTTTGGGAATTTGTTTGCGGTTGAGTGAGGTGATACAGCCCCAACTACCATCGACTTTACTATCGCCAATACGATACATGGTCAGCGTCTGACCATTGAGCCAGCGATTGGGAAACGGCACGCCTCGTACTGTCGCTTGAATCATGCAATGACTGTCAGTTGGAATGCTTTCTGCTTGCGTCAGCACTTTTAACACCACTTTTTGGTTATCTGTGCTTAGCGGTGTATTGACAGGACATTGACCGGTGGCTTTGTAGATGGCATCGACTCGCCCCTGTGCGCTTTCTACGATATCAAGCACTTCAAACAGCGTGGCATTGGCTTTTTGTTTGGCATAAATCGGCAAAAACTGCACTTGAATCACAAACAAAGAAAACGCATAAAACCCAAACGCCAGCGCCAAACCCACCAAACTTACACCGCCGTGCCTGCGGATATGCGCCAGCTGTTTTTCCTCATCCCGCGGATACATTTCAATGGCATCGGCGATTTCACGGCGCGCCATCCGATAATAATAAGCATCGCTCCAACGTGCTACCATTACCGACCAAAACAGCCAAATCGCAAGCCCAATGCCAATACGTAGCGGCATACGAATCACTTCATCAAGATTGCGTATCAATAAATACTCTATCGCCACCAAAATGATGGTGACATTGAGCTGAATAAATGACCATCCCGCCACCGAATAGACAATGCTATCTAAGAATCGCTTACGGTATAACAGCCAAGGAAACGTCATCAAAAAACCTGCCCAATGCCACTTTGCCGTCAGTCGCCCTGCCTGATCAAACTGGGCAAAACGCTTGAGATAATACGCCTGTGAACGATTGCCGATAAAGGCTTTGTCATACATCAGACGCTGTTTATCAGTTAGCTGTGGCTGCCAAAATGGCGGCGGTGATGTTTTTTCAAGAAATAACATGGCGATTAGGGATTATCCATTGGTTGTTTTCACTTGTTGAGGTTTTTACTTTTTGGGGTTTTCACTTATAATAGCCGAATTTTATCACAACCACCCTTTATCACACCAACTACGATTTTTGCAAATGATGACACCCCAACATACCCAAACTTCTGAGACAGTCGATGCGGCTAAACCCGATGCCCAATGCCTTTCTCCCAATCCATCCACTGCCCCACAACCGAGCGATGAAAACTCTTTATCCCCGCACTATCGCGCCATTCAAACTTTTATGAAGCGCAAAACCCATGTGGGCAAAAAGGCAGAAGCTGGGTTACAGTCAGACTTTGCCCATTTTTTTGTCCAGCCCAATTTGGATGCAATTCAAGCAATGGATATCGGTGGTATAACCAATTTGCGTGAGCTATTTTCAAACCCTGATGCGCCTTTGACACTCGAAATCGGCTTTGGTATGGGCACAAGCTTGGTGGAAATGGCAAAAAATGACCCAACACGAAACTTTGTCGGCATTGAAGTGCATGAGGCAGGACTGGGTAATTGTGCATTTTTGGCAGGGGAACTGGGTCTCAATAACCTCAAACTCATCAGTGGCGATGCCATTGCCCTGATGCAGCAATTACCAGCGGCGCATATTGACACGCTGCAGTTGTATTTCCCAGACCCTTGGCAAAAAAAGCGCCATTACAAACGCCGTTTTGTCAGTGCCGATCGCATGAGGGTGGTGGAACGGGTGCTTAAAAAAGGCGGCATGTTTCATGCTGCCACCGATTGGGAACATTATGCCCACTGGATGATTGAAGTCATGGATAGTTTAACCGCGTTTGAAAATGTAGAAGGCAAAAACAGCGAAGGTATAGGTAACTTTCTGCCACGTCCCGATTTTCGCCCACTGACTAAATTTGAAAAACGCGGTATAGAGGAAGGTCGCGCTATTTATGACATTATGTATCGCAAAGTTTAGCGCGTTGACAATTTTATGCCATAAACAGGATAATCACAGCGATTATCCTTTTTTTATGCCTAAAATTTTTCTACAATGTGACTTTTCGTTATTAGATGGTATCTATCAGGATGTCGATTAGCGTGTGATGCCACGTAAAATCTCTATGACTGCTATCAATTTTTAGTGGTTTTATTACCTTGAATCGGGATGACCTTAGGAGTGATGGGATGACACCCGTTTATATTACATTTACGTTGTATTTGATTTTGGTATTGGGCATCGGGTTTGCGGCATATTTTGCCACGCGTAACTTTGATGACTATATTTTGGGTGGTCGTAGTCTGGGCAGTTTTGTGACCGCGATGTCGGCGGGTGCGTCAGATATGTCAGGATGGCTGCTGATGGGGTTACCTGGGGCGATTTATGTATCGGGGCTGAGTGAATCTTGGATTGCAATTGGCTTGGTGATTGGTGCGTATTTTAACTGGCTTTTAGTGGCGGGTCGACTGCGGGTGCATACTGAGTTTAATAACAATGCGCTAACTTTGCCTGAATACTTTCACCACCGCTTTGGCGCCAACAATCAATTGATTAAAATTGCTTCAGCGGCGATTATTTTGTTTTTCTTTACCATTTATTGTGCCTCAGGCATTGTCGCAGGTGCGCGGCTATTTGAAAGCTTGTTTGAAATTGACTATGCCACGGCTATGTGGCTAGGGGCTTTTGCCACCATTATCTATACCTTTATTGGAGGATTTTTGGCGGTAAGCTGGACAGATACTATTCAGGCAAGTTTGATGATTTTTGCGCTGGTATTTGCGCCCATCATGGTTTATTTAAACTTAGGCGGTATGGATGAAATTCATGCGGCGGTCAGTATGGCGGCACAGGCAAATAACAAAAACTACGGTAACTTGCTGTTTGGTACTTCATTGGTCGGTATCATCAGTGCGGCTGCGTGGGGCTTGGGTTATTTTGGTCAGCCGCATATTTTGGCGCGTTTTATGGCGGCAAATTCGGTCAAATCACTAAATAATGCCCGCCGTATCGGTATGACTTGGATGATTTTATGCCTAGCAGGCGCGGTGGCGGTCGGTTATTTTGGGCTTGCCTATATGACGGTGCATCCTGAGCAAACTGCCATCTTAAAAGATAACAACGAGCGTATCTTTATCGGTTTGGCACAATTGTTATTTAACCCTTGGATTGTCGGTGTGGTATTGTCGGCTATTTTGGCGGCGGTCATGAGTACCCTAAGCTGTCAATTATTGGTATGCTCAAGCGCGATTACAGAAGATTTTTATAAAGGGTTTATTCGCCCTACTGCCACGCAAAAAGAGCTGGTTTGGATTGGTCGCTTCATGGTGCTTTTGGTCTCAGCGATTGCCATTGTCATTGCCCAAAACCCAGACAGCAAAGTGTTGGGATTGGTCTCGTATGCTTGGGCAGGTTTTGGCGCGGCGTTTGGTCCTGTGGTATTGATGTCGTTATTTTGGCGACGTATGACTGGGACAGGCGCGTTGGCGGGTATGCTTGTAGGCGCGTTGACGGTCATCGCTTGGAAACCATTAACCGGTAGTAGTCTTTATGAAATCGTACCAGGTTTTATTTTAGGCATGATTGCTATCTATGTGGTGTCGCTGTTAACGCCCGCATCTGACAAAGTCATGGCACGTTTTGATGAAGCAGCAACCGCTTTTAAAAATGCTCGTTAACACATTGGCGATACACCGTGCAGACGAAACGCTAAATTTTTGAAAAAAATTGCAGATTATCCTTGACGAGATAGGTCGAAATACGCATAATATGCGACCACAAGACAGACACAAAATGTCTATCCTACATGGCGATGTAGCTCAGCTGGTTAGAGCGCACGACTCATAATCGTGAGGTCAAGAGTTCAAGTCTCTTCATCGCCACCATATCAAAAAAGCCAATAACTTAATGTTATTGGCTTTCTTATTTGCCAAATGTGTATTTGTGCCTTGAAATCTCGTCGAAATTTACCATAATAGTATCAACGTGCCAAAATATTATATTGGTTACTGTCATACTCCCCTAATCTCTCAACCTTATGATTTATCACAACTATAAAAACCCATAAAAGGAAGCACTCTTGAGCGATACCATCAGCAGAACGGTCGATTTATCATCTCTAAAAGCCCACCAACTCAAAACCCTATTGGGCGAATACAATAACCACATTAAGTACCTTGAACATCGTCTGTCAGTCCACATTCACCAACGCAAAACCGATTTTGTGATTTCAGGTGAACTCGATTCAGTCACGCGTGCTGAGCGTATCTTGGTACAGCTTGCCGATGAAGCACAAAGCAACGACGTCATCTCGCCAGAAGATTTGCATCTGCTCGTGCAAACCAGTTTTAGCCGCGAGCAAGATTTAGCGCTAGAGAATGATGCCGCTAGCGCAAATGGCAGCGAGCGCGCCGATAGCACTGAATTCACCCCGATTAGTTTGAGAACCCGTAAAGGAAAAATCATTCCCCGCGGTTACAACCAACAGCAATATGTCAAAAAAATCTTACTCTCTGATGTCTCGTTTGGCGTAGGTCCTGCAGGGACGGGTAAGACTTACTTGGCGGTGGCTTGCGCGGTCGATATGCTAGAGCGCAATGAGATTGAGCGTATTTTGCTTGTACGCCCTGCGGTAGAAGCAGGGGAAAAACTGGGCTTTTTACCGGGGGATTTGACCCAAAAAATCGACCCTTATTTACGCCCACTTTATGACGCTTTATATGAAATGCTAGGGTTTGAAAAAGTGGCAAAACTGATTGAAAAACAAGTCATTGAAGTAGCCCCTCTCGCCTACATGCGCGGTCGTACCTTAAATAACTCATTTGTGATTTTAGATGAAGCACAAAACACTACCCCTGAGCAGATGAAAATGTTTTTGACCCGTTTGGGTTTTGGCTCGCGGGCGGTCATCACGGGCGATATGTCACAGGTCGATTTACCTCGTGGCACCAAGTCAGGCTTGCGGCATTCGCTAGAAATCTTGGCGGATATTGAAGAAATTCATGTGACGCGGTTTGATAGCAAAGATGTGGTACGCCATCAATTGGTTCAAAAAATCGTGCAAGCCTACGATAAATACGATGAAGCGCAAGAAGCGATTAAAGAAGCCAAAAAGCAATCGCGCCTACTCGAACAAAGCCAAGCACAGTCCCAAGCCGCAAGCTTGGCTATCGCGGTGACGGATAACAACGCCCCGATTAATAAAGCTCCGATTGATAACACACCGATTGATAACACACCCATTGATATAGGTATCGCGGAGTAGCTTATGTCATCAGCTTTGCCAACCCAAATTGATTTAACAGGTGATTTAGCAAGCGCTGTGCCGCAAGCGCCGATGAGTCAAGTGCCGATGAGTCAAGTGATAATTAGTTTTGCTGAAGACTTAATTGCGCTGCCAAATTTTGGCGAACTTGAAGCCTTGTACCAACAAGACAAGATTGCCGCTATTTTGAAGCAAGTGCTGCAGTATTTTCAAACCCATCAATACACCACTGAGATACCTAGTCAACTGGGTGAATTTATCTTTCAAAAAACGGTTGAATTAGAAATTTATGTCACGGAGCCTGTGGAAGCTCGCGCTATCAATTTCGATGCGCGTGGCAAAGACTACGCCACCAATATTTTATCCTATGCCAGTGAGTTGCCTGAAGCTGTACTAGAATTACTGCCCGCACTGCCGCTAGGTGAACTAGTGATTTGCCATGCGGTGGTAGTCAGTCAAGCCGCTGAACAAGGCAAGACAGTAGAGCAGCATCTGACCCATTTGCTGGTGCATGGGATACTGCATTTGCTGGGTTTTGACCATGAACTTGGGCAAGCTGAGCAAGATGAAATGGAAGCGATTGAAATCGCTGTCCTTGATAAGTTATCCGTTGCCAACCCTTATGAGTAAAATTTCAATTGAGTAAATCTATCACCAAATCAGGTATTGGCATTATCTACGCGGGCGGCACTTTTGGCAGTTATGGCAAACCGCTTGCTAGCTTAGATGCCGATATTTTTTTACCTGTGTTATCACAGATATTACAGACCCATTTTGCCACCTACCCAAACCATGCACACGACCCTGTGAATTGGCGGATATTGGATAATGATCTCATTAAAGACAGTAGCCAGTTAACACCTGCCGATTTTGCGCATTTTTATCAATTGATATTACAAGCCATTGCGCAAGGGCTTCGCCAATTTGTGGTGCTAACAGGCACGGATACGCTCAGCTACCTTGCGGCTTTTTTGGCAGAGTGTTTTGCGGGTAGTCATATCAGTATTGTGGTGACAGGGGCGATGAGACCTTTGCTTGATAGCAATGTGTTAACCGATTACCGCATCGACCCGCAGAGCGATGCCACACAGAATTTATTTGATGCTTGCAAATTAGCCCGTCATGGTGAACCTGGGGTGCGGGTGTGTTTTTCTGGTGAAGATTGGCCTGCGCAAACTGTGCAAAAAATTCATAGCCATGATTTAATGGCGTTTGTGGGGCACCACCGTGCTGGTTATCCCGCCAATAGCTATATCTCAAAAATCACTCAGGCTCAGCATCAACTTTGGCTAGAAGATCGGTTGAGTGAGTTGCCGCAAGTCTTTGACAGCTTGTCCCATGCCAATATTGCCACACTCTATTTGACGCCCGTAGATACGCATTTGCTCGCCACTCGCTTGGATAATTTATTGGCTGAAAAACCTGATGCCATCATTATTTTGGCATTTGGTGCAGGCAATGTGCCGTATGCCGAATCCATCAAAAACCAATTATTACAGGCGAAAAAACAAGGCTGTCTGGTTGCAGTGACCACCCAATGCGCGTATGGCGGCGTCAGCCAAGCGTATGAAGCGGGGGCATGGCTGGCTCAGTGTGAAGTTTTGATGACGGGACGATTGACCTTACCTGCGATATTTGCGCGTCTGCTTTGGTTGATTGGCAGTTATGATACCCCTGCTCGCCGCCGTCAGCGCTGGACACATTGTCTAAAAGATACCCACACCGTCGCCTAATAACTGATTAGTTGTTATACTAGGCTTTTTTATCGTAGGTTTTGGCAAAATTGGCTTTTTTATGACTGTAAATACTTATGCGATCAGCATCGAATTTATTGGTACTCGCTATCGCGGCTGGCAACGACAACAAGAAGTTGATAGTATTCAGCAGCATGTTGAAGCAGCGTTATCAAAGATAGCCAATGAACCCATAGAAGTTATTGCTGCGGGTCGTACTGATGCCGGCGTCCATGCGTCAAATATGATTGCCCATTTTCAAACCAGTGCCACCCGTCAGCCTTATAATTGGCTGCGTGCCGCAAACTCTCTACTACCTGATGATATCGCGGTGCGCTGGATACAAGTGATGCCTGCTGAGTTTCATGCGCGCTTTTCTGCCATTGCTCGACGCTACCGCTATATTACCTTCAACCACCCCTTTCGACCTGCGATACTCAATCAGCAAATTACTCATGAGTACGCCCCGCTTAATGTCCAACTGATGCAGCAGGCAGCGACCTATCTAGAAGGCACTCATGATTTTACCAGTTTTCGTGCCGCTTCCTGCCAATCTAATCAGCCTGTGCGCCATGTCCATTTTGCCAAATTGATTCAGCATGGTGAGCTGTTGGTACTGGATATCCAAGCCGATGGTTTTTTGCATCACATGGTGCGAAATATTATGGGTACGTTATTTGAAATTGGGCGCGGTGAAAAGCCAGTCGCATGGATTGAAACATTGCTACTTAGCAAAAACCGGTCACTTGCGGCAGCGACCGCCGCTGCCGATGGGTTATACTTTATCAACGCGCTATATCCACCCCAATTTCAATCACTGTTGCCGGTAACAAGGCTATCCCCTATTTGGCTAAATTTGGCTGAATAAGGACGCGATACGCGCAAATCTTTTAGCTGTTTTTTTTCAATTGATTGATTTAGGGGTTAAAAGTTGCGATAACACACGCATCAGCGTATAATCTACATTTATACATTTGACTCATAGATATAGGTATTATGGCAAAAAAAGACGATGTAATTGAATTTGAAGGCGAAGTGGTCGATACTTTACCTAACACATTATTTAAAGTGCGTTTAGAAAATGGGCATGAAATTATTGCGCATATTTCTGGAAAAATGCGTAAGAACTATATTCGTATCTTAACAGGCGATAAAGTTAAAGTTGAAATGACACCTTACGACTTATCGAAAGGACGTATCACTTACCGCGGTCGATAGTTGTTTAGCTAGATATAGTCAGTAAAAAGAGGGTGTTAACTCATTGGGTTAACATCCTCTTTTTTTTCGTGACTGCTCAGGTCAATAAATTCTTACAAAAATGTGATTCTACGGTTGTCAATTGTTAAAATTTTGATTATTCTTTACCTAACCAAAGGAAGGTATTACGTCAATTTTAATTTACTGATAAGTTTTTATTAAATTAGCTGTTAGACGTAATGATTAAAATCAAACAGGGAGCTTCACATGTCATTTAAAATTTCTTCTCTTGCGCTAGCCATTGCTACGCTTTCTACTGTTTCTATCGCAAACGCCGCAGGTCTAGACCGCTCTACCCAACCAAGCTGGGCTTTTACTGAGGAAGGTACTTTTGCCTATGTTGAGCACATTACTATCGATCCAACAATCGAGGGTAAAGATAACGCAAATGTTGCGACAACTGACGCAAACTTTACCGCTGGTCGCAATGTCCCTGATATGGCAGAGGATTACCAGTTTTTAAACTTTGGCGCAAAAGCCGATGTCAATGACACTATCAGCGTAGGGGCATTTTTTGATCAACCTTGGGGCGCAGATGTTGAGTTTTCTGGCGATAACAACTTTGTTGGTGCACCAACTTCTATAGTGAATGGTATCTATGCGCAGGCAGCAGCGGGATTGCAAAATGCAGGTATTGCACTGCCTGTTACCAATGCTACAGAACTGCAAACCGCTATCTCAACCATCCAAAGTCAAGTTAATGATGGGCAAGCGCGATTAGATGCCGCAAACACCCAATTGACTCAAGCCCAAGCCGCTTTGGCTGCTAACCCTGCATTAGCGCCTGTTTTAACACCACAAATTACTGCACTTCAACAAGGGATTGCTGCAGGTACTACCCAAGTTGCGGCTGGTAACCAAGCAGTTAATACTTTATCTACCGCACAAACGGCATCACAAAATTTATCTCAAGTTACAGGTGCAACCAATGTTTCTCTCAGCAGCCAAAATTTCACAGGACTGTTGGGGGTAAAACTGGGTGAAAAGAAAAATATTCAAATTTATGGTGGTCCTACGATTCAGCGTTTAGAAGGTGATGTCCACTTACGTGGTAACGCTTATAAAACTGCCTCTGGGTATGATGCAAATATTGCTCGTGATACGGCTTATGGCTGGATGGCTGGGATTGCTTATTTAAAACCTGAAATTGCCCTCAAAGCCGCGTTAACTTATCGCTCTGAAATCGACCACGACGTCAATACGACGGAAAATCTTCCTGCACGCGGTGCAGCGGGTGTCGGCACCAATGAAATTACTGTCACCACGCCAAAATCTGTTAACTTAGATTTCCAAACAGGTATCAATCCAACCACCCTTTTAACCGCAAAAGCACGTTGGGTACCTTGGAGCGATTTTGCGATTAAACCAAAAATCTATGGTAGCGCAAGTGGTTTAAATTTAGTTTCTTATGACGATGACGCTTGGACTGCTGAAGTCGGTCTAGGTAAGAAACTATCGCCACAATTAGCTATTTCGGGCGCTGTGGGTTATGACTCAGGCGCAGGTAATCCCATCACTTCTCTAGGACCTGTAGAGGGTAACTGGAATGTGGGTTTGGGAGCAAAATACAATTTGACACCTGAATGGGCTATCTCAGGCGGCGTTAAATACTTGATGTTTGGTGATGCCAAAGCGAAAATACCTGATGGTAGTATTGTTGGCGATTTCCAAGACAATGATGGCTGGGTATACGGTGTACGTTTATCTTACCAAAAGAAATAAGCTAATTTTCAATAACATGAAAGCCAATCTGTTCATCAGGTTGGCTTTTTTTGTGTGTGTAGTTAATCAATGTTGATACAGTAAGCGCTTCATGATTATTACATAGGTGCCGCTTCAACAACATATCGTATGGTTTAATTTGCAAGATTGGTCAGTGCTATGGTGAGATTACCAATGCTTGGTACCGTGATGCCATTGGTTTTTCTTGGGTAAAGTTTAGCTTTTTGCACTTGTTGGCAAATAAATTTATCCACCGCTTGATCACCCGATGTTTGCGCAATCCTGCATCTTTCCACGCCACCTTGGGCATTGACATTGAGTTTTACTTGTAGGCTGGATAGCTGTTTTAGTGTCACAATACGGGATAAATTGGGTGGTAACTGCGTGTTGGGTCTTTTCTGCCAACTTGCATCCGCATTGCCAAAGGTGTTGGGTGTTGCTGGCTTTGGTGACGAATTAATAGCTGGGACATCGGGGATAGCTGAAATAACTGGGCTAACGGGCTGATTTGGCGTTTTTCGTATTTGAGGGCGCATCGAGTCTTCAGATGATTTAGCAGATGATTTAGCACGCTCATCGTGAGTTATAGGTTTTAAAGCATTATCGGCATTGGTATGGCTTTGGTTGATAGTAGCTGATTTAATAGTAGCTGAGTTGGGTTGAGTAAGAGATTGGCTAGTGTTTGAACTTATTTTGCGTTCTATTTGCGCCGCTTGCTGTTGCTCATAGTGGGCGTTATTTTTATGGGCGTTCAGTAATGGCTGGCTAGGAATATCTTGTGATTTTTTTTGGGGTTGAGTTTGGCTTCGACTTTGACTTTGACTTGCTGTAGATAACGCAGTTTTAGGTTGAATGGCTTTTTGTTGGTTAGTCGAATTATCTATCGTTGGTCTGAGTTCGATTGGCTTGTGGTTATTATCTTTTGCTGGGTGATTCACCAGTTTAGCGGGTGTAGGGTTTGGTGTTGGGAACGGTTTTTCCTTAACATCAGCCGCTTGTGTTTTATCGCTAGGATAAGGTTGTTTGGCAGGGTCTGTATGATGGATAACCACAGGCTGCGTTTGTGAATGGTAGGTCTGCGAAGGGTGTTGAGGCTTCAGCTGGATAAAGCTAATTTCGAGCGGCTGTGTGGTTTGCGGTTTGATCTTTAATGGAGTTTGGTACTGAAAAAATAGATATAGCAGCAGCCCATGCAACGCGGTAACGATGCCGACCACCACTACCCTAATATATAGTTTTGACGATTTGTTATCGGATGATAATGTAGATAGCATAACAGGGAAATCGCTTGATACACGCTTGAATGATGGCAGATGATATTGCCATCTTAATATAATTGTGCCATACATCAAATAGTTAGTTTGCTATTTGATTCTGGGTACACCTGGCGTTAATGAGTTTTTAGGGTTATTTTTTAATTTGCTACTACGGCTATTACCTTGACAGCGCTTTGAGCAATAAATGACATTCACCCAATCTTTTTCCCATTTTTTCCGCCAGGTAAATGGACGCTGACACACTGGGCAGATTTTGCTCGGTAAATCAGATTTTTTAACGGTTTTATTAGAATTTTTCATCGTACCTTTCTATAGATTTACTTAATCGCTGGCTATTTAAGGCGCGTACATCTATTAGCTATTATCCATTATCTAGTTTAGTTTAGTTTAGTTTAGTTTAGTTGACTTTTTATGTGGGTCATTGCACATTTTTGCAACGGGATAACTGGCTTTTACCGTTATGATGGCGCAACAAACCTGAAAAAATGTCTTGGGAAGCCAAGCCTTTGTTGACATAATAACCTAACGATAAACTGTTGTATTGGGGTAAAGATAATGAGCAGCACAATGAACTTGATGTGGTTTCGCCAAGATTTGCGCACCTTTGACAATACCGCTTTTGCGGCTTGCTGTGAGCATGCACGGCAAAACCATGCTGGTGTCATAGCCGTGGTTTATTTGACACCCAAGCAATGGCAATCACACCGCAAATCGCTGTGGCAAATTGACTTGATACTGCGGCAAATCCGCGCACTGGAGCAGAGTTTATCTCAGTTAAATATTGGTATCATCATCAGAGTGGTGGATGATTTTGCCTTGCAGGCGACGGATGTGCTTGAGCTTTGCCAGCAGCTTTCTATAAGCCATGTATTTGCCAATTTGGAGTACCCGGTTAATGAAGTTGCCCGCGATCAGTATATCGCCCAGCAGGCGCAGTCATTAGGCATAGTTACCCAATGGTTTGATGATAGTCAAGTGATTGCCCCTCAGCGTATCGTCACGGACAAAAGTATGCCGTACAAAGTCTTTACCCCTTTTTACAAGCGTTGGCTTGCGATGATTGAAACTGGCGGCTTAACCCTATCGCCCACCCCTGCTGCCATGGCCATAAATACCACACAACTTGCCAAAGACAGCCGCAATACCAATACCAACACTAATACCAATGACTATATAACGATTGATGCATTTTATCGCGCTTATCTTAACCCCACCGCTGCGCTTGATAAACAACTCAATCACGTGGTTAAGTTAGCACAATTGTTATACCCTGCCGGTGAAGTGGCAGCCCAATCACGACTGGATGATTTTTTAAAAAACCATATCGCTGATTACAATACCGCCAGAGACGTGCCCGCTTTGAATAATAATTTGGGTGCTACCAGTCGTTTATCGCCCTATTTAGCCATCGGTATGCTATCACCCAGATTATGCTATCTCAAAGCCAGACAAAGGCTGAACAGTCAGCAAGGACTAGGCAGCGAGAAAGACATTATGCGCTGGATTAGCGAACTGGCTTGGCGCGATTTTTATTATGACGTTATGGTTAACCGTCCAGATATCGTTAAAGGCAAGGCATTTTTGACCGCATTGGATGAATCTGTGGCTTGGCGTTATGACCTAGCTGACTTTGAAAGCTGGTATCAAGGTAAGACCGGTGTGCCGCTGGTAGATGCAGCGATGCGCTGTCTCAGCAGCACAGGTTTTATGCACAATCGACTGCGGATGGTGGTGGCGATGTATCTGAGCAAAAACCTATTAATTGATTGGCGTTGGGGTGAGGCGTATTTTATGCAGCATTTGGTAGATGGTGATTTTGCCAGTAATAATGGGGGATGGCAATGGTCAGCTTCCGTTGGTACCGATGCCCAGCCTTATTTTCGGGTGATGAATCCATTTAGTCAGGCGGCAACACATGACCCTGACGCCAGCTATATTCAACACTGGTTACCCGAGCTTGCAACAGTGCCAGCTAACATCATCAACGATGAGCAAAAACTGCAAACTTTCCTCAAACAAAATCCCCACATCGCCTATCCAAAGCTTGATACCCCAACAAAAGTCTCACGGGCGATGGCGATTGAGGCGTTTAAAAAACCAGTTGAGTGAACGATAGCATTAGTATTAATCAATTTATCACATCAAGGTGTTAAAAGCACACTATTTAAAAACTTGTTAAACGCTTGCTAAAAACCGTGTTGTGTAATTGCTGATATAAATTATGACTAAATACACTGCCCACTTACTCTAGGGTCATAAAAAAACCACGTTAAAGTGTTAACGTGGTTTTTTTAAAACATTTATGACTAATCGGGTAACGCATAGGCAACCATGTAGTCACCCATCTTGGTGCCAAACGAGCCATGCCCGCCTGCCATGATGACCACATACTGTTTGCCATTAATCTCATAAGTCATTGGCGTGGCTTGTCCACCAGCCGGCAAACGTGCTTCCCAGAGTTTATCGCCATTACTGACATTAAAGGCACGGATATAATTATCTTGGGTCGCCGCGACAAACATCACATTTCCCGCTGTGGAAATCGAACCACCCAGTCCGGGCACACCGATTTTTAATGGCGGTAACTGCATCAGTTTTGGCAAGCTATCACGGATAGTACCGATACGTTTTTTCCACACGATTTGATGGGTGGTCAAGTCCACCCCTGCCACATAGCCCCAGCCAGGTTGTTTACAAGGTAATCCGACAGGCGATAAGAAAGGTTTGATTTCCACACCATAAGGCGCACCATACATAGGCTGGATGCCTTGTTCAGTGCCTGCGCCTTTTTCTTTTTGTGGACGGTTAGGATCTTCTGGAATCAAAGTACTAACGAAAGGTAACGCTAAGGGGTTCATCACCGCGACTTGGCGATCGGGATTAACTGAAATACCGCCCCATTCAAATACCCCTAAATTGCCTGGGAAAACCAAGGTACCGTTTTCTGACGGTGGCGTATAGATACCCTCATAATTGAGTGATTTAAAATACGCACGGCAATATAATTGGTCAAACATGGTCGCGCCCCACATATCTTTATCCTGTAGCGGATTTGGTGGCGCAAGGTTTAACTCAGAAAATGGCTGAGTGGCAGCGTATTTTTCACCTTTGGTTTGGTTACCGCGTTTAACCGTTTGTGGCACGGCACGTTCTGTCACCGGTACCACAGGTTTACCCGTACGCCGGTCAAGGACAAACACATTGCCCGTTTTGGTGGTGACATAGACCACAGGCGTGGTTTTGCCCGTTTGGTCGGTCAATTCTGCAATGGTTGGCTGCGACGGTACATCCATATCCCACAAGTCGTGATGCGTGGTCTGGAAGCTCCAAAGCACTTTACCGGTAGTGCCATTGAGCGCAACAACCGAGTTAGCAAAACGCTCTTGTAGTCGGTCACGATTACCGCCCCAAATATCTGGCGTACCAACACCAACAGGCACATATACGACATCGGCTTGGCTATCATACGCAAGCGGTGCCCATGCATTTGGCGAGTTGTGTACAAATTTTTGCCCAGGTGCTGGGATGGCATTGGGGTCTTCTGCGCCTGTGTCAAACACCCACATTAATTTACCGGTATTAACATCATAGCCACGGATAACGCCCGAAGGCTCTTTAGTAGAGAGGTTGTCAGTCACAGACCCACCGATAACAATCGTCGTCCCTGTCACTACAGGTGGTGAGGTTGGGTTATAGCCACCGGGATAGGGGTATGGCATATCTTGTTGCAGATTGACTTCACCATTGGTACCAAAATCGCTACAACGTTGACCCGTATCGGCATTGACGGCGACTAAGCGACCATCATTGACCGGCAAAATAATTTTGCGCGGGCAAAGCGCCGATTGGGTTTGGCGCGCTTGTAAACTGGCAGCATTTTTACTGACATTGGCGTCATCGTGATACGATACCCCACGGCAGGTCAAATGTTGGAAGGTTTTATCTGATTTAAGTTTCGGATCAAACCGCCATTTTTGTTTACCTGTGGCAGGGTCAAGCGCAATCAAAAACTGATGCGCGGTACAAAAATATAAGGTATTGTTGACTTTAAGCGGGGTGACTTGGTTGGTGGTTTCCCCAGAATCATTGGCGGTTTTAAAGTCGCCAGTACGAAACGTCCACGCTTCTTTAAGATTTTTGACATTGCTATCATTGATTTGGGTCAAAGGCGAATAGCGTGTACCTTCAGGTGTCCGCCCATAATCGGTCCAATCGCCAGGAGCAATGCCTGCCAGTGGTTTTGGCGTAGGCTGCGCACGGGTGATGGTTCCGTTGATTTCTTGGGGGTCATGAAAAGCGGCATAACCCATCAACGCAAAAATTGATAGAATGACTAAGCCTAAGCCATGTCGAACCGGGGTTAGCCAAGTATGATCAAATAACGTTGCTTGAGGCGTTGATGATGGATCTGCAGGGTTAATTGGCTGATGAGATTTAACATAGCGGGTGATACGTGGCAACCATAGCCAAATCCCCATAAAAGTTAAAATATCCAGCCTAGGTGCGAGTGCCCAAAAATCGCTGCCCACTTCCCATAACGACCATACCGCTGTCACAACCAACAGGGCAGCAAACAGCCACAGCGCCAATGCAGCGCGTTTTTTAAGTAACACTGCCGTGGCTAATATCCAAATACCGGCTACCAAGTAGTACCACGAGCCGCCCAAACTAATGAGATAAATCCCGCCAAACAATAATACAAAACCTATAATGGCAAAAATCGCCATAGTGATATAGGGTGGTTTTACCGTATTGATTGCTGACGAGGGTATATTTTGATGATTGCTTATTGTCATATCACCCTCCTTATTTTCCCGTGATTATAGAGCGGGCTATTCAACCTTTAATGCTACAGACTTGTAGCGTAATGTTGGTAATTAGTAAGTTAACCTTTCTGATGGCGAATTACTTGTTTTATACCTACAAAATTTATTACTTTGTTGCATAAATTATTTTTTAACTATCAACTTTTATTGAATTTGTAAAACTTCTAATAAAATTAATCTTCGTCAACCTCAAAAAATACACAGCATCACTAGCTTCGCTGAATCTATGTTAGGGAATTTTGACATCGCTAATACCAAATCTCAGCGCTGCTAAAAAACGGTTAGACACTCTCTAGCCATTTTTTATTCAAGGAAAAACATAAAATGAATAAAATTCATCATTTTTAAATTTTAATTCGTTTTTATTCATCTTCATTTTAGCGTATAACTGTCTTTGTACTTTTAGCAGTGACGATTTTTATTGGTCGTAGGGTGCTAAAAGAAAATTTTTTGCGCGACTGTTACGGAGATTATAGACATGACTTTACCGATTAATTGTCATATCAAAACCATTGCATTTGATGAAAACTACCAACCTGCCAAAGATACTAGGCTGACTACCAACTTCGCCAATCTAGCACGGGGTGAACACCGCGAGCAAAACTTACGCAATACCCTGCAAATGATTAACCGTCGATTTAATGATTTGGCACATTGGGACAATGGGACTGGCGACCGCTATCAGGTCGAGCTTGAGATTGTATCTGCCAATCTTGAGATAGCGGGTACGAAAGACAGCTTCCCGGCTATTGAGATTTTAAAAACCGTTATCTTTGACACCCAGACCCAGCAGCGAATCGATGGCATTGTGGGTAACAGTTTTTCTTCCTATGTGCGCGATTATGACTTTAGTGTATGGCTGTTGGCGCATAACAAAAACCAGCCATCGTTTAGCGTGCCCGAGCGGTTTGGGGATTTGCATGGTAAGTTGTTTGAGTATGTGTTGAACTCGCCTGCCTATCGTGAGCAATTTAACAAACCCCCGGTGATTTGTCTGAGTGTATCGACCACTAAGACCTACACCCGAACCGCCAATTGTCATCCGATTTTGGGCACTGAATATGTACAAGACGCGTATTCGCTGACAGATGAGTACTTTAGCAAAATGGGGTTATCGGTGCGTTATTTTATGCCGCCAAAATCAGTGGCGCCTTTTGCGTTTTATTTTAAAGGTGATTTGCTCAATGACTACACCAACCTTGAGCTTATCAGCACAATTAGCACGATGGAAACGTTCCAAAAAATCTATCGTCCTGAGATTTATAACGCCAATACCGTGGCAGGTCAAAGTTATCAGCCCAGTTTAAATCATGAGGATTATTCACTGACCAAAATCGAGTATGACCGTGAAGAGCGCAGCCAGCTAGCGATTCAACAAGGTCAATACACAGAAACCCACTTTATCAAACCCTACCGAACCTTATTACAAAACTGGTTAAATTCCCAAGTCGCTTAATAAGTAGCTTAATAAGTCGCTTAAGCAGTTTTTGCTGACACCCAACAATTAAAGAGAAAACAATGACGACACTTTTTCCAACATCAACGGCAGGTAGCCTGCCTAAACCAAGCTGGCTTGCTGAACCTGAACAACTTTGGTCACCTTGGAAGCTAACAGACAGCGCGCTTGTCCAAGGCAAACAAGACGCGTTATTGGTATCATTGCAGCAGCAACTAGCGGCAGGCGTTGATATTGTGAGTGATGGCGAACAAACCCGCCAACATTTTGTCACCACCTTTATTGAGCATCTAGATGGGGTTGATTTTGCCAATCGCGCTACGGTAAAAATTCGCAATCGCTATGAAGCGAGTGTGCCGACTGTGGTGGGTACGGTGTCGCGCCCGCAATCGGTATTTGCTGAGGACGCCAAGTTTTTACGTCAGCACACAGACAAACCTATCAAATGGGCGCTACCTGGACCCATGACCATGATTGATACCTTAAGTGACCAATACTACGGCAGCCGCGAAAAGCTGGCTTGGGAATTTGCCACCCTACTCAACCAAGAAGCCAAAGAACTGGAGGCGGCAGGGGTTGATATTATTCAATTTGATGAGCCTGCCTTTAATGTATTTTTTGATGAAGTTAATGATTGGGGTATTGCGGCACTCGAACGTGCTATCGAAGGGTTGAAATGTGACACTGCCGTCCATATCTGTTATGGTTATGGTATCAAAGCCAATACCGATTGGAAACAAACCTTGGGCAGTGAATGGCGACAATATGAAGCCATCTTCCCCAAACTACAGCAATCGGCGATTGATATGGTGTCGCTAGAATGTCAAAATTCGCGCGTACCGATGGAACTTATTGAATTGATTCGTGGCAAAAAAGTGATGGTGGGCGCGATTGATGTGGCGACGCATCAGATAGAAACGCCTGAGGAAGTGGCAGCAACGCTGCATAAAGCCTTGCAGTTTGTGGATGCCAAAAATTTGTACCCTTGTACCAATTGCGGGATGGCACCGCTCCCCCGTCATGTGGCACAAGGCAAACTGTTTGCCTTAGCACAAGGCGCCAAGCTTGTCCGAAATGACTATTTAGCCACGCATCAATTGGACGACCTCATAATTTAAAAAGTACTTTGGAAAAAATAATGGTTGACGTTACTGATTTTAGAAATGCCATGTCGATGTTATCGGCTGCGGTCAATGTGGTCACTACTGATGGCCCTGCGGGTCGTCATGGCTTTACTGCATCGGCGGTGTGCAGTGTAACCGATACCCCACCGACCTTGCTCGTATGCATGAATACCGCCTCACGCTCGTATGAATATTTCGTGCAAAACAAGGTATTGGCGGTGAATGTGCTTGCCGATCATCATGCACCATTATCTGCGGTTTTTGCATCAAAACTCGAAGCGCAAGCGCGCTTTGAGCATGGCACATGGCATACCTTGATGACCCAATCACCGATTTTGGACAATGCCTTGGCGAGCTTTGATTGCCAAATCGAGCAAATCCAGGAAGTCGGCACACACGGGATTTTTATTTGTCGTATCGAAGCCATACAACAAGGCAAAGACCAGACAGGCTTGGTGTATTTTAATCGTGAATACCATGCCGTCAATAAAATTAAAGTCGAAACGCCCAACCAACCATAATGCCAAGCACCGAGTCAGATTTTGTACAATCCAAGCGAATTAATGCTAAAGTAGTCACTCTTATCAATAGTTACAGAATTTAGGATGGGTAATGGCGATTATTAAGTCTTTGTTGGACACGGATTTATACAAATTTACCATGCTACAAGTGGTACTACACAAGTTTCCACAGACGCATAGCGTATATGCGTTTCGCTGTCGCAACCTTGAAGACACCGCCTATCCTCTTTCAACGCTACTCGATGAAGTCAATAGCGAGCTCGATGCGCTTTGTGAACTACGTTTTACAGCCGATGAGCTGCAATACCTTCGTGGTCTGCGCTTTATCAAAAGTGATTTTGTTGATTATCTTGAATTATTTCAACTCAAACGTCGTTTTATCAAAGCGACCCTTGATGCTGAAGGTCGGTTAGACATTCGCATTGAAGGCCCGATGATTCAGGCAATGATGTTTGAAATCTTTGTGTTGGCGATTGTTAATGAACTGTATTTTAGTCACCTTGACCAGCAATCGGCTTGGCAAGTCGGTGAACAACGGCTAAACGATAAAATCATACTGTTACAAGACTATCGTCGCCAAATGGCGGCTTATGACGTTCCGTTTTTTCTATCAGATTTTGGTACGCGTCGACGTTATAGTGTTGCTTGGCAAGAACAGGTGATTGAGCGGTTGATGGCTGTGCCGGAAATATTTCGCGGTACGAGCAATGTGTATTTTGCCAAACAGTTCGGTATCACCCCAATTGGCACAATGGCGCATGAGTTTTTACAAGCCTTTCAGGCGCTCGATGTGCGCTTGCGTAATTTTCAAAAAGCAGCACTCGAAACTTGGGTTCAAGAATATCGAGGTGACTTAGGTATTGCATTGACAGACGTGGTCGGAATGGATGCCTTTTTACGCGATTTTGACTTGTATTTTGCTAAGCTATTTGATGGGCTGCGTCATGACAGTGGCGACCCGTATGCATGGGGCGAAAAAGCCTACGCGCACTACCAGCAACTTAAAATCAACCCAAAAACCAAAATGTTAAATTTTAGCGATGGGTTGACGTTGCAGAAGGCGTGGGCACTGTATTTGCATTTTAACGACCGTTTTCAACTTGGGTTTGGTATCGGGACTCACCTGACCAATGATATGGGGCAAACACCGCTCAACATCGTCCTTAAACTGGTTGAATGTAACGGGCAATCGGTGGCTAAAATATCCGACAGCCCGGGCAAAACCATGACCGACAACGATACCTTTTTGGCATACCTGCGCCAAGTATTTGATATCGCTGAGTAAAAATTCTAAAGCGCTCATTGCAAAAAACCAATAAACTAAATCTGCGCGTTCAATCTCACGCCCAATCATGGCAATGTATGCCATGAATTTGGACGATTGAACTATTATTGCACATCAATACACCAATATTTGGTAGTCACATAATCTTCAATCCCATATTTTGAGCCTTCACGACCGAAACCGGATTGCTTCACACCGCCGAATGGTGCAACTTCAGTTGATAACAGTCCTGTGTTTTGCGCAACCATACCATATTCGAGTCCTTCACACACTTTCCACGAACGCGCAACGCTTTGGGTATAAAAATACGCCGCTAGTCCATAAATCGTATTGTTGGCATGGGCAATCACTTCGTCATCGGTATCAAAAATAAATACCGGGGCGACGGGACCAAAAATCTCTTGGCTAGCGATGTCCATGTCATCGGTGATACCCGTGATAATGGTTGGCTCAAAACTTAAATCTGACGCGCTGTGTTTCTTTCCACCGGTGACCACGGTCGCGCCTTTGTTGACCGCATCTTCAAGTAACTGCTCGACTTTGTCCATTGCATCTTGGTTGATGAGCGGACCGATATTCACGCCCTCTGTCATACCGTTACCAACTTTTAAGGCTTCTACTTTTTGTTTGAAGATGGCTAAAAATTTGTCTTTAATACTTGATTGCACATACACGCGGTTTGCACAGACACAGGTTTGCCCCGCGTTACGGTATTTGGAAGCAATAAGACCGGTTGCTGCTTTCTCTAAGTCGGCATCATCAAAGACGATAAAGGGCGCATTGCCGCCAAGCTCCATCGAGAGTTTTTTGACCGTGGACGCGCATTGTGACATCAGCACGCGACCAACTTCGGTAGAGCCAGTGAATGACAATTTGTGGATACGTTCATCTTGGGTGAGCACTTCGCCAATGACGGATGACTTGCCGGTGACGATTTGTAGCAAGCCTGCAGGTAAGCCTGCACGTATGGCAAGTTCGCCCAGTGCTAATGCGGTCAAGGGTGTTTCAGTGGCAGGTTTGACAATTATGCTACAGCCAGCAGCTAATGCCGGTGCCACTTTACGTGTAATCATGGCGGCGGGGAAATTCCACGGGGTAATCGCCGCGCATACGCCAATCGGTTGTTTTAACACCACGTAGCGTAGGTCTTTGTTGGTGCTAGGGATGATGTCGCCATAGATGCGCTTGCCTTCTTCGGCAAACCAGCGAATAAAGCTATTGGCATAGCTGATTTCACCGCGCGATTCGGTCATTGGCTTGCCTTGCTCGGCTGTCATGATTATTGCCAAATCTTCTTTATTTTGGTCGATTAAATCCGCCCAGTTGTTTAAAATAGCTGCGCGCTCGTTGGCGGTTTTTTGTGCCCAGTCTATTTGCGCTTTGTGGGCGATGGCAACGGCGTCGATGACTTGGGATTTTTCTAGACTCGGTATAGTGGCAATCACTTGGTTGTCAAATGGATTGGTGACATCAATGGTGTCGCCTGTCGTGGCGTCTGTCCATTGGTTGCTAATAAGTGATTGGGTTTTGAGTAAGGTTGGGTCTTTGAGTGGTAGCATCAGGAATTCCTGTTCGTTATGTTGTTATGAGGATATTGAGAACTTTTTTATGATAAGCAGGTCAATGCCGTTTATTATAAGCTGATAGCAGCTACCTGCAATAGGGTCATTATGTTGCAGCAGCTGTCTATGAAGTAAAAATTTCAGCAAAGATTAGATAGCAAATGGCATAAATAATTGGATAAAAATGCAAACCAAGTCGGTTACCTCAACTCGGTTGTGATTTTCTCATCGCATTTGAGGCTACTGGCTTGGCAGTGGTATGCATGAGATTGCGTTAGTCGCTAAAATTTGCTAGCTTTAAATTTTTTCTTGGAAATCTTTCTCACTGCGCTGTTGGCAAATGCCGCTGCATAAAATCATTGACCTTGTTAAAGGTGGGATAAAAAGACTGTAACGGTCTTGCCAGTCCAACGACGACGCCTGCATGAGTGGCAGGGACTTGTACCCGTTCCACGTTGCCGCCTGCTTGGGTCAGCGCTTTTTGTAGGCTATCAGCATTTTGTGGGTAGACAAGCGTGTCTTTACTACCTGTGACCAACAAATGCGGGGGTACATCTTGGCGGATATGATACACAGGCATCACTTGCTGGCGGGTGCTATCAGCTGGAAAGGCAACTTTAGTAGTACCGGTACGAAAATCATAATCATACGGCCCTGCTAGCCCAATCACACCTAATATTGCCTTGTTGGGAATGCCGGTGGTTTTCCAAAAACGGTTATCATCCACCGCAGATACCACATTAAACGCCCCTGCCGAATGTCCCATGACAAACAGTTGATTAGGATTGCCGCCATATTGAGCGATATTGCGATACACCCACCCCATGGCGCTGGCTGTATCAAGCACATAATCTGGGAATACGTTTGCAGGGGCTAAGCGATAATCAACCACCACTATGGTGTAGCCTGACTTGGCAAACTGCTTACCGACAAAGCCATAGGTTTGACGTTTGCCATGTTGCCAGCTGCCCCCGTATACAAATATTAACACAGGGTGACGCTGACCGTCTGCAGGCGTATAAATATCGAGTTGTTGGCGAGTATCTGTGCCATAGGCAATGTTTTTGATGGTTTTAATACCATTTGACACAGTGCTAGTGCTATCAGCTTTTGCGGCGATTGGTGCGTTTTTTGTCGCCATGGCCTGACAGCCTGTCAAACTTAACCCCACAAGGGCTATAACCGCAGCAGCCCCAAGTTTGTATTTATTTGAGCGCAGGGTGGCGGATGGCGGGTGTTTTGTAGCGTGGGTCGATGAATTTGACATAGGTTTCTCTTTTTTAAAGGTTTCTCTTTTTTAAGGTTTTTGCTTTTTTAAATAAGTAAGTTTTTAAGTCAGGACGTTAAATTTGAAATGATTAAATATTTATGTAACAGAATGGCTTTTTGTTAAGTATAATCGCTTATAAGCGTTAATCAAATGCCTGCTGTAGTGAATTGGTAACAGCGGTAACCTTATGTTGGATATCGTTATGTGTGATGCTATTTATTATTTAACTTACACCAGTAAAATCACCTTACTGGGCGCGATTAATCCTTTTACTTTCAAAACTATCGAGCAGATTTCTAGGCAAAACAATCATACCCAACACATCACGGGATTTTTGCTATTCAAACATGGGCAATTTTTTCAATATTTGGAAGGGGATAAGGCATTGGTCACTCACCTGTACCAAGATTTACTTAAAGATTATCGCCATAAAAATTTAAAAATAATTACCGAGGGTCATCGGGAACAGCCGCGGTTCAAAAAATGGGATATGTACTGTATTGACATTGATAAGGATGTGAATAATTTATCCATTAGCCGACTATTTCAAGCGTTTAACCCCACCGATTGGCAGTCACCGGAGGTGAATGAGCTAATCACAGATATGCAAACACAGCATCATAAAAATAATTAAATTTTTACCCTAAAAAGATTTATAAACTTTAATTTATTTTTGTATGAATTAAGGGTTATACTTTAGTTTTAATAAAAGATGCTAAATTAATAATAACATTAAAAATTATTATGCTACACTCAAAGTAACATATAAAGAGTATGGCTGAGGAGTTCTACGATGATGTCTCCCCCTACTTATTACCTGACTTATACCAGTTCGCTTACTTGGTCAGCCGCTTTAAAGCCCAGCACATTTACCCAGATTTATCAAAGCGCCAGAGATAATAACCAAAAAACCGGCATCATGGGTTTTATCCTATTTAAAGATGGTCGCTTTCTGCATTTTATGGAAGGTAGTGAAATGTATATAGCGAATTTGTACCTCGCTATCACCCATGATAAACGCCACCATAAAATTCATCTTATCCATCAAGGTACCACCCCTGCTAAACGCTTTAAGCAATGCGATATGCTATGTGTGACACCGGGCATATCCCATACAACCCCAGTGATTAGCGAGCTGTTAGCAAAGTTTGAAACCTACCAATGGCAGACCGAACAGGTCGAGCAATTACTCAATGATATGGCCCTATTCTATGAGCGCGATGATGCTGATATTGCGCCCTACCAAGTCAAAGCGGAAAGCTACATCGGCGCCATCATCAAACACCATGTCAAAAAACACCTTTTTTTCATACTCACGATCATCACGGTGCCATGGTTGGTGATATTTATGTTGTTAATTGAGCTGTAAATTTTTGCCAATCTGATAGTAAAAAAGGCTAACCATCAGACGTTGCGCAAGGTAACGATGCGCTTTTTAAACTCAATTTTTTCGCCGTTTTTATTGGGTATTTGGTAATCGTCACTGTTGGTTTGTACCCTATCGCGGTAATCAATGGTTAATTTTAATGGTTGCTTTTTAAGAACAATAAACTGATGAGAAACATACCTAGTATCAGCAGTTGAATGATTAAATATTTTTTATTCTGCCCCATAAAGCGGCGATAAACCACCGAGAAAAAACTTCCTGTTTGAGGGGTCATGCCAAGCAAATGGTTTTTTGCCATTAGTGACATCACTTCATGTACATGAGCTTGGCTCCAATGATAAATATCAAAGTCGTACACCATATCTGGAAGATTAAGCAGTTCAAGGGTTTGGGTTTTTTCGTCCATGTTATAACAATTCATCAGCCATTGCTGATAATAGCGTTTTTCTAGCTGTCCCTGGTCTAACACCACTATCTCTTTATGTCGTCGGTCTTGCTTTATCGTGTTAAATAATTGGTCACAGAGCGCTTTTTGACCTTCAATATACTGCAAAAATTTACCATCCTTAAACAATAAAAACCCCGTAATATGATGGTGTTGATTGTTGGACTGGGCTTGCTCGCGAATATCAGTGAATAAATTATGGTCAAAAATTTGGGTCAAATTTATTTTACTGGCGTAGACATAATACTGAATTTGATGATTCATGACATTTTCCGAAAATTTGTGAGGGAAGCCAGTTGCAATAAATTTTCATCGGTTAAAAAAAACTTAATCTTATGACACCTAGAATTGGTCTCATAAAATTAAGCTACAATACAGTATCAAGCGCAGTGCTAAACTCTCTAAAATGGACCTGGAAATAAAATGAACTGGGAACTTGCCATTCAGCATCTTTAGGTCTGCATAAAAATTGTACTATGATACTGTCAATCCGTAGTATTTTATATCAATGGCATTCTACATAAATTTTTCAACCAAAGATACGTCAAACTTGGCTTTGGTAATCTTGTTTGCCTGCGCCAAGGCAATATCTGCATCAGTAGGTCCCGCCCATTGACACGCTTGCTGATAAAATAACGATAAGATAGTTCTAAATCCTGCTGTATCCGCATGGGTCAAGGACATTGTCAACGCACTTTGTTTATCGCCACCAAAAAACTGATCAAAAAAGTGAATCATGGTTAATGTTAAAGCCTGATTTGTTTCTGCCCTGCGAGCTAATAGCCCAAAACCACGGGATTTTGATGAATTATGATGCTGATGAATCATCTGCTTGACACTGTCTAAAATTTGGCTGCCCAATAATGGTGAAAATTGCGCCATAAAACTATCAATCAGTAACTCAAAGGCGGCTATTTGGCTAGATATTGGTTTAGATATTGGGTCAGGTTTTTGGTTAGAGATAGCTACTTGACTGGATGATGGGTGAGTTACTGGGCTATTTTGCCCCAAATCAGGGATATCATGGGTCATCGGTTGGGGGTTGACTGCACCCATTTGATAATCACTCAGCGCTTTCATTAGACTTCGACGGATATTTGAGCGATATTCTTTGGTTGCGTTGTCTCGCGTAATTTCATGGACAAAACGCTGGATTTGGTAAGGCGTAATATCGGCATAATCTTTATGAAAGATGTCCATGGCTTTACGGATATCAGCATCTTTTAAAAACGGTGTTAACGCAGATTTGATAGTAGCTTCTTTGTTCATGACGGTGCCAAATATTTAAAGTTAATAAAATTACAATTGACGCAAATGACTGTGGTGAGTCGGGTACCTGTGACGACAGAGCATACAGGCACCGCAAAAATTTAAAACTAGTGCCGCTCAGCTAGCGTTTGCTGACTAAATAAGCTATCTTGGAATTCAGGGTAAGCCCCTTCAGCATGTTCGGTAAAGTCAAGCCCGCGTTGCTCATGCTGTGCAAGTACGCGAAGACCGATGGTTTTTTCTATCACAAAATACACCACCATACCCAGTCCAAACGACCAGACAAACATTGCCCCGATGCCCATCAGCTGTACGATGATACGATGGGTGCTGAATAAATCACCTTCATAAAACAGCCCTGCAGCCAGCGTACCCCACACACCGCCGCCCACATGCACGGCAACGGCATACACCGCATCATCCATTTGAACATTATCCAACAACCGCTTCACCGCCAAATACGCCAAACATGCACCCACACCGGTAACAATCGCAAACACAGGCGACATGGTCGCACAGCCTGCGGTAATGGCGACCAACCCTGCAAGGCTGATATTGACCGTATCACTCAATAAAATCGCTTTACGCATCACCCCTGAAATCAGCAGATAAGCCGTCACCGCACTCACCCCTGCTAGGTGGGTATTTAGCATGATTTTGCCCAAATTGCCTGAGCTGGTCAGTGTAGAACCTGCATTAAATCCAAACCACGCTAACCATAGGATAAAGCCGCCCAATGTGACAAGCGTGAGATTATGACCGGCAATCAAACGCGGCGTGCCATCAGGGGCAAAGCGACCAATACGCGGTCCAAGGACGATAATACCCGCTAGCGCTAGCCACCCACCAACAGAGTGCACCACTGAAGAGCCGGCAAAATCAATAAATCCAAGCTCGGTGAGCCAGCCTTGACCGCCATAATAGCCGCCCCATGCCCAACTGGCTACGACTGGATAAATCAGTCCGCAAGTCATCAACGTACCAATCAGATACCCTGAAAATTTAATACGCTCCGCCATCGCACCACTGGCAATGGTGGCGGCGGTGGAAGCAAACATCATCTGAAAAAACAAATGTGCCCATTGCATATTGCTAAGCTGTTCTGGTAAAAACTCGCTTTGGCCCACGTAACCTGTGGGGTTGTTGCCTGCCATCAAACCGTAGCCCAAGATATAAAAAATTAACCCGCCAATCGCCATGTCGGTGTAGTTTTTCATCAACACATTCACGGTATTTTTACTACGCACTGAGCCTGCTTCAATGAGCGCAAAGCCCGCCTGCATAAAGAACACCAGCAAACCACCAATAACTACCCACATCACATTTTGGTAGTCATATAGCTGCTCATTGGTGGGCGTCGCAGCGTACACCGAGGAATGTTGATAAAAAACCATCACGGATAATAGCCATTTATAGGCTTTATTAAACCGTTTACTGGTATGCCGTTGAACCGTATTGTTTAATTTTCTCATGAAGCTTTTGCCCTTATGCTCTTATGCCCTCGATAAAAAACTATCGCTCAAGTATTAATCAGTTTTGCCAAGACAAGGAATGCAAATTGTGTACCAAATAAGAAAATGATTAAAAAATAGCGGGTTTTGACAACGCATAAAAAAGCGCTTTAAGCCGTGATGACTTAAAGCGCTAATGGTTGAGGTTGATGGCTATAAGGACTCGTTATCTGAAGTGTTACCTGTTTTATGGATATCTTCAGTGGGATTGCCTCCTGTCACCGTACCATCATTGGTGGGATTATCGTCCTGCGCTTTTGGATTAAAGGCTTTATTACGCGCATCGGCATTTTCAAGCCACAGCGCGTTTAAAATCGCCAATAATACCGCAAACCCCAATCCTAATATCCACGCAAAATACCACATTGTGTTCTCCTATTGAGTTGCCTTGATTTGGGTCAGTAAAGTGAATGCTCTTGCTCTCGAACATAAGCCTTGGTCACTTTACCGCGCATCACGCTATATGCCCAGCTGGTGTAGCCTACAATCATCGGTAATAACACCACCACGACAAACAACATAATCATCAAGGTGAGATGACTCGATACACTGTCCCAAACCGTCAAGCTTGAACGTGGGTCGCTAGAGGATGGCATGACAAACGGAAACAGCGCCACCCCTGCGGTCATAATCACACTAAGCACAGCAATACTGGAGGCGATAAATGCGGTTAAGGTTTTACGCGCTTTTAACAATATTGCCGTGACAATCGGCATGATGACACCAAGTGCAGGGAATGCCCATGCCAGCGGATATTGATGATAATTTGCCATCCATGCGCCCGCTTGACGCGTCACCTCTTTATTGAGCACATTTGGCAAGGCTTGGGGGTCAATGTGGCTGGTGATATGATAGCCGTCAATCGATTGTATCCATACCCCTGCTAGCACAAACAACACCGCCATCACCAGACTACTGATAGCAGCGTAGTTAAGGGTACGATGTTGTACCTCATCAAGGGTGCGATGCGCCAAATACGCCCCACCTTGCATAATCAACATAGACGCACTAATCAAGCCACACAGTAGGGCAAATGGATTAAGTAATGCCCAAAATGAGCCTGTGTAAGTCGATACCAAATGGTTGTTAAAACTAAAGGGCACGCCTAAAAACAAATTACCAAATGCCACGCCAAACACCACAGCCGGGATAAATGAACCGACAAACAACCCCCAGTCCCACGCTTTTCGCCAAGTTGGATTGTGTATCATACTGCGATATTTAAACCCCACAGGGCGGAAAAATAACGCCCACAATACTGCCATCAACGCCCAATAAAAACCGCTAAAGGCAGTGGCGTACACCATCGGCCATGCCGCAAAAATCGCGCCACCTGCCGTGATAAACCATACTTGGTTACCCTCCCAGTGCGGACCAATGGTATTGATAATCACCCGGCGCTCTTCATCATCTTTGCCGACAAAAGGCAGTAACGAACACACGCCCATATCATGCCCATCCATGATAGCAAACCCAATGAGCAGCGCACCGACCAATAACCACCAAATAATTTTGAGTGTTTCATAATCAAACAACATGATTCACCTCGGCTGTATCATGGGGCAAATTTAATGAAGGACTCACGTGAACCTTGTGAGTATCTTCGCCGTAGTATTTGCCCGTACCTAGACTCGCAGGTCCTTTACGGGCATATTTTATCATCAAGTACATTTCAATCATCAGCAGCACCGTATAAAAACCAACAAATCCCGCCAGCGAGGCATACACATTCGCCACGCTAATATTGGAGGTTGAAAAATACGTTGGTAACATGCCATAAATCGTCCAAGGTTGACGCCCATACTCGGCAACAAACCAACCAAATTCCGCAGCAAGCCAAGGCGCAGGCAGCATCAATAATGCCCAACGTAACAGCCAAGGTTTTTGGATAAAGTTACCTTTGACACTTGACCAAAGACTAATCGTAAACAATGCCAACAATAAAAAGCCCAAACCCACCATGGCACGAAATGACCAAAACATCGGGACAATAGGTGGAATGGTGGCATCGGTGGCCTGTTTAATCATTGCCGGCGTGGCTTGGCTAACATCTGGCGAATAGCGTTTGAGCAATAACCCAAAGCCCAAGTCTTTTTTTACCTTTTCAAATTCTGCCACTGTCACAGGATTTGGGGTTGAACCTGGGGGTGCACTGCGTAATTGATCCAGTAGCAACACCGCTTTTTGACCATTGATGATACGTTTTTCATTGATGATTTTGATGTCATGGATACCCAAAATCGGGGTATCTAGTGAGCGCGTCCCAATCAAGCCCATCACATACGGAATTTGCACTGCCCAGTTATTTTTTTGCTCGGCTTGGTTGATATCGGCAATCAAATTAAAACTGGCAGGCGCAGGCTCGGTTTCCCACATCGCCTCTATCGCTGCCATTTTGGTTTGCTGTGCCAAGCCGATGGAATAACCCGACTCATCACCCAGCACAATAGTGCTACAAATCGACGCAAAACCAAATGCCGCCGCGACTTGAAAGCTGCGTTTGGCAAATTCGACATCGCGTTTTTTGAGCAGATACCACGCTGAGATGGCAAGCACAAAGGTCGCCCCCACCGTATACCCGGCAGAGACGGTATGTACGAATTTGTTCTGCGCCTCAGGGTTAAATAATACTGCGGCAAAATCGGTCATTTCCATGCGCATAGTCTGGTAACTAAACTCTGCGCCAACCGGATTTTGCATCCACCCATTGGCAATCAAAATCCACAATGCGGATAGATTAGTACCCAGCGCCATCAACATAGTCACCAGCAAATGCTGTCCGCGCGACAGTCTATCCCAACCAAAGAAAAACAGTCCGACCATGGTCGATTCTAAAAAAAACGCCATCAAGCCTTCAATGGCAAGCGGCGCCCCAAAAATATCGCCCACATATTGCGAGTAATATGCCCAGTTGGTACCAAACTGGAATTCCATGGTGATACCGGTGGTGACACCCAAGGCAAAGTTGATGCCAAATAGTTTGCCCCAAAAACGCGTCATGTCCTTCCACACTTCTTTGCCTGTCATCACGTATATGGATTCCATGATGACCAGCAGCCACACCATGCCCAGTGTGAGTGGTACAAATAAAAAATGATATAACGCCGTGACTGCAAATTGCAGACGGGAGATATCGACGAGATGTTCTGTTATCATGTTGACTCCTTGGTTTGACAACCAATTCAGATGTCAATTACCCTCATGCGTGGTTTAAAAAAGGGTAATTTTTTATTTACAAACATTATATAAATCTATAAATTATTTGTCATGCGGCATAATGTCGCACCCGACTACAAAATACTATGATTAGTATTCCGTTGCTGCTACCATCTTCTCATACCATGTCAAAGATGGTGATAGTTGAATGAGTAATAGTTTATGGGTCTCTTGAGGGTAGTATTTTAAAGTGGGCTCGTTCATCGCTTTACTTATTTAATTGTCTTTTATATGGCTTTTTATATGCCTTTATCAAGGTATTATCAACCCTCATTGGTGGGCACGGTGTTTACACTTTTTTGTCTCATTGCCTTGATGAGCATGATTTGTCGTACCTAACCCGTGCTTGATACGCTATGATATGTCCATTGATTTTATCGTTACTGTTAACCAACCATGTCTGAAACTTCTGCTGTCAACCAAACCCTTCGTCACTATGCCGCTATGGCAAAGCGACCGATTTATATGGCATGGGGACTGTCAGTTGTGTCCACGCTGGTATTGATTGTGCAGTCTTGGCTGATTGCGGTCATCTTTGCAGATTGGTTAACACAAATTACCCATCACCGCCCTGCCACTGACGTATTTTTTGATTATCTGCCGTGGCTGATGGGATGTCTGTTGCTACGTCCTTTACTGCATTTTTGCAAAGACCAGCTGGCGTTAGACGCGGGACTACAAGTAGCCAGCATCCTACGAAAAACGCTAGTTGAAAAACTGGCACAAGTAGGTGCGGCGCGCGACCAGTATGGCAGTGATGGCGGGCTTGCCAGTATGGTGATTGAGCAATGTGACGCCTTAACGGGCTATGTCAGCCGTTTTTATCTGCAGCGACTGATTGTGGTGACCACGCCTATCATGCTATTAGTCGCCGCTGCGACCCAAAGCTGGATAGCGACGCTGATTTTACTACTAACTGCACCGCTAGTCCCTGTATTTATGGTATTAATTGGTCATGCCACCGCCCGTAAAAGTCGGCAACAATTTGCCGCGATGGCACAGCTAAGCGGGCGATTTTTGGATTGGTTACGTGGTACAGCGACACTGCAACGGCTGGATGCTGTTGGGCACGCCAGTCAAGATATCGATGCTTCAGCCGAAGCCTACCGTATGCGCACCATGTCGGTGCTCAAAATTGCGTTTTTAAACACCGCCGCGCTAGAACTGTTAGCCGCGCTGTCGATTGCGCTACTTGCCGTGTATTTGGGTTTTGGTTTAATCGGTATTTTACCTTGGCAAAAAAACACGGTACCTGTGCCTTACCAGTCGGCGCTATTTTTACTGCTGTTGGCACCTGAATTTTATGCCCCGCTACGTCAGTTGGGCGCGGATTATCATGTTAAAGCGCAAGCGGAAGGTGCGATTGCTGAATTATCACCGTTGTTAGCGTTTGCGTCAGCGGAAAAAACAAAAGCTAACCCCTTTATATTAACTGCGCCCCCTGCCATTGACGCAGATAATATTTGGGTCAATCATCAGCAGCGCACACGGCTCGCGCCGTTAAGTTTCGCTATTGCCGCAGGGGAAAGGTTAGCGATTGTCGGTCAAAGTGGCAGCGGCAAATCCACGCTATTGCAAATTTTTTTGGGTTTTTGTGCCTACCAAGGCGATATTTTTATTGACAACCAAAATTTTAACACCATCAATTCCACGCAATTTCGCCACCAAATCGCCTATTTGTCACAGCAAACCATGCTACTGCCGATGAGTATCGCCGATAATTTGCGCCTGCCAAACCCAACCGCCAGTAATGACAAACTATGGCAAATTCTTGCGCAAGTGGGCTTAAAACCTTTGATAAAGGCACTGCCAAATCAGCTAGATACTCAGTTGGGTGAACGTGGTAGCGGGTTGTCCGGTGGACAGCAGCGACGACTGGCAATAGCCCAGTTACTATTACAAGACGCGCAGCTTTGGCTACTCGATGAACCCACTGAGCATTTAGATAGTGATACCGCAGCCGAGATTAATGCGCTATTACAACAAGTGACTAGGGGTAAAACCGTGCTATGGGTGACGCACGATGCCACAAGCCTGCCTTGGCTGGATCGGCAAATAAGCCTTGATATTGCATCTACTTTGGCGAAGGTGTAACGGTATGACAGCCCCTAATAGTGAAAACAATAGTGAAAATAAACTTGCTAGTGAAAATAGGCTTATTAATCAAAATAGCCTTGTCAAAACTCACCGGCAAAAAAGAGCAAACAGTCATCAAACCTTCCGTTTATCCCAGCTGTTTAGCACGCAGCTAGATAAATGGCTCATTGCTGCCTTGTTAGGGATAATGACTGCGTTATCGGTGATTGGGCTATTGATGACGTCAGGGTGGTTTATTTCTGCGGCAGCAATGGCGGGGATGGTGGCGCTGGGCTCACACAGTTTTAATTATCTGGTACCGGCAGCGATTATCCGTGTGATGGCGATGGTACGTACCGCAGGACGCTATGGTGAAATGATGGTATCCCACCATGCGGTGTTTGGTTTGTTGCAGCGGCTGCGAGTGCGGTTTTTTAACCAGTTTGCACGGCTGCCACTGGCAAACTTATCAAGTACCCTACAATCTACCCATGCCATGCACCGTTTAACCCATGATATTGAGGTGCTCAATGAGTTGCCACTGCGCGTGGTATCACCTTGGCTAGTCGCGACAACTGCTAGTTTGCTAGTAGCCATTTTACTTTATCAATATGATGTTAACCCCATGCTGATTGCCATATTTTTAATCGCAGGTTTGATGCTACCTGCCTTGCTGACATGGCGCAGTATCAAGCACGCCCGCGCTCATCAGGCATTGGCAGAGTCTAGGCGTGTCAGTTTGCTCAATCCGCTATCGGCGCTTACCCATTTATTGATTTGGCAGCGCTGGCAATCCGAATTGACTGCTTTTAACAGCCTCGACACTCAACATACGCATCAGCAAAAGCGCATCCAGCGCGCCCAGTCATTGGTCATGCTGATCATGCAGTGGCTGATTGCAGCGGTTTTGGTCGGCTTGCTAGTGGGTTTTTATCACACGCCCCTTGTCATCAGTGTGCCGATGTTGCTTGCGTTATTCCTCGGTATCATGGGCATGACTGACTTGCTAGCGCCGTTAGTCACCCATTCGCTAGCCCTTGGCAATAGTTTGGCAGCAAAACACCAACTCAATGAATTACTCAATCCTTCGCTACAACCTAGCCATTATTTAAACCATGATTTAACCCCTTTACCCATTGATGTTGCGCGCCTAAATGCGCCACTCACACTCACCATCAATCAGCTAGCTGCCAAAATGCCGCAGGCGATTGTCGGTTTCAAAGCTATCAGCTTGACTGCCACCCAAGGCATCCCTGTATTGATTACTGGGCGCTCGGGCGCGGGCAAATCAACACTGTTACAAGTGCTAGCCCATGAACTAGCACCGCAACAAGGCAGCATCGAGCTCAATGGGATGGATTGGCTAGCCTTACAAAATACGCCCGCGCTCACAGGTTATCTGGGGCAGCAGATTGATATTTTTGACCAGACCTTGGCGACCAATTTAAGATTGGGCAACACCTATGCCAGTGATGAACAGCTTTGGCAAGTGCTGGGTAAGGTTGGACTCAAAGACTGGGCGCGCAGTCAGCCGCTACAATTACAGACCCCGCTAGGGGAATACGGGCAAGCCATTTCCGGTGGTCAAGCCAGACGTATTGCCTTGGCACGGCTATTACTTAGCCCAAAAAAAATCTTGCTGCTTGATGAACCGTTTGCGGGACTTGATAAAAAAAGCCGTGAAGCACTGTGGCAAATGCTGGTAAAACATCAGCAGCAAGGCATTTTAATCATTGTCACCCACCATCTTTGGCAAACTGACCATCCAATTAATATCGTGCAATTACCTGAGCCTGATGTTTTAATTTAACCTGTCTAGGGAAAAATTAATTTGACAGGCAAAAAAATTGATAAAAACATTTTTGAACATTGCTGCAGGCGCTTATCTAAAGCAAATTTTTTTAATCCGATTGCTATAACCTACCTAGCTCGATTCTGCGTTATCGCTAAGTTTCTGCTGTCTTAATTTTTGTATGATAGTACTATCCAATCAAGGGTTATCAACAACTATATTAACAACCGCAGGAAAACCTATGAACTTAGCAAAATTTAACCCCTCATTTTTAGCCACTGGGCTTAGTGTAGCTCTGCTTAGTGTCGTTACAGGTGCGACACTCACCGCCTGTGCGAGCACCTCAGCAGCACCACAAGCGCAAAAAATGCAAAAGCGCCATCCAGCCAATGCCAAGAACTTTGAGCAACACTTACAAGCTATGCAAGCCAACGCGCAAGCAGCCGCCAATGCCAGCATCAGTGCCTCTCAAGCAGTCGCCTTGGTACAAAAACAAGCCGCGAACACACGCATTGTTGGTGTACAATATCATGACAATAGCAACCGACCCAACCCAAATCCTGCCCGTAGCGGCAACAACGCCGATGACAACATTGTCGGCTACCGGGTCATGACCCTTAGTGCGAATGGTCAACCACAACTCTATATCGTCAATGCGTCTAATGGTCAAGTGACCCAAGCAACTATGCCATCATGGCCATCACGGCCATCACGCCCAGCGCGTCCGCCACAACCCAATAACACCAATAACATTGGCAACCCCAATAACCCTAATAGCCCCAATAACATGGGCAACCCCAACAACAATCAACCGCCTGCGCCGCCTGCCACCAATATCAGCCTAGAGCGCGCCATGCAATTGGCAGCAAGCCAAGTGGGTGGTGAAGCCATTGGCGCCCATTTAGGTGGGGATAAAGGGGGTAAAATGGGTGGTCATGGTCCTCGTGACGGTCAACGCCGCCCTAACAGAGACCCACAAATGGGCAATACAGGCATGCCGCCTGCACCAAACCCTGCCCAAAATCAACCACCAAGAACCCCAAGCTATCAAATTGAGGTGGTAAAAGGTCAAGAAATCTACCATGTCAAAGTTGATGCCCAAACAGGTGCTGTGAGCGATGTCAAATCACTTAACGACCTCAACCGTCGTGCGCCTACTCAGCCATAATTGAGCGACAAATGGCAACCTTGCTTATGAGCAACACCGTCATTCTTAGAATGGCGGTTTTTTGTGTTATAGTCTATTTGTTTAACAGTATTCGTGTATAAAGGTAACCCAATGAGAGTATTACTCGTCGAAGATGACGTCTTCATTGCCGACAGTCTGATTGATAGTCTAGAAGAAGAAGCCTATGCAGTAGACTGGGCAAAAGATGGGCGAGAAGCGATTTTGACCCTCAAAGTCGAAGCGTATGACATGATTTTGCTGGATTTGGGCTTGCCAGAAATTGACGGCATGAGCGTGTTAGAGACGCTTCGCAGTGCCAAAATCGACACGCCTGTACTGGTGCTGACCGCCCGAGACCAAATCAAAGACCGCGTGAAAGGACTGGATGCTGGGGCAGACGACTATATGACTAAGCCGTTTGCGATGAGTGAATTACTCGCTCGTATGCGTGTGTTGGTGCGCCGCTCGCAGGGCAATAGCCAAAACACCCTACAAGTCGGCGACTTAACCCTTGATATCAATGCCAAACGCCTCAAACGTGACGGCATAGAAATCGATATTACCGCCAAAGAATACATGCTGCTCACCACTTTTATGACCGCACCCGATAAAGTGTTTTCAAAAAGTGAATTGGAAAATTCTATCTACAATTGGGAAGCTGGGATAGAGAGCAATGCCATTGAATTTTTAATCTATGGACTGCGCAAAAAAATTGGTCAAAAACGGATTAAAAATATCCGTGGTTTAGGCTGGTATATCAGCGCCGAATCCCAAGACTGACAAAAAGCGATAGAAAAAAGGCTCAAAAATATCCAGACAATGACCGCCAAATAGCCGCGAAAATGACCATGACTAACCCTACAAAAACCGCCCTACCCTTGCAAAAATCGTTGCAAAAATCACTACAAAAACAATTGTTGGTTTGGATACTTGGCACGTTACTATCGATTGGCATTTTGGTACAGATTGCGGTATTTTGCTATACCTATCAAGAGTTTAACACCTCACAAGAAACCAATCTTAGCTATCTTGCTGAGCTGGTTAGCTCGCGCTCAACGGTGCGACCACCCCCGCATGAACTAAATCCCAATAGGCGACTATCAAACCCAAACAATGGTCTTGCAGCGCATGGCTTACCACCGCCTAGACCGCCCATACCAGCTATGATAGCTTCTGCCCCTAGCAGTAGCACGCCGACCACTGTTTTCTCGCCCAATGATGAAAGCAGCGTACTACAGTATCAAGGCGTTAAAGACGGTGTGCAAGTGGATATCTTCCCTGCCCGTTTTGGCAAAATTGACACCAATTTTATTGAGCCAATGGCTCACCCGCAATTGATTAATACCCCTATCGGTTTTAGTGAATTAACCCTTGATGGTGAAATCTGGAAAGTCTTTCGTAAAGACACCCCAAGGCGGGTGATTTTTGTGCGTCAACCTGTCGAATGGCAGAAAAAAATTGCGTTAAAATCGGCTTGGCAATCCATTATTCCAATTTTACTAACCACTCTGTTGCTGCTTGCACTATTGCCTTGGGTATTAAAGCGCGTATTGCGTCCGATTCAGATATTAGCTCGGCAAATGGCAAAACGTCACGGTCAAGATCTCAGCTTGATCGAGCTACCCACTGACAGCCAACATCGCTCAATTCTGCCCAGCGAGCTCATGCCTTTGGTCATTGAAATCAATGCATTGTTACAACGGGTTGACACGCATATCCAAAACCAAAATCGCTTTATCGCGGATGCAGCACATGAGCTACGCTCGCCACTGACCGCCATCTCACTGCAAGTACAACAACTGCAAAAATACAGTCAAGATGCGGCGATGTATAGCGATCCTGCAAGGCAAGCCAAATTCAAACAAAACATTCATAAACTCGCTGTCAGAGTGAAGCACAATCAACATTTGGTGGAACAGCTACTCACCCTTGCCCGTATGGACGCCCAGCAATCACAGCTGACCGAGCGCACCAACACGCCCACCGATTTAATCGCCGTGCTACGAGAAGCCATCAAACTGCTATTGCCGATTGCCGATAGTAAAGACCAAACCCTGTCGGTTGATAACCATCTCAACGCGCTGGGTACGTCAGCGACGCAGGTCAGTCTAGATGAAACTGCCTTGTTTATCCTGCTCAAAAACCTACTGCAAAATGCCATTTTATACACCCAAGCCACAGGCAATATCGCTGTTGTCATTGACCAAATGACTATCGAAGATTTAACGCAGACGTCAAGCAGCACCGATTCCACTTATGCCACCCAAGACACCTATGCCACCCATGCCAACTTCGCTAACCCATTGACCCCGACCCCTGTGTTGGTGAACAACGCTAGCAACAAACCCAATCACCGCGCAAAACGACTCATCGTCCAAGTTGCCGATACGGGCATTGGCATTGATGCAGCCCATTATCAAGACGTCTTTCAACCCTTTTACCGCGTCAATCAAAATGCGTCGAGCGCATCCCTAGCACACGGACAAGGACAAACAAGTAGCACACAAACCCATAGCGATACTGCCAAAAAATCTTTTCCCACCAAAGACACAAGCGCCCATTCAGGTTTGACGGTGATTGGCGGTACCGGCTTGGGTTTATCAATTGTTTATCAAATCTGCCAACAAGCCAATATCGATATTTATCTGAGTCCTACGCAAGTGGTTGAGAATGACGCCCAAACCACTACCACCACCCAAGGCTTAACGGTAACCTTGGTGTTTTAGCCTGCCTCAAAAATAACGTAATTTTGTCAAATCATCGCTACTTTTTTAAATGATTGTTCAATCTAGTTTTCTCAAACGTATAATTGCGGTATAAAGTACAACAACTATGCTTGGGTAAAACGGAAGTCAACTTTACGATGTTTGATTTTATATTGAAAAAAAATAAAAAAAATGCGCTGGACTCAATGCATGACAAGCCATCGGGTGTGTTTAATAAACTGGTATTTTATAGCGGTTTATTCGCTGTATTGCTTGCGATTATTGAGACAGGGTTTGTTTTTAAAGTTTGGTTGCATGGCGTGGCTTCGACGTTTTATTTGATAGTGCTTGGGCTTAATTTTATTGAATTATTGAGTCAATATGTGCAAAAAGGTATACGCTCAAAGCTTGTGCTAACGTTTGATTTGTCCATTGCTTTATTAGTTATTGCGCTATTGGTGACACATTTTTTTGCCGATAACAGCTCTTTTTTATACAAATTCTTGTTTGAAAAATCGCTGATAAAAATTGCGTTGTTGGTTTCTTTTATTCGTCAGTTATTGGTGATGGAATTTAGCTTTAAGATAGTCGTTGCGCACCCTGCCCAGTTGTTTATTTTAAGTTTTTTATTGCTTATTTTGCTCGGCACGTTTTTGCTGATGATGCCAAATGCCACGTATGGTCATATTGCGTTTGTCGATGCTTTATTTACTGCCACGAGTGCGGTGTGTATTACAGGTCTGGCGGTAAAAGATACAGGCGCTTTTTTTACGCCATTGGGTCAAATCATTATCATGTGTTTGTTTCAATTGGGCGGCTTAGGGATTTTAACTTTTGCTACCTATTTTAGCTATTTTTTTCGAGGGCGTATCAGTTATCAGACACAGCTACAGATTGGGCATGTGACCTCAGCCAATCGTATGAGTGATGTGCTAAAGACGCTCAAAGTAATTTTTGCGGTCACCTTTGCGGTGGAGTCCGTGGCAGCCATAGCGATTTATCTCAGTATGCTTGATGTCCCTATGAGTATCCATCGTCGCATCTTTTTTTCGGTGTTTCATGCTATCTCTGCATTTTGTAATGCAGGTTTTTCAACGATGAGTGATAGCTTATATGAGTTACAACTGCGCTTTAATTATCCGTTACAAATGGTTGTGGCGGTGACGTTTTTGTTTGGGGGGTTGGGGTTTGCGATAGTTGCCAATGTCGTGGAATATTTGCGCCATCAAGTGATGCGATTATTGTTTCCTAACCGCTCACGATATGGTGCCAAGCCGTGGCTACTGAGTATCAATAGTCGCATTAGTCTAGTGACGACCCTGTCCTTGCTAGTGCTTGCCTTTGTCAGTGTGCTTGTATTTGAGTGGCAAGGTACTTTAACTGAGCATACCAGTGTCATTGGCAAACTTGTGACAGGTTTTTTTGTGGCAGCTTCACCGCGCTCATCAGGAATTAACGTGGTAGACATGGCACAGCTAGCGCCACCGACCGTGATGCTTACCATTGCATTGATGTGGGTCGGGGCATCCCCAAACTCTACAGGCGGTGGTATCAAAACCACGACCTTTGCGGTCGCTGTGCTCAATATTGTGTCACTGGCACGCGGCTATTCTCGTATCGAAGTATTTCGTCGTGAAATTGCGGATATCTCAGTGAAGCGGGCATTTGCGATTATATGTTTATCAGTAATTATCATTGCGTTTGGTTGTACGTTAATACGCTGGGCAGAGCCCAATATGAGTATGACAGAAGTGTTATTTGAAAGTGTTTCTGCTTACACCACCACAGGGTTAAGCTTAGGTATCACCCCGCATTTAAGTGCGTTTAGCAAATCTGTCCTGATTGGGCTGATGTTTTGTGGACGGGTTGGGGCGTTGACCATCTTAATTGCGTTATTAAATCGCCCAAGGCATCAAAGCTATCGCTATCCTAGCGAAGAGATTATTATCACCTAAAGATAAATTGATAAGGTATAGATATGAAATACATCATCGTCGGTCTAGGCAATTTTGGCTCATCACTCGCCACCAAACTCACCAGTCAAGGACATGAGGTCATTGGTATTGATATCGATATGGATAAAGTTGAGCGCTACAAAGAATCCATTTCACACACGATTTGTATCGATTCTACCAGTGAAAACGCCGTCTCGGGGTTACCCATTGCCCAAACAGATGTGGTGCTCATTACCATTGGCGAAGACCAAGGGCAAAACGTGATGGTCACTGCCCTATTCAAAAATCTTAATGCCAAATACATCATTAGCCGAGCGATTAACCCACTGCATGAAAAAGTGCTACAAGCATTGGGGGTTGATGATATCATCCAGCCCGAAAACGAGGCAGCAACGCACTGGGCAAAAAAACTGTCGCTAAATGGCTTAATTGATTCGTTTGAGCTCGATAACGATTATAGTATCGTTCAAATACAGACACCGCCTACATTTTACGGTAAAACAGTTCACGCACTTGATTTAATCAATCAATTTAATGTGATGCTGTTAACCACCATTTCATTTCACCAAAACCAATTTGGATTTGGTCGAAATCAAACTAAATCCAAAATTGATGGCATTGTGCATCCAGATTTTGTCATTGAGCCTGATACGGTTTTAGTATTATTTGGGGAAACCCATGACTTAAGACGGCTGTTCAAGCATATGCACGCCTCCCAGAATTCATAACAATAGCCCATCAAAGCATTTAGTCGTTGTGGCTAATTTTTTGATTTTCGCTAGGTTTCTTGTGTTTTAACAACGGCTTGCAAGGTCGAAAGCCGTCAGCCAAAATTTTTGGTCACAAAATGGTCACGTTTTGGTCACAAGCATTTGGTCACGTTAGTTTTACTTAAATATTAAAAATAGATCTCTTTTCAACTTAACAATCAAAATCAATTTTCAAAATAATATGAAGAGAAAAATGTATAAAATAATATATTTTTTTAAAATCAATAACTTGGTATAAAATTTAAGCCAAAAAAAACCTCAAATCAGGGGAGATTTGAGGCATAAAACTTAAAAAATTTTGTTTTTTAACACTTATCTTTTTATCAAAGAAAAAGTGGCGCAGCGGACGGGACTCGAACCCGCGACCCCCGGCGTGACAGGCCGGTATTCTAACCAACTGAACTACCACTGCACGGTAGCTGATGACGATGACCCAAACTTGTCAAATTGGTGGGTCGTGACGGATTCGAACCGCCGACATTCTGCGTGTAAGGCAGACGCTCTACCAACTGAGCTAACGACCCTGACAGGCAATCTATTAGCCAATCAAGTTGCTTCAATATCATCGAAGTGACGCGTATTATATAGACTTGTCATGGATTGTCAACTAGTTATTTAAAGATTTTTTCGATATCTTTTTGCAAGCTTGGCATCGCTTTTTCTAATTGGGTTGTGTCACCTATCAAGGTCGGCATCATCACCTGCACAAACTCACTGGAAACTTGCGATTGTTTACTCAAAATGCGTTGTCCCATTGGGGTCTCATAAAATTGGTTGAGGGCATCGACTTCAGCTTGGGTATAGGTTTTTTTGGCAATCGCTTGATAAGCTTGTTGCAGTTGCTGTTTAGAAATAGGTTGGTCTAATTGTTGTCCCAAGACGGTGCTATATTTAACAAAGATATTTTTAAGCTGTTTCTGCGCATGACGGCTAAAAATACCCGCGTTTTCATCCGTAGGCAATTCTTGGGGTAGCCCTTTCATCATACTGGCCGCTTGCTGGCGTTGGGCAATCATTTCATCAATCATTTTATCGATATGTAGCACCTTGACAAGCTTGTCAAGCGATGCATCCGTGGGCTGGGTTTGCAATTCATTGATAGTCGTAACTGGTGTTTGAGCACTAACTGGATTGTTTTGAATGATTAATTCGGCGTAAGCAGGATGAACCAACGTCGTAATACCAGTCGATGTCAACAAGGCTAGCAAGGCTAATTTTTTAGCATTTAATGAGCCTGATAGAATTAACGGTGTGTTGGTTTTTTTAGCGGGATATTGATGACGCATTCTTTTGCCTATTTGATATCACATTGGGGAATGTTGTTACTTTGAAAACGTAATGCTTTACGCATCTGCGCGGCTTTTTGGCGGCATTCTTGTGGGCTATCTTTGATTTCAAGGGGTGGCACACGGGTGGGCTTGCCATATTTATCCACCGCTACCATGGTAAAGTAACAACTGTTGGTATGGCGTATCGTACGGTTTTGGATATTTTCAGCCTGCACTCGAATACCCACTTCCATCGAAGTTTTGCCCACATAATTGACGCTTGCCAAAAAGGTGACTAACTCCCCTACATGAATCGGCTCACGAAAAATCACTTGATCCACCGATAGCGTCACCACGTAGCTACCGCTATAGCGACTGGCACAGGCATAGGCCACTTGGTCAAGCATCTTTAATAAATCACCGCCATGCACATTGCCGGTGAAATTTGCCAAATCAGGCGTCATCAGCACAGACATGGTAAGTTCGTTTTGTAAAGGGGCAACTTGCAAATTTTGCTGTAATTCAACCGAATTGGCCACAATGAAGATCCTTCTTAATTCATATAACAACTATCATAAAAAATTATTAACCTCGGCATCTCAGATGTGAACTAACATAGCTGTAAATCAATGCTGTGAGCCAACTTGACCCATATGGCGATGCCTTAATCGCTAAAGTAGCAAATTCGTCTTATCACCACAATAGCCAATCAGTAACTGACTGATTACTAGCTACAATCTGGTCAAAAATAAAAATTTCCAAAGAATTTTTTGATATAGGGCTTGACAGTCACGGTTAATTTGCTACAATACGCACCACTTAAACGCTGCGATGATTTTTGCAAGTTTAACAAAAAATTCTACCGCTTATTCTCCAATAGCTCAGTCGGTAGAGCAATGGACTGTTAATCCATGTGTCCCTGGTTCGAGCCCAGGTTGGAGAGCCATATTAAGAAGACCTTTAACAAGCGTTGTTAAAGGTCTTTTTCTATGTGGTATTTTTTATCTATCGTTATTGCTATGAGTCATTTTGATTGCTATGGGTCATTTTGCATCATGAATTTTATTGATATTTTTTGCTAAAAAATGCTTGACTCATTGTTCAAATCTCAGTAATATACGCACCACTTGATTATCTGTTCTCCAATAGCTCAGTCGGTAGAGCAATGGACTGTTAATCCATGTGTCCCTGGTTCGAGCCCAGGTTGGAGAGCCAATCAAGCCAAATTCTGTTGTATATTTTGAACCCGTTCCCTTGTGAATGGGTTTTTTTATGAGCAAAGTTTTTTATGAGCAAAGTTTAGCAATTTGCTGTTTAATACGCTTTTGTTTGATACCCTATTATCTCACTTGCTAAAGTACTACTAGTACTACTATAAGATACTATTGATAAGGTACTAGTTATGACGCTGTCGTTTTCCCCTACCCAATCACAATTTTTGACCCTACAACAAGCGATTAATAAAGACCGCATCACCCAGCTAGTGAGCGATCATCAGCAAGGTAAACTGTCACCAGAAGATAAATCTTACTATGAAAACTTAATCACCCAATTTATCGAGCTAATCAAGCTGCCTGATAGCGCGCATTTAGCCATGCAGCTTTTACCAGCATTCAAAATCACCGTGCCAGCCTTGCTTGATGGCATGGCTTATCGCGCAGTGTCCGATAAAAGCCCGAAAGCGTGTGTGTTTGCGGCATATATGATTGACCAATCGCTGTTGCAGCGCGATATGACGCCCCTGTTTAATGTGATTATTGAACTCGGTACGCCTGAGCTGTGGGTTGAATTGGTAAAAAAAGTGAATAATGCCCCTGCCGATCGCATCGTTGAGAAGGTTTATCAATGTGATAAATCGGTACAGGCCTATTGGGAACAACAAATTTTGTAAAGAAATTTCGCCTGATTGTCGCGTGCAGCGTTAAGCTAATGCAACATTTGGCTAAGATTTTTGTAGGAATTTTACGTTTGCCTTGCTTGTTTCTCGCCAATGAAATAATTACACTAGGTTAAAGATATCTAATTGTGCTAAATTTTCCGTCTAATTGATAAACTGGTTACATCTAGCTTGATTGCTAAAAATTGATCACACGCGAGGCATGCAAATGATTACTAAAATCAAAAAAAATCAACAAGTCATGGTTCCTATTCATATCAAAATCACTGAAGAAATGCGGGATTTGTTAACCCAAGTCGCCAAAAATCATGGTTTTCCACGTATTCAAGGCTTGATTCGCTTATATATTCGCCGGGGACTCGATGCCGAGAATGTCGGCTACTCACTCGCCAAAGACAGCCGTTTTATCGAAAAGCTTAAGCGTCAAGGGGTATCCGACGAGGTAATTTTTGAAGCGATTGAAGAGACAGCCAATGAGCCTGAAGCCAAAGCAACTGATACGGCAAAACCTTAAGCATTTTTAGCCCTATAAAAAAACCCAAAACTTAAATGTTTTGGGTTTTTTACGATTAATCAACGCTTTTATACGCTTATTTTTTCTAGGCTTATTCTTTATACAATTATACAGTGGGATGATGCTCAATAGGCGGTAATGGCTGACCATTGAGCGCGGCGTCCAAGCGCTGTTTGTCTAGCGCATTTTCCCAACGTGACACGACAATCGTCGCACAGGCATTACCGGTTAAGTTGGTCAATGCACGGCACTCTGACATAAAGCGGTCTATGCCTAAGATAAGCGCCATCCCTTCGATTGGCACAGTTGGCACCACCGCCAAAGTGGCTGCCAAGGTGATAAAACCAGCGCCCGTGATACCTGCTGCGCCTTTTGAGCTTAACATCGCAACCAATAATAACGTAATCTCTTGGGTCAAGGTCAAATCAATATTACAGGCTTGCGCGATGAATAACGCTGCCATGGTCATATAGATGTTGGTACCATCTAGGTTAAATGAATACCCTGTTGGAATCACCAAACCGACCACTGATTTTTCGCAGCCTGCGCGTTCAAGTTTTTGCATCAAGGTTGGTAGTGCTGCTTCTGATGAACTGGTGCCTAACACCAATAGCAATTCATCTTTGATGTATTTAATCATCTTGATGATTGAAAAGCCGTTATAACGTGCCACAGCACCGAGCACCACCAGCACAAATAGCAATGAAGTGATATAAAAACAGGCTATCAAAAAGGCTAAGTTACCCAGTGAGTGCACCCCATACTTACCAATAGTAAATGCCATCGCCCCAAACGCACCAATCGGCGCAGCTTTCATCAAGATTTCAACCGCTTTAAACACAGGCGCAGATAACTCTTGAAAGAAGTTTAACACGGGACGAGCACGATCACCCACGGATGCTAACGAAACACCAAACAGCACTGAAACAAATAACACTTGCAGGATATTGCCTTCTGTCAGTGGACTTACCATGGTTTCCGGAATGATATTCATCAAAAAACCGGTAATGGTACTATCGTGCGCTTTGCTAACATACTCAGACACTTTAGCCGCATCTTTCCCTGTTGCCAGTGTGGCTGGATCAATATTGAGACCCGCGCCCGGTTGCAACACATTGGCAACCACAAGACCGATGATCAATGCCAAGGTTGAAAAGGTAATGAAATACAGCATCGCTTTACCAGCAACACGACCGACTCGCTTCATATTGCTCATACCAGCAATACCCGTCACCACTGTCAAGAAAATAACGGGAGCGATAATCATTTTAACCAATTTAATAAATGCGTCACCCAGTGGTTTCATTGCCTCGCCCATTTCTGGGGCAAAGACGCCAAGCAAGATACCCAGTACAATGGCGATAATCACTTGTACATACAGAATTTGGTACCATTTACGGGGTTTGGGGGGGTTCCACGAGTGTCGTGGTATCGATAGGTATCATGACAGATACACTCCTTTATCTGACGAACCCTAAAACTGGGATAAGGTTACATTTGCGATAAAAATTGTGGAACAAATTTAGCCAAATAGTCGCACAACCTTTAGAATTTTATCAACAATCATTAGAAAATCTAATGGATTGCAGTGCTGCGTATATTAACAATGTGATAACGTATCAGCAAGGTAGTTTTCAACATTATTGTTAAGCTGCAATAGGTCATATGGAGGCACTAAAACTATCCGTTGTATTAATATGTTTAGACGGAGGATTAGTGGGTTTTTGAACGTTTTTCGCTTCAATATTTTGCTTAACATCAGCGCAAGGTATGAAGTCCAAGTATTAAGTCTAGGTATTAAGCAAGGGTGTTCAGCATAGTTATCTAACTTTCTATTTAGCTTTCTTTTGCTTTCTTTCGCTAATATTTTTTGCATTAACGTAAAAAAATGCTTGCATTGTTATTTCACTTGTATATAATAGCCACCACAATTTGGAAGCTTGGCAGAGCGGTTGAATGCACCGGTCTTGAAAACCGGCAAGGGTGCGAGCCCTTCGAGAGTTCGAATCTCTCAGCTTCCGCCATATTAAAAAAACCCCTGACTTGATTAAGTTTTGGGGTTTTTTATTGCCTAAGATTTATCCCTATGAATATCATTCTTCTACCGCAAAATACCTCATCGACCGCTTTTATTGATGATAAAACGAGTGTTATGCACTTAAAACAGGTGCTGAAAGTGACATCGGGCGATACGGTGAAAGTCGGTATCAAAAATGGTCATTTAGGCACAGCCGTTGTCAGTAATATCCACGATTCAAGTATCGAATTATCGCAAATCCACTGTACGACCCCCCCACCTGCCAAACTTCCGCTGACTGTTATTTTGGCAATTCCCCGCCCCAAGGTATTGCGCCGTCTATTTTTGGACATGACGGCGATGGGCGCCCAGCATATTATCTTGGTCAATAGTTACCGTAGTGAAAAGAGCTACTGGCAAACCCCTTTTTTAACTCAGCTCGATAACTATATCCATGAAGGCCTACAACAAGCCTGCGATACCGTAAGCCCGACCGTGAGCCTCAAAAAACGCTTAAAACCCTTTATCGAAGATGAACTACCTGCTTTAATCGCAGGTAAACAGGCGATTTTGGCACATCCTTATGCCAATGAGCAGTTTACCCAAGTGTGGGACAATGCCCTGCCACATGTGTTGGTGATTGGGGCTGAAGGGGGCTGGATCGATTATGAAGTCGAATTATTCAAAACTGCTGGCTGCCAAGTGGCGCATATTGGCAATCGCATCTTACGCACTGAGAATGCCGTAAGTGTACTCTGCGGTCATGCACTGTTAACTAGCCAATAAAATAGCCCATAAGAACAGCCCTACCTTGCCGTCAGCTAACCTGCTGTCGCCAAAATTAAGCGGATGCAGGTGTGAAAAAATCATTACAACATCATAACAATTTTGTCTTGGAATTGATTTTGCATAAGGGTGTATGATATTTCCTGCTTCATGTCATAACGATAAAATTAAATAATATTTCATAACTAAACAACATGACTAGATAATATAACGAGATAAAAAGGAAAGCTCATGAAAGCGAGTGAGATCTTAGATAACGCGACGTTTATGCCTTTTACTGCCCCACCTTGTTCGAATGGTCCTTACGAATTTTTTGACCGCGAATACTTTATTATCACCTACCGCACAGATCCCGAAAAACTGCGTGCTATCGTACCTGAGCCACTCCAAATCACTGATGACGCACTGGTGAGTTACGAGTTTATCCGCATGCCCAACAGCACAGGTTTTGGTAACTATACCGAATCGGGACAAGTGATTGAAGTGATTGATGCCGAAGGCCGTCATGCCAATTATACCCATTGTATGTTTTTAGATGACTTTGGACCTACCGCGGGCGGGCGTGAGCTGTGGGGTTTTCCAAAAAAAATGGCGTCGCCTGTATTAACCGTTGACAACACCGACACCCTACTTGGCACCCTCGACTATGGCAGTGTGCGCGTAGCCACAGGCACTATGGCATATAAATATGATGAGCTGGACAAAGCCACTGTCAAAGCCAATATGGAAAAAACGCCCAATTATTTGTTAAAACTCATTCCCCATGTCGATGGCACGCCGCGTATTTGCGAGTTGGTGCGTTATTATCTGACCGATGTAGAAGTTAAAGCAGCCTATACAGGGCCTGCTACCTTACAGTTATTTGACCATGTGATGGCACCCGTGTCAAAATTACCTGTGCTAGAAATCGTCAAAACCTCTCATATTATCGCTAATCTCACCCTGGCGTTGGGAGAAGTAGCGGTAGATTACATTGCCGATGCGCAAGCCCGTCCCGATAGTAACTTTCAATAATTAATTTTCAATAATTAAAACCGTCATAATAAAACCACTTTGTCATAAAAACTTAAGGAGAAAAATATGGCTACTCAACTCACTACTGATTTAACAGGTAAAGTCGCACTCGTCACTGGCTCTGCAAGTGGTATCGGTCGCGATATCGCAGAAACCTATGCCAAAGCAGGCGCTGCGGTAGGTATTGCAGATATCAACCCAGATGCGGCGCAAGCAACCGTGGATGCAATCAAAGCCGCAGGCGGCAAAGCAGTTGCCATTGCAATGGATGTGACCAATGAAGATGCGGTAAATGCTGGCGTGGATAAACTGGTACAAGAATTTGGGGATATTGATATTTTGGTGTCCAATGCCGGTATCCAAATCATCAACCCCATCGACCAATTTAGCTACGCAGATTGGAAAAAAATGATTGCCATTCATCTAGACGGTGCTTTTTTGACTACCAAAGCGGCACTTAAATACATGTATCAAAATGACAAAGTAGGTACCGTCATTTATATGGGCTCAGTACACTCGCATGAAGCATCAGCCCTAAAAGCGCCGTACGTCTCTGCCAAACACGCGCTATTAGGTCTAGCCCGCGTATTGGCTAAAGAAGGTGCAGCTCACAACGTGCGCTCATATGTGGTATGCCCAGGCTTTGTCAAAACCCCACTGGTTGAAAAACAAATCCCAGAACAAGCCAAAGAAAAAGGCATTTCTGAAGAAGAAGTGGTGAAAAATGTAATGCTGGGTCAAACCGTTGACGGTGAATTTACCACAACCGATGATATCGCTCAATTAACCTTATTCTTAACCGCTTTCCCAACCAATGCAATGACCGGTCAATCATTTATCGCAAGTCATGGTTGGTTTATGAAATAGCTGAATGCTGTCCTATAAAACCAAAGTACAAGAAAATCTGAAGTACAAAAATAAATTACAAAACTGACTGATAAAAAAGGACTAGCTTGGCTAGTCCTTTTTATTTTTGCATTTGTAATCTATATAAATGGTTAATTCATGAGTTACAAATCGTCAATGAGCTTTCGACCATCACTCACCACAGGTTCATGGTCAATTTTTTGAATCTCTGATTTTATAAGCTGTTCCTTATTATCAGCGATACATTGCATGATCATGGCAAGTTGTTGCTTGGTCGCATCTTGATATTTTTCTGCTAAGATTTGCCCGACGTGACCGGCAGTTTGGGCGGCTTTTGGGTTGGCAAGCCAGTGAGCCAGTTGCTGCGTTAATTCATCACTACCATTGACTTGCACCAATGCACCGGCTTGTTTTAACTGATCCACAATCAGTTGGCAAGATTGGGTATATTGCCCCATAATAATTGGCTTGCCGACAATGGCTGCTTCAATCGGATTATGCCCCCCGATATTGACCAAAGACCCACCGACAATGGCAATGTCTGAGAGTGCATACCACACGCCAAGCTCACCCATACTATCTGCCAAATAAACGCTCTCGTTTTTGGCAGGTTCGCCATCTTGACTACGCCGAATCATCGGCAAATTTTTGGAATCAATCAATTTGGCGACATCATCAAACCGCTCGGGGTGACGTGGTACGATAATGAGTAGCGGATGACTGTTGGCATACTGGGCTTTCACGGTTAAAAAGCTGTCTAAAATTGCCAATTCTTCGCCTTCATGGGTGCTGGCTGCCAAAATCACGGCGCGATCTGACAAGTTCCAACTTTCTCGTAACTTTTCGGCACGGCTTAGCATCAACGGGTTGGTTTTACTAGACCATTTAAGCGAGCTGGCAATGCGGATTTTGTCACTGGTAGCGCCCAATTGGCGAAAGCGTTTGGCAGAATCGCTATCTTGGGCGATGATAAGGCTTAAATTCTCCATCATACTTTGGCTAAGCTTGGCAGCTTTTTGATATCCATGAAAAGATTTTTCTGACAAGCGGCCATTGACCAAAATCGTGGCAATTTGACGATTATTGAGTTCAGCAAGCGTGGTGCCCCACAATTCAGTCTCGATAAATAACGCGGCGACGGGTTGGACATGGGTCAAAAATTTATCAATCACCGCTTTACTATCCACCGGTACAAAACTATGGTACACCTTACTTGCTGCTATCTCAGGCGCAAACAGCTGCTCGACGCGGTTATAGCCTGTATGGGTGGTATTGGTCACCCACAGCGCATAGCCTTGCGCCAGCAAATCTCTTAAAATCGGTTCGGCGGTATTGGTTTCACCGAGGGACACCGCATGACACCAAATTATCGGCTGGCGGGTATGAATCTCAGGAAACACTTTACCGAAGCGTTGCTGCTTTTCATTAGGCAAGGTGGTTTTGCTCGCAAGTTTTAGTTGGTATAGTGGCTTTAACAGCGACATGGCGAGACGATAGTATAACGGTGTGGCTTGCATAACGACTCTTGAAACAACTTAATAAAAAATGGCGTTATTGTAAAAAACGAGGGCTTAAATAGCAATAAAAAAACCCTACTTTGTGGGTAGGGTTTTTGAACTTAAGCGTTAGCTAAATTCAACACCAGCCATTAGGCTTGTTCTGTCCAGCGTTTTTGTGATTCTTTAATCACCGCTTTGGCTTCTTCAATGTCGCCCCAGCTTTCAACTTTGGTTGTGCCCGCTTTTTTCAAATCTTTATAGTGATTGAAATGGAACTCGATTTGTTTAATCAGCTGCTGTGGTAAATCTGCAAGGGTGTTGATAGCGTTACCGTTGTTGCGGTCATCAGCAGGTACCACCACCACTTTGTCATCCACTTCACCATCATCGACGAATTTCATCACGCCAATGACTTTGGCTTCCATAAAGATGCCTGTTGGTAGCGGAGTGTCAGTGATGATCAGTGCGTCTAATTCATCGCCATCTTCATCAAGGGTTTGTGGGATAAAACCATAGTTGGTAGGTTTGGCAAATAATTGTGGCTCTACGCGGTCAAGTTGCATCACGCCAAGTTTACGGTTCCATTCGATTTTGTTGTTTGAACCCGCTGGAATTTCGATAACCACGTTAATCACGCCGCCATCAACATCGCCCGCATCAAGAATTTGGTTAAAATCTGCCATGAGTTTTTCCTTTTTGTTAGTAAAGTTGTTTACAAAACTGCTTGTAAAAAAGTAGCCTAAAAGTGGGTTGATTATAGCAAAGTCTGTTGGCTTTCTCTATTTATTCCCATCGCAACTTCTATGAAATTATGAATATGCATAGGCAAGTTTGGAATTAAAAAATTGGTCGTTTAATATTCTGGTTTTATTTCCTGGTTTTATTTAAAACAACTTATTTTTCAATAAACTTGGCTTTGTCTTTAAACATGCATTCGTCATACACCGGGCATTTGCCACATTCGGGACTTCTAGCTTTACAAGTATAACGCCCATGCAAAATCAAATAATGGTGCGCGTCTAATATATAATCCTGTGGTATGCGTGCGATGAGTTTATCTTCCACTTCTCGCACATTTTTACCCGTTGCCAAGCCTGTGCGATTGCCGACACGAAAAATATGGGTATCCACTGCCATAGTGGGCTGCCCAAAGGCGGTGTTGAGCACCACATTGGCGGTTTTTCGCCCTACCCCTGCTAGGCTTTCAAGCTCGTGGCGGGTTTGCGGCACTTCGCTAGCAAATTTATCCACCAAGTCTTGACAGCATTTCATCACATTTTTGGCTTTGCTATTATATAGCCCAATGGTTTTGATATAACTTTTTAGCCCAGCTTCACCCAAATCCAAAATTGCTTGCGGGGTATTGGCAACGGCATATAGTTTGCGGGTAGCCAGATTGACACTGACATCGGTGGCTTGTGCCGACAGTATGACCGCGATCAACAATTCAAAGTTGCTCTGATATTCCAGTTCCGTCTCTGGTTTTTCAATGGCTGCGGCTAGTTTTTGGAAAAACGGCAACACGTTTTTATTGGGCATGCGCCGTGAGGGCGGCGTCTCTGCGGTTTTGGGCACTTGGATTTTTGGTTTGATGTTGGCAACCATCATGCACTCTTTAGGTTATGGCAGTGTCGCAAGTTGCTGCTGCAAGGCTTGCACCAAGGCTTGTTTATTGTCATCAGCGCGTACGGCAAGTTGTTTTTCTAATTTTTTGATTTGGGTGCGTAGTTTTGCCGCTTCAATGGCGTTTTTAGCCGCTGCTGCATCGATATCGACTTTGATATCATTGAGTTTGGCTTGTACCATACTGACCACAGGTTTGGCATTGGTATTGTCATTGACTTGGCGTTCGATACGATCAAGGTGCGCGTAGTAGCGCGCGCGTAATCCGTCTTGTTCGGTTTGCCTTGTCGCGTCATCCATCAACCGTGGGAAGGGCACCAGCTCGATGCAGTCCACTGGACAGGGTGGCAAACACAGCTCACAACCTGTGCATAGGTCGGTAAAAATGGTATGCATACGCTTGCCTGAGCCAATAATGGCATCGACAGGACACGCAGGAATACATTTGGTACAGCCAATGCAATCTTCTTCTCGAATGATGGCTCGCATTTCCATCGGACGATTGGTAGCGGGATCAGTTTGCCACTTTGAGGCTTCAGCTGTTAGTGGTATACGCGCAAGCAACTTGCCGATTTGGTCGGTGACTGATTGTCCACCGGGCACGCATTGGTTATGCGACTCGCCCAGTGTAACAATGGCGGTGGCATACGGCAGACAGCCTTCAGGATGACCGCATAGCCCGCATTGGGTTTGCGGCAGGACTTGGTCGATTTGTTGTATTAATCGTTGATGCTCGATACTTAGGCTATTTAGGTTTAAATTATTAAATAGATTGGGTACCTTAAAAACAGGTTGGCTATCAGACATGGCTCAATTTTTATTCACTATAATCATCAATGTGTATTTTAGCATAGCTCATGCCTATTTCGCCTATAACCTATTAATACAAATCATCAAGACAAATAATGAAGACAAATCATTTAATCAATCCGTTTAAGATTGGTAATGCTGTTTGACCCATTCGATCAGTTGGTAAGCAATCGTGCCTTTTGGCGGGATGATAGGGCCGTTTTCATTTAAGCTATCTACATCAAAAAATTGTGCATCCATCAGCTCATTGTTATCTATGGTGATATCGCCACTTTGGTACTCTGCAATAAAGCCTACCATTAAATTGCTGGGAAAAGGCCACGGTTGGCTGCCAAAATAGCGCAAATTGCTGACAGATAACCCCACCTCTTCCATCACTTCACGATGCACGCATTGCTCTAAGCTCTCACCCACTTCCACAAAACCTGCCAGCACGGTATACATTTTGCTATCGGTCGCCCGTAGATGATGCGCCAACAAAATCTGTGGTTTATCCGCGCTGGTTTTGATGATGGCGGTGATGATACAAGGCTGTACTCGGGGATACTGGTGATAATGGCAGTTGGGGCAAACGGTCGCATTTTCAATGGGGTGTAACTCCGTGGGCGTACCGCAGCGGCTACAAAATTGATGGTCTTGACGCCAGCGTAACAACTGCATGGCTTTGGCTAATTGGCTGGTTTGTAGCGCATCAAGGCTGCCAATCAGATGTCGAAAGCGCAGAAACTCAATCTGCCCTGTAATTTCTTCTGGCAATTGTGACAAGTCGATATCTTGATGGGCAATGGCATAAATACTGTTGCCTGCCTCATCTGTGTCCACTTTAACGGCCTGAGCGGGCACGTCCTCACAACGATAAAAAAAAGGAAGTCCGCCTATACAGGCGAACTTATCGTTATCACAAATAAGCAAATCATGGTGTAATGCGGTCATATTGGTTACCAAATTACCCTAGGCCACAAGCATGTGTTGTAAGCTGCGATAGCCTACATACATTGCATGATTGCCTGCGGGTTTGTTCGTTTCAAGACTTTCTAGATAATAATCTGCTGACATCACAATATCGGCAATTTTAGCAAGCGCATGCTCTGATAACTCGCGACCCTGTTGCTCGATTAAGTTTTGTAGCACTGTGGCACCGCGTTTGAGCAGTTGGCTTTGTCGAGGTAAGTTTAAAAATAAGCAAGCACCCGAGATAGTGCGCATGATATCAGGCACAGGCTTGATATGTAAAATATCTTTGTCGGTGTCATTTAGATAATCATTGAGCGCAGTTTCAATGGTGGCAATCCCGGTACGGCTTTCTTGAACGAGCGTGTTGTGAGCCGTTTCGATTTGATGTAGCGAAATCGTTTGGTTGTACACGGGCAATGTTACCGCACCTGGGGTATGTGATTTTGCCAGGTTAATCGCCGCATTTTCTGCCATGATTAAAGTGCCAAGCAATTCATCAAAATCATCAGGCGTTGGCTGCGTCCAAGTTTTTACTTTGCCAATTTGTTGAGTCAGCGCTGCACTAACCTCATTTAAATTTAAGGTTTTAAATACGCTACTTAAATCATGCAAATGCTGCGACATGGTATCAATCTCATCTGTACTTGAATTGAGATTGACTTGGCGGGCATAACTGTCACTGGCAGATTTTATCAAATCAATTTCTTGCTGGATGAGCTGGTTAAGCGTACTGGTCACGTCACGGTCTGGTCCAAATAAGAAGCGGCGCATGGTTTTTAACTGGGTTTCATCTAAAGTATTGGCCGAGAATTTGTGCTGAACTTGCAAGGCAAGCTGGCTATCTCTTGAACTGGCAAATTGCACCAAATCAGCAAAACGAGAATCATTGACAGGTAGATAATCATTAAATTGTTGTTCAACAAAAATAAGCGCCCGCTTTTGCAGGTTACTAAGCGGTAACACCCCTGCCAAATCTGATACAGCCGCATCAGCGGCATGCCAAAACAAACTGTCGGTACGTTTTGAAACCATTTCACACGCCGCTTGCATGGCTTTGAGTTTTTCTAGCTCTTTTGGCGATAATTGATTGCTCTGTGCAGTGAGTGCTACGCTCAGACCTGCGCGATAAGCTTCCACCAGTTTTTTTGGGTTAATGCCGAGTGATTTTAACGGTTGGTAATTTTGTTCTGGATTGGCAATGACGATACTGCTGTTTTTGTTGGCAGTTAAGTCTGATAGCTGCAGCACTGGCTGATTCAAATCGCTGTGAAGTTGATTGATAATCGGCAACAACAACGAAGGTTCAATGGTCTCTTTAAGTAATACAAACTCGATATAACGCGCCAACGTCATGATACCTTCTGACACATCCATCATCATGTCATTATTGGGTCGGTCGCGCTCGTCATAGAGTTTTTGCAGTCCTGCCGATAGACTATTGGCAAGTTCATAGCCTTCCTCTAATTGAATCAACCGCAATACTTTTGCCAGTTGCGCCAAGGTATCCACGGAATCAAGCAGCAACGGCGCTTGACTACTGTCGTCATTAAACTCACTTAAATGCATTTCGGCATCGTGTAGCGTCACGGCAATTTCAGGTCTTAATAAATGCAATGAAGGCAAATCAAAATTGGTGGCTGTTAGTTTTTGTGAGTTAGAACTTGGCAGACTCATGTTTTTTTATCCAAAATGCTTTTAGGGTGATAAAGGTAAAATGACAGCTACATTTATTGCTGATTATTGTAAGACGTCCCTATACCAGTGTCTATGTCAAAGTGTTAATACCCGCACAATAATTACACTTTATCATGAAATTTTGCCCATCAAAGAAATGACGTGACAAAATTTAATGAGGCATTTTTTATTGTTAAACACTCGCCCAGTTTTCAGCCAGCTGAGGGTTGTTATCTTTTAAGGCGTTAAGCCACTCTAGATGCGCCTGCTCAGCCTCGCTACTTGCCAAAAAGCGCTTGATAGTCGTGCTAAAACGCTGATGCTCAGTCGCCCCGCCGACACCGCCACCGACATCATCATCGATGGCTAACGCAACCTGTCCGCCAGTCATCGCCAGATACACTTCCGCTAAAATCTCGGCATCGAGTAACGCCCCGTGAAAGGTACGGTCTTGTTTACCGACATTGAGACGTTTCACCAGCGCGTCCAAGGTATTGCGCTGCCCTGCGAACATGCGTTTGGCGATGGCAAGGCTGTCTGTCACAGTGACGATTTGGTTGATATCGGGCAAGCCAAGTCGCGCAAACTCAGCTTGCAAAAAGCTCATGTCAAACCCCGCGTTATGCGCGATGAGTTCTGCGCCTTGCAAAAAGTCATAAATCGCTTCACCGACTTGCTCAAACACGGGCATATCATTTAAAAACACATTGTGAATGCCATGAACGCGAATGACTTCCTCACCCATCTCAATTTTTGGGTTGATATACACGTGCAGTTTTTCACCGGTAAAACGTCGATTAATCATCTCAACGATACCGACCTCAATGATACGGTCACCATTTTGCGCTTCAAACCCTGTGGTCTCAGTATCGAGAACCAGCTGGCGATTGGCAGTCCCTTTGTGTTTGGCGATGGGTAATAAAGGTATAAAAGTCGGGTTGGGCTGGCTGGTAATACCGTTAAATACGGGACGCTGAGCAATCAAGCTATCATCTTGCGCGACAAATTGCCCTTGTGGATTGGTGAACACCGCAAAATGTGGGTTAGCACTTGTTGGTAAGTCAGTTGCCTGCCCCCCTAACGATGACTGAGTTGATACATCGACACTTTGAGTATGGCTAGCTTGAGTATGGCGGGTTTGAGCCTTGCTTGTTTGGATAGTGCTTGTTTGAATAGTGCTTGGGGCTGGCTCACCGTCGAGTGCCTGCAAAAAGATATCCCCCATTATCTCACTGTCGGCAAACTCCATATCTTGCGCGTCATCAAAAGACGCATCGCTAAAATCACGGGTTAACGCTGAGTGATTGAGGACTGGGTTGTTATCGGTTGACATTGGATTCATGGGCAGGTCTTTTTTTTTATCATCAAAATCAGGGTTTTTATCACTAAAATTCGATTTAACATCTAAATCAGTGATAGGATTGGGTGGATTTTTAATCACTTTGTTAAAACTTTTGGGCAGTTGATCAATGCCTTGGTTTGCAAGCTTATCGGCATATTCATTGCCATCATGACCGGCGTGTCCTTTGACCCATTGCCAGTCAATTTGTCGCTGCTCGCACAGCTTATCAAGTCGCTGCCATAATTCCACATTTTTGACATTTTTCCAATGTTTCTTTTTCCACCCCGCCAGCCATTCGCTGATGCCTTTGATGACATAGCTAGAGTCTGACCAGATTTGAATCGGTAACGCTTTTGGGCTGTTTTCCAGTGCGGCAATCGCACCCATTAGCTCCATACGGTTGTTGGTGGTATGTGCTTCACCCCCGCAAATATCAATTTGCTCACCGGTCGGTAAAATCACCACAGCACCAAAGCCCCCTTTACCAGGATTGCCACGGCAGGCGCCATCAGTGTAAGCAAGGGTTCGACCCACAAGGGGCGTTAAGGCATGATTTGACATAGATAACAACCCATATAAAACAGCAAAACAATCAAAAAAAATAGCCCTCAGTATAAGAAAAAAAAGCATAAAAAGCCATGCCAAAACGTCTATAATAACCGCTTATAGTTGCTATCTGTTGGTTGTAAAGGACGTCTATGCAAAACAAATCTCGTGCGCTCGTGTCACCCGTGTTGACCAAGGTGGGTATGGCTATGGTCTGTGCGCTAAGCCTAAATTTGACGGCTTGTAACAAGCCCCAATCCCCTGCAACAACTAGCAGCGATGGCGCAAAACCGTCGCCAGCGTTATCACAACCTGCCGCTAGCGATGATGTGTTTGTGGGCTGTTACACAGTCAGCCATACGGAACCTGCCCAAATCAAAATTATCAAAAATGGTGACAACTATGCTATGCAAATGCGCGAATTTAACGACCCCAGCAAAAACTGGGACAAACCTGAAGCCATGCAAGTCATCGCAACTGACAGCCCAGATATACAAAAATACTTTGACATCAAAGCCGATGAACATCAATACTTAGAAAAAGTCATCGCCCGTCCCGATCGCGTGTTCGTGCTCGCCAAAATCACCGATAGTTTTGCAAGCCTAAACCCGCAATTTGACAGTCCCTATCTGGGTTATATCTACAAAGGTAGCAATACGGTCTATAAAGTGGCATGCGAGCAAACCACCAAACTGTAATCACCTGAGTTGCTGCTTGACTTGATGAGCTTGGTTTGCTGCTTGATTTGATGCTTGAGTTAATACGTCTCATCCAAATTTTAACCCAAACGATTAATAGAGAATAAGCGATGAATTTTTTTGCATGGTTAGTGCTGGGCTTGGTGGCATACACTAGTGGCTTTAGTATCCGTCATTTCCACTACAAAGACGCCGCCATCCCAACTGATAAAAAATGGCAATACTCGGCGATTTTTTTTGTAATCGCGCTCGTGGTCTTTGCGCTATTGAATTTATATGTTATGCATAAAGCTGCGCTTGATATGATGTTTGTGTTGGTATCGAGTTTGGTGGCGACAGGGGTTTTTTATTATGGTATTTCGGCAGATACCAACAACAAGATGAATATACCTGATTAAACATACCCGATTAGTTGAACCATGATTTTTGTAAGTCGATGAATTTGTTTGGATAATAAAATGTCTCAAAAAATGGCGAATACTCACGCCCGCATGACTACCACCCACTTGGCTGGCTTAACACGGCGCCGACTGCTAAAGACAGGCATAGCGCTATCGGCAGCGACAGTAACGGGTGCAAAAGCAGATTTGACCATTGGCGGGCAAGTGATTAGCCAACCTTCACAGCGGTATGGGTCAACCAATGATGCTAATAACATGGCTTTTGGCGAGCCCAGCGCTATGCCCAATGGCAATACGCCCATGGAAACAGTGCCCATCAATCCCCAATGGCCCCAATGGGACTTTGCGACCATCAAAGCCAATTGTGAAGCCCTCAAAGGTCGCGGTGTCCACCTCCATCTGGTAGCGCCATCGGGATTTGGCAGTGATGAACAGCGTAACTTACTGGCGATTCACCGACTCACCCAAGCCGGATTTTATATCGACAATCCAGAAGTGATTAGCCGACGTTATTTGCGCTTTGCAGGTTCAGACAGTGAGCGATTGGGCGATATTACCGCGTTACTCAATCAACCTTTACACCAATTGCCTAAGATATTACTCGGCGTGCGCGGCGGCTATGGCGCGATGCGTTTGCTCAACAAACTAAGTGATCAGCAGTGGCGAACGCTGACGCAAAAACTCAAAGATCGCAGTACACTATTGATGGGATTTAGTGATTTTACTGCCTTGCAGCTTGCCATGTACGCCAAAGGTCATCTCCCCTATGTGGCAGGGGCAATGCTAAGTAGTGACTTTGGCAAAACAGAGGTGAATACTGATACCATCCAAAGTTTTATCAACCTTTGTACCCAAAACCAGCTGCGTATCCAAGTGCCAGAAACTCAGCTTTATCGTGACACTGCGCGTCCCTTGGCTAAGCCGATAAAAGGCATCTTATGGGGCGGTAATCTTAGCGTGTTATCTGCAATGGTGGGCACGCCGTATATGCCAACTGTCGACAATGGGATTTTATTTTTGGAAGATACCGGTGAGCAGCCTTACCGTATCGAGCGTATGCTACAAACCTTGGTGTTATCAGGTATTGTGGCAAAACAGCAAGCGATTGTGCTGGGCAAATTTAATTTTAGCGGCATCAGTGATGCTTACAATGGCGATTACACCTTTGATACCGTCATCCGTACCATCCAACAAACGACAGGGCGACCCATCTACACAGATTTCCCCTTTGGGCATGTAGCAAGACGCATTAATTTTCCGTTAGGCGTTCCTGTCACATTTGACGATGTGGGTAGTGGCTATCAAGCGACATTCAACCAGTTTTATCATCTTAAAACCGATGCAAACTTTGGCAATTTGGATTTACGCCAATTGTTGGTCTAGGGTATAGCGGTGTCTTATGTATGTTAGTTAAAACCTGTTTGTATGCTACCCAAACAGGTTTATTTAACACATATTCTTTGACTGTCCAATCGCGCTAGAAAATCCGATTGTTATCATGCGTTTTGGCAAATTTGGCGATATTGGCTTCGATATTTTTAGCGATATTGAGATAATAGTCGGCAAATTCATCGCCTGCGCCTTGATTGGCAATGACGGACGGCTCGCCCTTATCGGCTTGCTCGCGGATGCCTTTTGCCAGTGGTAATTGCCCCAGTAGTGGCACTTGATACTGTGCTGCCATTTTATCACCGCCGCCTTCGCCAAAAATCGCTTCGGTATGACCACAGCTACTACAAGTATGCAGCGCCATATTCTCTACCACGCCCAGCACAGGGATATGGGTTTTGCGGAACATCTCAATGCCTTTTTGCGCATCCAGTAAGGCAATATGTTGGGGGGTGGTCACAATCACCGCACCGGTCACAGGAATACGTTGGGCGAGCGTCAACTGAATATCCCCCGTCCCAGGTGGCATATCAATCACCAAATAATCCAGATTTGGCCAGTTGGTTTGATTGTAAAGCTGCATCAGTGCGCCTGTGGCTTTGGCACCGCGCCAAGCAATCGGGGTAGTGTCATCGCTCAACAAGCTACCGATAGATAGCATCGGCATACCTTGCGCTGCAATCGGTACAAATTGCTCATGCTCCAGCTGCGGCTGCTGACCTGCCACGCCAAGCATACTTGGAATACTGGGGCCATAGATATCTGCATCCAACACGCCCACGCGTTTGCCCAGTTTTTGCAGCGCCAAGGCGATATTCACCGTCGTCGTCGATTTGCCAACGCCGCCTTTGCCCGAAGCTACCACAATAATATGCTCGATACGTGGATGCGGTGTTAATTCTGCTTGGGTAGTGGCTTTTTTGGCAATCGCAGGTTCAGGGGTTTCTGTGACTAATTTGTCACTTTGTGGCGCGGCCTGAGTGACAGGTGGCATGGCATTGGTAGTTTTGGGTAGGGTTGAGCCACTGCCTTTGGTCGTAGGTTTTGGCGCAGTAGCGCTGTCAAACAAGGTAATATTCATATTTACTTCACTGACCCCATGGATATGCAGCTTTTGGCTCAAATCATGATGGATTTTTTCAGGATTGCAATCATCGGGCAAGCGCAAATCCAATGTCAGACTATTACCTTGCTGTTTAATCCCTTTGACATACTGGCGAATTGGCTGGTTATTGACATGATATTCATCAAATAACTGATTAAGCGTGGACTCATCCACTGTCGCCACGGTTTTTGGTTTAATAAAGTTGAACATGATAGTTGCTTACCCCAATGTTGTTATTTTAACGACTTTAACCACTGTTAAGTGGGGTTTATTGCCAATTTTCACAGTGATAGATTGAACATATCTGTGTGAAAAGTAATTTTTCTTGTTTGATTGATGCCCATTGGTTGGGAAATGATGCGATTTAAGCTATCATACAGCAATAATGACATTTTTTTAAACAAATCAATAACAGGTGTATTGTGAGAAAAATTTTAGTTACTAGCGCCCTACCCTATGCCAATGGTCCGATTCATTTGGGGCATTTGGTTGAGTACATCCAGACCGATATTTGGGTACGCGCCATGAAATCATTGGGTCATCAAGTGACGTATGTGTGTGCCGATGATGCCCATGGCACAGCGATTATGCTCAAAGCAGAAGCCAACGGCGTCACCCCTGAAGAGCAAATTGCCGATGTCAAAGCCTCCCATGAAAAAGATTTTGCGGGCTTTTTGGTTGATTTTGACAACTATTACTCAACCCATAGTCCCGAAAATGAGCATTACTCACAGCTGATTTATAATCGCTTGTATGAAAACGGTCATATCTCGCACAAAGCAGTTGAACAGCTGTATGACCCAGAAAAAGGCTTGTTTTTGGCAGACCGTTTTGTCAAAGGCGAATGCCCAAAATGCGGCGCAAAAGACCAATACGGCGACAACTGCGAAGTCTGCGGCACGACCTACAATGCCACCGAACTCAAAAATCCCTACTCAACGCTTTCAGGTGCAACGCCTGTTTTGAAATCATCCATCCATTACTTCTTTAACCTGCCAAACTTTAGCGAATTTTTGCAAAATTGGACGCGTAAAGAAGGTCGCCTGCAAACCTCTATCGCCAACAAATTACAAGAATGGTTTGATGCAGGGCTTGCCAGCTGGGATATCAGCCGCGATGCGCCGTATTTTGGTTTTAAAATCCCAAACACCCCAGCCAGTGAACCAGACAAGTATTTTTATGTGTGGCTCGATGCGCCCGTCGGTTATATGGCAAGTTTCAAAAACTTGTGTGACCAACAAGGTGCGCATTTAGGCTTAAATTTTGATGAGTATTGGTCAAAAGAAAATCATAACAACACCGAAGTTTATCACTTTATCGGTAAAGATATTGTGTATTTCCACGCCCTGTTTTGGCCAGCCATGCTTGAAGGCGCAGGATTTAGAACCCCCACTGCCATCAACGCGCATGGCTTCTTGACCGTCAATGGCGAGAAAATGAGTAAATCTCGCGGCACCTTTATCAAAGCCGATACTTACTTACAAAACCTTGACCCTGAATACTTGCGTTACTACTTTGCTAGCAAATTATCTGCCAGTGTCGAAGATATCAATCTTGACCTCGAAGACTTTATGCAAAAAGTCAATTCAGACTTGGTGGGTAAAGTCGTCAATATCGCTAGCCGCTGTGCAGGATTTATCCATAAAAATCATGGCAGTAAACTGGCACTGACAATCAGCGAGCCTGCTTTGGTACAACAAATCATTGATGCGGGCGAAGACATCGCTGCTGCTTATGAAGCGCGCGAATTTAGCAAAGCCATGCGTCTGATTATGGCGTGTGCAGACAAAGCCAATGAGTACATCGACGACAAAAAACCGTGGGCTCTTAACAAAGTCGAAGGCCAACAAGCCGAAGTACAAGCGGTGTGTACCGTCGCGCTTAATATCTTCCGTCAATTGGTGGTTTATCTTGCCCCTGTATTGCCATTGATGTGTGAAAAAGCACGAATTTTTCTCAATGTTGACAGCCTAGATTTTGATAGCCGTCATGCGTTATTGGTCGGGCATACCATCAACGCCTTTACCCCATTGATGCAGCGTGTTGACAAAGATAAAGTTGCTGCGATGGTGGACGCTTCAAAAGAAGATTTAAACAAACAGCCTGCTATCGCCAATCAACCAGCAACTGGGCAAGCGGGCACTAGCAAAGCCAAAGCCGCCGCTAGCGAACAATCCACTGATGCTACCGCATTGATTGGTATCGATGACTTCGCCAAAGTCACGATGACCGTAGCAAAAGTACTAGCCTGCAACAACGTGGAAGGTGCAGATAAATTGCTGCAATTTACCCTAGATGTGGGTGAGACAGATGCGCAGGGCAATGTAAAAACGCGCAATGTGTTTAGCGGTATCGCCAAATTCTATAACCCTGAACAATTGGTGGGCAAAACCGTGGTCTGCGTCACCAACCTTGCGCCACGAAAAATGAAGTTTGGTATTTCTGAAGGTATGATTTTATCGGCTGAAAAAGCCGGTCAATTGACCGTGGTTACGCTAGATGACCATATCCCTGCGGGTGCGACCCTTGCTTAATGGGCTTAACTGGCTTAACTGTGATTGATTGCGATAAGCTGAAACATTTTGACACATTCTTAATCATTTTTTTGATCACAACAAAAAACCGCTGATAATTACCAGCGGTTTTTTTATTAAGCTATCCTAAATATCAAAAAATCGATAATGTAGCCCGATTAACGGTCGCTTTTGCTAACGCTAATGCGAACAGGTATAGATTTTCGATTGGCTCTAACCGGATTAGCTGACTTATTGTATTGGCAATAATGGGGTGCTTCAGCCGAAGGTAGAATAGCACCAACTACTAATACGCCTGCCATCAAGTTTGATGAGTTCATATAGCCTCCTTGTTGAGTTAGTGTACGATGATTCCATCTGTGAATCATTTACCTTTACTAAGCACAGACATGTTTAACTTAATCAACGCTGCAACGAATCGTTTAAAAAAGATAAATAATGCTGCGAGTAGAAGTTGTATTCTAAAAGATATCAAAAGATTTTCATACCATTTTATTATGACAATTTCATGAAATATCCAATTATTTTGATTCTTTATGTTTCAATTAAGGTCTTTTTGTTTCCATTAAGCGCTTTATGTAATTAAACCTACTCAGACAGCAATATTTACAACACTTTTTTAATAGACCAATATTCATAAAAACCGCTAAGCAATAAAAAAACTTATGTATGATATGTATAGAGGATAGCAAACTTTCATTTATGTTATAGCAAACTAGTACGTTGAAATGATATACTCTGCTCACAAAACAATTTTGATGATTGGGGAATACTATGTTGTCAACCACACGCGGTCAATTATCCGCTATCTGCGCCCTTCTTGGTTTATCTTTAGCCGCCTGCTCACCTCAGAAACCAGACGCGCAAACCTCTACGGATACGGCTAGCAAATCCTCAGCCACTGCCAGCCAAAAACCCAATAAAACCATTGCCATTTCTGCGATTGTGGCGCACCCATCGCTCGACGCCATTCGCCAAGGTATCCTTGATGAATTGGCTGCTGAAGGGTATATCAAAGGGCAAAATCTGACCGTAAATTTTCAGTCAGCACAAGGCAATACAGCAACGGCAGGACAAATATCCAAACAATTTGTCGCCGACAAACCTGATGCTATCGTGGCAATCTCCACCCCTACCGCTCAGTCGTTGGCTGCCGCTACCAAAGAGATACCGATTGTTTATACAGCAGTGTCAGATCCTGTCGCTGCCAAGCTCATTACTCAACAAAACACCCCGACTCAGCCCAACGTCACAGGTTTATCCAGCCAATTACCGCTAGCACCGCAGCTTGACTTTATACAAAAAATCATGCCGTCAGCCAAATCCATTGGCTATGTGTTTAGCGCAGGTGAAATGAATTCGGTAGCGCTGCGCGATAAACTCAACATTGCGCTACCAAAGCGTGGCATGAACTTAGTGGATATCTCAGCCAACCGTCCGACTGATATTGCCATGGCAACTAACAGTCTTAGCGGCAAAGCCCAGCTGATTTATACCTCAATGGACAATAATGTGGCATCGGCATTTGAATCAATGGTGCAATCAGCCAATGCACTAAAACTTCCCATCATCGCCTCCGATGAGTTTAGCGTCCGCCGCGGTGCTACGGCAGCACTCGGTGTCAATGATTATGACTTTGGGCGTACCACAGGCAAAATGGTAGGCAAAATTTTGGATGGTACACCTGTCACTCAAGTTAAACCCGAAGTGATGAACCAATTAACTTTATACGTGAGCCCAAAACACGCCCAAGCCCAAGGCTTAACACTAAATCCTGAATTGTTAAAAGGTGCGATTAACGTTGATACTACACCCGAGCGAAAAATTGACAAATAATTGCTATGGGTAAATAAAAAAACCCGCCTAAATAGACGGGTTTTTCAAACTGGGCAGTGAAATGATGCGTTATTTAAAGCACATTTAAAATAACACGTGTCGCTTCAATGACATCAAGTACGCGGTTGTCAACACGTAGGCGAACTTCACCTGGGCGCGGGCGACTGATAACTTTTGCCTGGCGATAAGCATTGTTATTTAACACATAGACATTTCGGTCATTATATCGCTTGACTGTGTAGTAACGATTGTCTAGTTTTTTTTGCCCAGCCTGGTGGTACCGCTTTACCACGTGCAACATTTTTTTGTAGACCTGGGGGCAATTGGCGATACTGATCGTGGGTTAGGTAGCGACCCGTACGACTATCATAGTATTTATTGTCGCCTCTGTCGCGGTCTCTATCATGGTTCGTGTTGTAGCGTTGGTTTTCTTTGCGGTCATCTTTATAGTGTTTTTGTTGCTGTTTCCAGTTTTTTTCTTGTTTATATTGAGCTTTACCATGACCAGGGTCTGCCAAAACAACGGGTGAAGCCACGAACGAGCCCGCTAAAAGTAAGCTAGTTAATAATGTCGATTTTTTCATTGTCATACACCTTTATCTGTACCTTGTATAAGTAATTTTGTATGAAGCTATAGTTAAAGAAATATAGAAGTGCTACAATAACAAAATGGCATACTCAACCG